>DXGO01000040.1 GCA_019113885.1 Candidatus Alistipes intestinipullorum | reverse complement strand
TCTCGGCCATCGACGACGTGGCGCGCGAACCGTGGGCCGACGAGACTCGCATGGGCTGTGTCGGCGCATCGTACGGCGGCTATTCGGTCTACTTCCTGGCCGGATGCCACGAGAAGCGCTTCAAAGCCTTCATCGCCCACTGCGGCATCTTCGACTTCGACGCCATGTATGGCGAAACCGAGGAGCTCTTCTTCATCAACAACGACTACGGCGGCCCCTACTGGGACACCGCGAACGCCACGGCACAGCGCTCCTACGCCAATTCGCCCCACAAGTTTGTGGCCCGTTGGGACACGCCGATCCTGATCTTTACCGGCGAGAAGGACTACCGCATTCCCTACACGCAGTCGCTCGAGGCCTTTACGGCCGCCCGTGTGCGGGGCATCCCGGCCCGCCTTGTGGAGTTCCAGGACGAGGCGCACCAGGTCTTCAAGCCCCAGAACTCGATGGTCTGGAACCGCGAGTTCTTCGCATGGCTCGACCGATACGTCAAACAGGCGCCGCAGAATGCCGAATAGTCCGGGCGTGCGAACAAACGAAAAAACCTGCTCCCAAAGAGCAGGTTTTTTCGTTGAACAGGCCCTCGGCATCGCCGGAAAATCGGGGTATTCATGATGAAAAACCGGGAGTTCGTTGAAAAAAGTTTGATTTCACACGGAAGGCGGCTATTTTTGCAACGTTCATAAACAGAAAGAATTCAATCACCATGCAGCTCTATCGAGGCATCCTGATCGGTATCCTGATGACGGCCGCCGCCTGCAGCAAAAATCCTGCAACGGACCCGATTCCCGCAACAGACCCGATCTCCGTGACCATCGGTGCAACGCCCCGCGTCGGCATCGATATCGAAAGCCGCACGCAGATTGACGCGGAGGGCGTCGAGGTCCGGTGGTCGGACGACGACCGCATTGCGCTGTGGGCCCGGAGCGCTGACGGTACGCCGGCGCTCGACAAGGCCGAATTCGCATTGTGGCACTACGCCTCCATCTGGCAGGAAGCCCTCTTCCGCGGAGACATCCCCGCCATGGACGAGGCGCAAACCTATACCTATTATGCCGCCTACCCCGTTCCCGCAGCAACAGCCGACGTTTCGCAGCAGGTCTCCTATGAGATTCCCGCCGTACAGGACGGCACGTTCCACAGCGAATGGGACGTCATGGTAGCCGATCCGATCGGCAATGCCCCGGCCCTCGTCGCCGGAGACAACAGCGCCGCCGTCTCGATGACCTTCCACCACCAGGTACACCTGTTGCGCATCCGCATCCCGGCGAACAACCTCGGCGAAGCCATCACGCAGTTGACGCTGACCTTCCCGACCGATGTCACCGGCACGCTGACCGTTGACCTGACCGATCCGCAGGCGCAGCCGCAAATCAGCGGATCGCGGAGCGTGACGCTACAGTTCGCCGAGCCGAAGAACGCCGGCGACGTGGTCTTCGCGACCATCGCCCCCATTGTGCTCCAGGAGACGGACCAGATCGAAATCGTCGCCACGGGGTCGATCTACGAATCGCAGACACGCACCTTTGCCGGCAAGGATTTCGAGGCCGGGCACACCACCCCGATCTCCTACACGGTTCCCGAGGCCGGGAAGATTCTCGGCACGATGCTCCGCTTCTCGCTCCACGACACGGGCGAGAATACCCTGGGCGAAGCGATCCAGAAGTTGTGGATCGCCGCCGACGGCGTGACCTTCGACACGGGATCGGCCGAAACGCCCTTCACGGTCAACGACAAGGGACAATACGAGATTCTGCTGCCGGTTGGCTCGGAGATTCCCGGGCAGTTGAATACCGCCGGGGCGTTGACGGTCTTCTACGACTCGGAGCATGCCACGGTCTCGAAACAACTCTCGCTGCCGACGATCAACACCCAGGCGGTGAACGAAATCACGCTGCCCGACGTCCCCTACCTCTTCGAGGAGGATTTCAGCGGTGTGCAGGGATTCGAGATCAACACAGACAACAGCACCGGAGGCCCCGGGGGAGTAGGTTACAACGGAGCCAGCGACCTGTCGGAATACGGTCTGACGGGCTGGACAGGAGTACGTTGCGGGGTATCAGCCGGGAACTCGCTTCGCCTTTGCAGCCGCAACGAATGTGCCGCTGGCGTTCGCGGTTCCTATCATGGAAGACTTGATTCTCCTAATCTCTCGGGATTGAAAACCTTCTGTCAGATTTTCGTGCAATTCAATTATTCCATGGCCAGAAGTTCCAATCGGGGAAACACGCTTCAGCCCTATATGGCAGCGGGTATCGCGTCCGACGATACCCGGGATGCCGTATCGACCACATGGGGAACAGCGTTCTCCGATGGCGATCCCGGAACCGTATTGCAATACAATATTCCGGCAGTCATCTACGACATCACCGATTCCGGAACGTTGAACGGCAACTACGACAACGTGACCCTCCAAACTGAATATACGACAAGCGCGACCAATGCAGACCGACTTGTTTGGGAAGTATACATGAAAATCGGCGAACCCAAAGAGTGGTCAGCGTATTACAGCAACAACTACGTCTACTTGGACAATATCCGGGTGTCGATCGTCAACCAATAGAGTATAAGCAAGACAATATACCCCCATGAAACCATCCATCCTATCGGCTTTGGCATGCGCCGCCGCACTGATCCTCGGGTCGTGCGCCGACGAGGGAATGAATACCGAGTCCGGCAACGGATTCGGGCGTATCCGGCTCCGCGGCTCGGCCAACGGCGTGATCGAAACCCGCACACGCGCCGATTTCGACCTCTCGACCATCGGAGTGACCGTCCCCGCCCCCGGGGAGTTCGCACTGGAGCTGATCTGCCCGGCACTTCAGTTCGACGAGGAGTGGCCCACGATCGACGACTTCAACACCGAAGACGAGCTCTACAAGGCCGGCAGCTACACCGCCGTCATCACCTTCGGATCCCCCGACGAGGAGGGCATCAACAAGCCCTATTACTACGGGGAAGAGGGGCTGACGGTCGTGGCCACCGAAACGGCCACCGCCCAAATCAATGCCGCGATCGCCAATTCGCTGGCCGAGGTCCGCACCACCGAGGCCTTCGACAACTATTTCCACGACGCCACCTTTACGCTCAAAACCGCCTCGGGCAATGAGTTCACCTTCACGCCCCGATCGGGCGAGAGCGTGGTTCCGGTATTTGTCAAGGCCGCAACGAAACTCACCGTGACAGGCACGGCCCGCCGCCAGAGCCAGACCGGCGAGGACGACGGTCCCGAAATCGTCTTCGCGGAGCAGAGCCTCGACATGACCAAGGCCCGCACGCGCCATATCTTCACGTTCGATGCCGCCGACGCCGGCAGCGCCACGCTCCACATCACCCTCGACGAGAGTCAGGAGATCACCGTGGCGGTGGATGTCGAACTCAACGAAAACGCTTAAAACCGCAGATCAGCCATGAAATACCTCAGCCGTCTGTATGCCTTGATTCTCCTGGCAGGCACCGCCGCAGGATGCGTCAACGAAAAGCCCAATTACGGTCCCAGCGAGCCGGCTCCGAATCAGGAGATCGGATACCTCAACCTCGGAGGGTTGAATCCGCAGGTGTTGCTCGACAGCGAGATCAACTCCTCGCCGATCACGAAGACCGCCGCCACTCGCGCCATTACCGAGGCCACCGAAGAGTACATCATACGGATTTACAACGCGTCCGACGAGACCGTGCTCGACACCACCTACGGTGAACTGCAGTCGCAACTCACCGACGGCCCCGACGGGAACCTGCTCGCCCTGCCGGTAGGCAACTACCGCCTGTACGTAAGTTCGCACGACGAAGCCGCCATCGAGGACGTGGCGTGGGAGAGCCCGGTCTACGGCACCGAATGCGACTTTACGATCCAGCGCACCCACACGACCGACGCCCCGCAAACCATCGACGGAAACGTCATCTGCAAACTCTCGAACATCAAGGTCACGGTGACAATGTCGGCCGATTTGGCCGCGGTGCTCAGCGAAGACACCCAGTCGACCGTCTCGCTCAACGACGCCTCGATCGTCTTTGCGAAAAATGAGACCCGCGCCGCGCACTTCCGCCCGCAAACCGACGACGAGAACGGCGACACGCTCGAGTTCCTCCTCACGGGAAGCAAAAACGGCGAAAAGGTACAGCTTACGAAGACCATCTCGGGTGTCAAGGCCGGACAGTGGCGCAAGATCGCGCTCTCGATCGGTTACTCCGAGACGGGTGACATCGACATCAGCGTTAAGCCGAACAGTTTCGTACAGGACGAAGAGATCGTCGTCAATGGTTCCCAGTCGCTGTGGGAACCCATTCTCGAGGAGCCCAGCGGACTTCCGGAACTCACATGGCCCGACCACGACCTCGCGGAGGGCATGAAACTCAACGACGCCATGTACGACACCGCAGGCGAGTTCACCGGCTCGGCTCCCGTGCTGACGCTGACGGCCCCGCACGGCATCCGCTCGGCGGTCGTAAGCCTCACGACCGACAACCCCTCGTTCCGCACCGAGATCATCGAATCGGGCAACCTGACCGACGTCGACCTCTGCGGCACGCTCTCGCGACTGCATCCGTTCCGCTCGCTGCAGCTCACCCCGAGCGCCACCGAAAGCACGCTCGACCTCAACGGTATCATGTGGCTCTTCTACGGCTACGGGGGCAACCACACCCTCACGTTCAACATGACCGACGACAAGGGGCAGAACAGCATCGCAACGCTGACCTTCACCTACGAAGGCGGCGGCGCAAGCGAAGACCCCTCGATCGTATGCCGTCAGTTCGACATCGACCAGCCGAAGGTCATCACCGCGGGACAGGAGATCGACGTCGACATCAACACCTCGACCGGAATCACGGCCTTTGTCGTAACGATCACCTCCGAAACGCTCAACGAGGAGATTCTCGGAGCCGTACACCTGAAACCGACCTTCGACCTCTGCAACATCACCGATCCCGAAGAACTCGCATCCCTGACGAGCGACACCATCGGATTCCCGGTCAACGAGCAGGTCAAGGGTAAGACCAGCCTGACCTTCACGATCTCGAAATTCGTCGACATGCTCATGATGTTCCCCGGGACGCACCAATTCACGCTTGCCGTGACGAACGAGAGCGGCTCGACCACCTCCAAGACCATGACCCTGATCGTCGAGGGTGAATAAACAACGCCACGAAATTATGAAACGACAGATAATTCCCCATACGCTCGTTCTCCTGCTCTTCGCCGCAAGCGGCATCGCCGGCTGTTCGAAGAGCGCCGTCGAGGGCGGCACCGGAACCGGAACGGTCGCCCTGCACATCTCGGCGACACGGGCCACGGGTGAGTCACCGGAAGAGGGCACTTCGACCTATGACCCGCTCGAATACCAGACCATCCGGATATACAACGCCTCGGACGAACTGATCCGCCGCTATACGGCCGCCTCGCAACCCGAGCGTCTCGAGCTCCTGGCCGGCAACTACAGCGTCGACGCGGAGGTCGGCGAACAGGTTCCCGCATCGTTCGAGAAGAAATTCTACCACGGACGCCAGGAGTTCACCGTCACGGCCGGGCAAACCGAGGGCGTCGAGGTGAAATGTACCCGGCAGAACGTCGCTGCAAAGGTCGCCTTCGACGCCTCGATTGCCGAGAAGTTCGGCTCCACGGCCAAGGTCCTCATTGCAGCCGCCGCAGCCGAACAGGCTTCCGAACTCGGAAAAGGATCGCTCGACGAGCTGACCTTCACCGAGGCCGGCGAAGGCTATTTCATCCTGCCCGAAGGAGTCACGACGCTGGTCTACCGGTTCGAAGGCACGCACAACGACCCCTCGGTCGGCGACAACGGTGCGATCACCCGGGAAGGCTCCCTCGCAGGGGTCTCGGCAGGAGCCAACTGCTCGCTGACCTTCCGTTTCTCGGAGGATGCCCCGGGGTATATCGAATGCTTCACCGTCCAGGTCGACGACTCCACCGAGGATGTCACCGACGACATCATCTGGACCGACATCTCGATCACGGGGGACGGCTTCGACCTCAACGAACAACAGGAGTACATCCCCGGCAAATCGTCGGCCGTCACCTACCTGATCTCGAACCTCACCCCGATCAAGGACGTCGTACTCTACGCGGGGGACAACACCTATGGGCTGATCGAATCGAGCTATCCCGGCATCACACTCGAGAAGAGCAACGAACGCAACATGAAGGTAATGCTGAGCGACGAGTTCTTCACTTCGCTCGGCGGCGGTGAACAGGAGCTGCGCATCCGCGTGCGCGACACCTCGAACGGAGAGCTCTCCTACACCACGCCATTCCGCGTACAGGGGCTGCTTCCGGTCCAAACGGCGGACTACGACCTGTGGTCCAACCGCGTGACGCTCAAGGCGCTGATCCTCGACCCGGAAACCCCGGAAGTTACCTTCACCTTCGGAGAGCGGACCAAGCCGGGCGAAAAGGGCAGTGACGGCATCTACTCGGCGACCTTCGAGCCCGAATGGACATTGACCGAGAATACGGAGGAATCCTCCTATCCCTCCTATTACCTCCCGGTAGCAGGCACAGGCGTGTTCGCAGGCAACCCGTACAACTACGGGGTGAAGATCGGGACGCTGGACTTCGCAGGGACATTCACCGCCCAAAACGGGCAGATCATCCCCAACGGCGACATGGAGGGCAGCCTGAGCTGCTTCGGAAACTCCAACTCCAATACCCTAATGTGGGGCAGCGGCAACAACGGGATGAGCGACAACCCGCTCTGCCAGGCCGGGTCATTCACCGGCATGGGAGGCAGCCAGTGCGCCAAGCTTTCAGCCGGCCAGACGCTGGGCATCCTGGCCGCCGGAAATCTCTTCACCGGGACTTTCAGCCTGAAATACACGACCGGCACGGTAAGCTTCGGACAGAAATACGACTACACGGCACGTCCCAAGTCGCTGAAGTTCAAATACCACGCAACGGTAGGGGCCGTAGACATCAACAAATACGGCCCGATTCAGAAGGACGATCAGGATATCAGCACGGTCTACGTCGCCATCGTCGACTGGTCGGACCGCCATATCGTCACTTCGGGAATGAGCGAGCCTACCGGCACGTGGGACCCTGCGGCCCAGACCACGCTCGACGGCTCGGGGGCCATCATCGCCTACGGCAGACTCGACATTTCGAAGTCGACGGAGGGCAGCGCCCTGGTCGATGGCGAAATTCCGCTGCGCTACTACGACACCGCCTCGGCGGCCCCCACGGGCAACTACACCCTTGTGATCGCCTGCTCGACGAGCAAATACGGTGACTTCATGGACGGCTGCTCGACCAACGTCCTCTACATCGACGACTTCGCCTGGGGGTATTGACCCGGGACAGCTACCGAGACACAACAAACGATCATAACGCTTACGACCGAAACATGCGGCACACCATCATCTGCATCACGACCACGCTGCTGGGCCTCTGCCCGGGGGTGTGGTCGTACGCACAGGAGAGAGCCGTCAAGCCGGATACGCTTCAGAGCGCCGAAACGTCCGGCTACCGATCAGACAGCACCGCCCGACAACCGCTGACGATCAACCAGCGCCGCGCACGCCGCGGACTGACCGACCGCCATACGCTTTTCGTGCCGAAGGGACAGTGGGTTTTCGGAGGAACGGCCTCCTACTCGACGCATTCCAACGACAACTACCGGTTCCTGATCGTCGACGACATCAATTCACGGGGCTATACCTTCCAGGTCAGCACCATGGTCGCCTACGCCCTGCATGACAACATGGCCGTCGGGGCGCGTTTCACCTATTCGCGCTCGCTGCTCAAGCTCGACAAGGCCCGGCTGAAGTTCGGCGACGACGAATCGGGCGTCGAGCTCTCGGCCAAGGATTTCTACACGCTCCGCCACAACTATACCACCGCCCTGATCTGGCGGCAGTACATTCCGCTGGGGCGCAACAAGCGATTCGCGCTGTTCAACGAAATGTCGCTCTCGGCAGGGGCCTCGCAAAGCAAGTTCGCCAACGATTCGCCCGTAAAGGGCACATATCAGACAGGGGTCGAACTCGGAATCGGTGTCTCGCCGGGAATCGTCGCCTTCGCCACCAACAACATGGCCGTGGAGGTGAATGTCGGCGTCATGGGTATCAACTACAGCCACATCAAACAGGTGCACAACCAGGTTCGCGAAGGAGACCTGAAAACCAGCATGATGAACTTCAAGGTAAATATCTTCTCGATAGGCCTCGGCATGTCTTTCTATCTCTGAAAACCGAACACCCATGAAACGACTTCTCACACTCCTCACAGCAGCGGTCTTCAGTATTCTGACCGCCTCGGCCCTCGGAACCGAAGGCCCCGACGAGGTATACGGGCGCGACAGCATGGCGTCGGGAAATGGCTCCGGATACGCCGAGGTCCCGGTTCGGGAGACGGAGACGGAGACGAAGCAGAACCCGGGAACGGAGAAAAAACGCTTCCTCCCGACCCGCCGCCGCATGGACCGCGACATCAACAAAATCAAATATGCCTACCGCGGCGAGATCATGCTCGGAACAACAGCTTCGTACGGGACCCTCTCGACCGATGAGGCCGACGTCTGGACGCTCGTATCGAGCATCACGGCCGAAGGCGCCGTAGCCAGTGTGAAGCCCTACCTCGGGTACTTCTACCGCGACAACCGCTGCATCGGCGTGCGCTTCGGATACGAGCACATGAGCGGAAAACTTCAGAATGCGGAATACGACCTGGGGGCCAGCAACAATATCTCCGGTGCAATCCCCTACTTCGATCTGAACAGCAACAGCTACTCGTTCGGACTCTTCCACCGCTCCTATGCCGGACTCGACCCGGCAGGACGCATCGGGCTGTTCGCCGAATTTGAGTTCATGGTGACCCGGGGCACAGCCGACTTCATTTTCGACGAGGCCGACAACCGCACCTACAGCGACAACATGCAGCTCAAACTCGCATTCAATCCCGGTGCCGCCGTCTATATCTTTCCGAACGTCTGCGCAACGATCTCGTTCGGACTGGGAGGCATCCAGTACAACACGGTCACGCAGAAAAACGAGGCGGGCGAGAAAATCGGCTCGCGCGAGACCTCGAAGATGCGATTCCGGCTCAACCTGCTGGCAATCAACTTCGGCATGAACGTACACCTGTGGGACCACAAGAAAAAATAACGCATCGTATGACAAGACTCTTCCGGCTATTGACCGCAGGACTGCTGCTCGGCCTCACGGCCTGCATCCACAACGACATCCCCTACCCCGTTGTGGAGTTGCAGATCACGGCCGTCGAGGGCGAAGGGTTCACGACGAACCTCGATGCGTCGCAACGCCTCGTCACCCTGAACCTCGACGAAACGACCGACATCCGCAACGTGCGGATCGACCGCATCTCCGTTACCGAAGGTGCCACAATATCCTGCGACGTTCCCGCAACCTACGACCTGCGTTCGCCGCTCTACGTCACGCTGTCGCTCTACCAGGACTACGTGTGGACGATCCAGGCACGGCAGGAGATCGTCCGGCAGTTCCGCGTTGCGGGCCAGATCGGCGCCGAGGAGATCGACGCGCAAAACTGCATCGCAAAAGTCTACGTGGGGCAGGACATCGACCTGGAACACGTGGAGGTCACGGCCCTGAAACTCGGGCCCGCCGACATCACGACCTACTCACCCACCCTGGAGGAACTCGCCGACGTCGATTTCCGCTCGCCCCGGATCATTCAGGTCTCCTGCTTCGGACGGACCGAGCAGTGGTGGCTTTACGTTGAACAGACCGAGACGAAAATCGCACTCGGAGCGGCCGACCTGTGGCACAACACCGCCACACTCACGGCCATTGTTTCCGAGGAGGAGTATGCTTCGGGAGCACAGCTGCAATATCGCGTCAAAGGTTCGGACACCTGGATCGACGCCTCCGACCCCACCTACGAGGCGGGCGTATTGTCGGCAAAGATCGCTCCCGAATGGAGGGCTTCGACCAATCCTCACAAGTTGACCGTCTACACGCCCGATCCGGCAAAAGGCATCTTCGCCGGTTGCACCTATGAAATACAATTGCTGATCGGCGGCGAGCAGACACAACTGCTCGAATACACGGCCGACGCAGGGGACACGATTCCCGGCGGCGATATGGAGGGCAGCCTAAGTTGCTTCTCAACCGAGAACACAGCATCAACGATGTGGGGCAGCGGCAACAACTCGCTGAAGAGGGGGCTCTGCACCCCTGCGACCATCGACGGCATGCAAGGCAGCCAGTGCGCCAAACTCACGGCCAGTGAGACGCTCGGCATCCTGGCCGCCGGGAACCTCTTCACCGGGACCTTCAAAATGAGCGGGACAACCGGTACCGTAGGCTTCGGACAGCCCTTCGCCTACACGGCCCGTCCCAAGACCTTGCGGTTCAAATATCACGCAACAGTCGGAACGGTGAACATCAACAGATTCGGCTCCCTCGCAATAGGAGAGCAGGATATAAGCACAATCTACGCCGTGATCGTCGACTGGAGCGCCCGACAGAACGTGGCGTCGGGAACGAGCGCCCCCACAGGCACGTGGGACCCCGCCACACAGACTTCACTCGAGGGAGCGGGCAAGATCATCGCCTACGGCGTCCTCGACATCTCGCAGACGACCTCCGGGAGCTCGATGGTCGACGCCGAGATTCCCATGCTCTACTACGACACCGCCTGCGGCGCGCCGCAGGGCAGCTACACGATCGTCATCAGTTGCGCGACGAGCAAATACGGCGACTTCATGGACGGGTGCTCGAAGAACGTCCTCTACGTCGACGACTTCCGCTGGGGCTATTGACGGCTGGAGGCCGCAGAGTGAGAAAGAGCAGGCGAGGAAAGGTGAGAAGGAGGAAGAGGGGAAAACAAGGACAGACGAAAGCAAGAAAGCCGAGAACTGAGAGAGCAGAAGATCGTGAAACAGGAGACGCCGCCCCGGGAGCCGATCGGAGATCCATGCCGGAAGCGTTCAGGTCAGAGACGGGAGAAAAGCATGGGTACCGGCTCTCGGGACGGCAGATACGCGCCGAAAGGGACAACTTCGGGCGCAAAAAAAAAAGCAGAAACCGAAAATATCGATTTCTGCTTTTCTTATTCTGCCTGCGCGTTACCTCCCGGCAATACGGCAGTACTTGTCGTAGCGTCCCATTACATCGTCCACGTAGGCCAGCGTCTGCCGGCTGCCGGTGAAGCGGCCGCACTTGACCACCTCGTTCTCGTAATACTCCGGCTGAGCCTTCAACTCCAGATAGCGGGCCACAACCTCCCACGAATTGGGATTCTCTCCGTTCAGACGGGCCAGGCGCCGGGCATCGC
Organism: Candidatus Alistipes intestinipullorum; assembly: GCA_019113885.1. Classification (GTDB taxonomy): domain Bacteria; phylum Bacteroidota; class Bacteroidia; order Bacteroidales; family Rikenellaceae; genus Alistipes; species Alistipes intestinipullorum. The sequence continues at coordinate 48,083 of DXGO01000040.1, read as the reverse complement.
TCACGTGGCCGATGCCACCGTTGTACGAAGCCAGCACAATGCTCATCCGGTCCTTCTCGGGCGTCGACGCCGGAAGGCGGAGCGACGACATGATCTCCGACATCAGTTTGTTGGCCAACCAGACGTTGGTCTCCGGATCGGCGATCCGGTCGGCCGGGACATCGAACTGACGCGCCACCGAAGGCATGATCTGCATCAACCCACGGGCTCCGCTGCGCGACGTTATATCGGGCGTGAAGCGCGATTCGTGGTAGGCGATGGCGCTCATCAGACGCCAGTCATGCCCTTCCTGTTCGCTGATTCGGCGGATCAGGTTGTCGTAGGCCGAAATGACATATCCGCCCTCTGCAGGCAGCAAAAGGTTGTTCATCCCGGCCTCTTCGTTCAGCACTGGGTCCGTCGCGGGGGTGCCGAACTGGGCGTTAAAACCGTAAAATGTCGTCAGAATGGTTAAGAACGCAAACGTTAAAACAGTCTTTTTTAACATAAAAGCTTGCTTTGCGGGCAGCTCACACCGCGCAGAACAGCACGCTAATCATAGAATCCCCATGAGATACCGATCTTGAACATGCCCGGATTGAGCGGGTAATTCGCCGCCGAGAAATACTCTCCGTTTCCGAACAGGCCCTTGTTCACATGTTGATATTTCAGAAATATCCGCATTCTCTTCCACTTTCCCATGACGAAAGCATCCAAGTAGGGGTAATTCCCCACTTCGAGCTCCCGTTGGTTGTAATACACCGACAGTGCCGGATTGTACCCGGGCGCATAATACCGCGTATTATAGCGTCCGTCGAGGCCGATCTGCAGGCGCAGTACGTCGCGCACCACCCAGAATTCGTAGTAATACGACAGGTAGGCGCTCAAAAGAGGAACGGGGACAACTTCCTGATCCGTGCTCCACTGCAACAATACCCTGTTGTCCAGATGAAGTCCGCCTAAGCGGAAATCCTTGCGAGCATACACACTCGTGAGGCTGATCGTTCCGTCGAACTGGGCGACGTTCGCATCCGACCCGTAATAGATCTTGTCGGTGACGACGCCCTGCCACGCTCCCACCTCGAATGCGAAGTCGGGAACCGAAAACTTTACCTCCAACCGAGTCTCAGTCTCCTTGTTCAAAGGAGTGTCCCATATAAAATGGTTCGAGAATAGATTCTCCTGCCAATAGTTCGGCGAGCGGCGCTCCATCCGGAAGCGCCCTTCGAGAATCAGGGGGTGTCCGCGGAGGTATCCCGTCAACGCCAGGTGCGCACCCAGGCTCAGGTCTCCGCCTCTGTATCCCGACGGGTAGAAAGTCGCCTCTCCGCCCCAATCGACATACTTTTTTATCTTTCCGCTGACCGAGCCGTAGAAGAAGTAACTCATCTTGTTGACCTTCGTATACTTGCCCGTCAGGTAGTCTTTCATTTCGAATTGCGAGTAGGTGTGCATGTCGACACCGATACCGCCGTCGAGCGTTCCGATCACGCCGTCGCGGTCCCACGGCTGGGCCTGGACATACAGGCGGTTGGAGATACGCCGCTCATAGATCGAGTCGCGCGTCTCGATGGGATTGATGTACCAGTGCTGATAGTAGTTGTACTCCGCCGGCACGAACTCCCCTGCCTCGTTGCGGTGGTCGCGTTCGTTGGTGTAGGGGGCGTTCAGATCGGAATAGACCTTGCTCCACGAACTGTACTCGAACGAATGCCCGACGTAGACCGACGAGAGCCCCGCCATCGAGAAGTCGCTCTCGGTCATCCGCTGCAGCGGGATGCCGTACGACTGGGTGACGAAGAAGCCGTTGTTGCGGTAGACGTTCTTCGCCTCGGCGTCGGCCAGGCGCATCGGGATTCCGGACGGCATGTCGAAGGTCGTGTCGGCCAGGGCCCACTTGCCCACGACGCCACCGTTCTCCTGCTGGTCGATGTAGTTGTTGTAGTAGGCCGCATGGATCGAGTAGCGTTTCCCCGTATGGTTTACGGCCACCGCCAGGTTGTGGTTCTTGGTCCTCGACCAGATGTACTGGCCCTTCGTACCGCGCGCCTTGTAGTCGATGTTGAACCCCGTGGTCGGCGAGATGTTCTGGGCATGCATGATGTGGAAGTTCTCTTCGCGGAAGCGCTTCTGCCCCGACTCCTCGTAACTCATCCGGATGATCGGCTTCTTCGTATTGTAGAAGTTGACGTTCTCCATGTCGTAGGTGTACGCGTAGTACGGACTCGCAAAACTGAAGTCAAAGAACTCGGGTCGTCGGAAGTAGTTGAAAGGCAGCGACGTCTGCCCCAACGCTCCCTGAGCGATATCGCCCACATCCTCCCGATAAAACGGATAGTCGATCCGGTAGTCGGTCAGCGTGGTGTCCAGCGGCTGGATCGCAACGCGGTTGTAATTGCGATCCACGTGCCACAGGAAGTTGTTCAACGAACGGATCGAATCGCTGAAAAAGTACGATTCGAGGGGTTTGCGGATTTTCCGTTCCTTTTTGGTCGTATCCTGGGGGTCGCCCTGGCCTTCGCCCTCCTCTTCGGTCTGTTCGTAGGGGTTCGAGCCGTAAAGGGCACCCGACTGACCGTTCCGCATGGCCCGTTGCAGGGTGCTTGCGTCGAAGTTCTGCGCCTGCAACGCACGGGGTGCGGTAAAGAGCAGCGCCAGAACGAACGTCAGCAATATGCGGTTCGAGAATCTCGCCATAGCCAAAGAGCGGAAATCCGCGGCAAAGGTAATTAAAATTTTTTAATTATGCAACTATCAGTCTTTTCGCCCGTTTTCGGCCGCCATGCGCAGGCCCCAACGGATCGCCGACACGAGGATGTAGAGGAGGATGATCGTCGGGATGGCGTAGAGGCGCAGCACGGCGATCAGCACCACACAGGTCGCCAGGAAGAGGTAGCGGATCGCATTTCCACGCCACCCGAAGCCCTGGAACTTGAGCGAGAACATCCGCACGGGGGAGACGAGCAGCCACGACATCGGGGGCATGGCGAGGATGAGCAGTTGTCCGCCGAAATCGAAACCCGTGCGGGCGTAAATCAACCCCAGCGACGTAAAGAAGAGGGCATTGGCCGGAGTCGGGAGGCCGCAGAACTCCTCATGCTGCGTCTCGTCGATGTTGAACTTCGCCAGCCGCAGCGCCGAGAAGGCCGCCATGGCGAAGCACACGACCGTATAGGCATAACGCAGGAGGGTCTCCCCTTCATCCAGCGAGCGGGTGGTCATCGCATAGAGCACCGCCGCGGGCACGAACCCGAACGAGATCATGTCGGCCAGCGAGTCGAGCTGCACGCCGATGGGGGAACTCTGACGCAGCAGGCGCGCGACGAACCCGTCGAAGAAGTCGAACACGGCGGCCAGCACCACGAACCAGAAAGCCCATTCGAGGTTGTCGTAGATCAGTGCCGAAAGCGCCGCGAAGGTGCCGCACATGAGATTCGACAACGTCAGCAGATTGGGGATGGTGAAGAGTTTGATTTTCATTGCCCGGATGAAATTTAATTCCCGATAGGCGGCAAAGTTACTAAAATATTTTTATCTTTGTCGAGTTAACCTACATAATAACTCATGGCCAGCAACAAATATTGTGTCATCATGGCGGGCGGTATCGGAACGCGCTTCTGGCCCAAGAGCCGGCTCTCGCGGCCGAAGCAGTTTCTCGACATTCTCGGGACGGGAAAATCCTTCATCCGCCACACCTACGAACGCTTCGAGAAGATCGTGCCCCCGGAGAATTTCCTGGTGGTGACCAACGACAAATACAAGGCCCAGGTGCTCGAGCACATTCCGGAACTCGACGCCTCCCAGGTGCTGTGCGAACCCGTGGGGCGCAACACCGCCCCCTGCATCGCCTATGCGGCCTATACGCTGATGAAACGCAATCCCGATGCCGAGATGATCGTCACGCCGTCGGACCACCTGATCCTCAACGAAGAGGATTTCCGGGCGATCATCGCCGAATGCGCCGACTTCGCCTCGGAGCACGACGCCCTGATGACCGTGGGCATCAAACCCACGCGCCCCGACACGGGTTACGGATACATCCAGGTCTCGGACAACAGCCTCATCAGCAAGGTGAAGTGCTTCACCGAGAAGCCCAACCTCGAACTGGCGCAGATATTCATCCAGTCGGGAGAGTTCTTCTGGAACTCGGGCATCTTCATCTGGAAGGTTCGCTCGATCATCGAGGCCTTCGAAAAATACCTGCCCGAACACCATGCGCTCTTCAGCGGCGTGATGCAGGCCTCCGACCCCGAGACGGAGCGCCGGATCATCGAGACCGCATTCTCGGAGTGCCGCGCCATCTCGATCGACTACGGCATCATGGAGAAGGCCGACAATGTCTATGTCCGCTGCGGCGAATTCGGCTGGAGCGATGTCGGCACCTGGGGCTCGGTCTACCAGCTCTCGCGCAAGGACCGCTATGCCAACGCCATCCCGGCCGAGGGGTGCTACGTCTACGACACGCGTTCGTCGATCGTCTCGCTGCCCGAGGGGAAGATCGCCGTCATCAGCGGGTTGAAGGAGTACATCGTGGTCGACACCGACGACGTGCTGATGATCTGTCCGCGCACCGACGAGCAGAACATCAAGAAGTTCATCGACGAAGTGAAATTCCACAATGGCGACAAGCACATCTGACCTCTACGAACTGTTCCGCGCCCATCCGCGCGTTTCGACCGATACCCGGTGCATCGAGCCGGGTTCGATCTTTTTCGCCCTGCACGGAGCCAACTTCGACGGCAACCGTTTCGTCGGCGAGGCCCTCGAAAAGGGGGCTGCGGCGGCCATCGCCGACCGTGCGGAGGCGCTTGCCGCGGCCGGGGTTGATCCCGACGACGACCGGATCGTGCTGGTCGACGATACGCTCGGGGTGCTTCAGGCGCTGGCTCGCACGCACCGCCGCGCATTGGGCATCCCGGTACTGGCCATCTCGGGCAGCAGCGGTAAGACCACGACCAAGGAGCTCGTAAGCCGCGTGCTGGCCGCACGTTTCGAAGTCTACGCCACGCGGGGCAACCTGAACAACCACATCGGCGTGCCGCTGACGCTGCTGTCGATGACCCGCGCGACGACCTTCGGCATCGTGGAGATGGGGGCGAGCGCCTGCGGCGAGCTGCGGCTGCTGACCTCGATCGCCGAGCCCGACTACGGAGTGCTGACCAACATCGGCCGCGCACACCTCGAGGGCTTCGGAGGCCCCGAGGGAGTACGTCGCGGCAAGGGCGAGGTGTTCGACTACCTCGCGGCACACGGAGGAACGGCATTCGTCCGCGAGGAGGACGCGACGCTCTGCGCCATGGCGGCCGAACGCCCGGGGCTGAAGGCCGAATACTACCCCACGTCGCTGGCCAACGGCATCGAAAGCCGGCTGGAGGGGGACTACAACCGATATAACATTGCGGCGGCGGTGGCCGTAGGGCGCCATTTCGGCATCCCGGACGAGGCGATCCGCCGCGCCGTAGCCGGGTACGTGCCCGACAACTACCGTTCGCAACGCATCGAGACCTCCCGGAATACGGTCATCGCCGACTGCTACAATGCCAATCCGCTCAGCATGCGGGCCGCCGTGGAGCACCTGCTCGGCGAGCCGCTCGGAGCCCGCAGCCGCCGGGTACTGATCCTGGGCGACATGCTCGAACTGGGCGACTGGTCATGCCGCGAGCATGCCGAAATCATCGGGCTCGTGGCCGGTCATCCCGACGTAGAGACCGTTCTTGTCGGCAGGGAGTTTGCCCGGGCATGCGCCGCGCAGTCCGCAACGCCCCGCAACATAACGCTCTGCGCCTCGTGTGACGAGCTGACCGCCCGCCTGGCCGAACACCCGATCGAAGGGGCGCTGATCCTGGTCAAGGGTTCGCGCGGCATCGGGCTCGAAAAGGCCCTCGATAAGCTCTGAACCCCACCTCCATCCCGCCCATGAAGCAGATTCTCCGCAACATCCTCTCCATCAGACGACTGTCGATACTGTCGGCCGGGCTCTTCGCCCTGTTTGCAGGGCCGCGGCTTGCGGCCGCCGAAAGAGAGATCGCTCTGACCCGCGACTTCGGGACACTATACGGGACACTCGTCGTGCCCGACGGCCCGCCGGCTGAGACCGTCGTGGTGATGATCGCCGGCTCGGGCCCCACCGACCGCGACTGCAACAACCGCCTGGGTATCCGCACCAATGCGTTCCGCTACCTGGCCGAAGCCCTCGAAAAGGCCGGCATCGCCTCGCTGCGCTACGACAAGCGCGGCATCGCACAAAGTGTGTACGACGACCCGGAACGGCTTTCGGAGGTCGTTTTCGAGGATTTCGTCGCCGACGCCGCGGCTTGGGTCGACCATCTGGCAGGCGAGGGGTTTCGGAAAATCGTCCTCCTGGGCCACAGCGAAGGGGCGACGATCGCCCTCTGCGCGGCCCAGGGAAATCCGCGGATTACGGCCGTCATCGAGGTCTCGGGCGCCGGGCACCCGCTCGACTTCATCCTCCAGGGGCAGCTCGCCCAACAACTGGCGACGACCGATCCGGGGCTCTACATCCGTGCCACGGGAATCATCGACGCTCTGCGTCACGGGAAGCGGGTCGACGACATCCCGCAGCCGCTCACCGCACTGTTCGACCCTTCGGTACAACCCTTTCTGATCTCGGCCTTCCGTTACGACCCCTGCCGGCTGATTGCGGCACTGGAGATCCCGGTGCTGATCCTCCAGGGCGACAATGACCTGCAGGTACCGGCTGCCGAGGCCGATGCGCTGGCCGACGCGCAGCCCCGGGCACGCAAAGTGGTGGTCAAGGGGATGACCCATACGCTCAAGAAGAGCGACGGACGCACGCTCAACGAACAACTCGCCGCCTACACCGACTCGACACTGGCGCTGGCGCCGGAACTGACCGAGGCCGTGACGGAGTTCATCGGGGCGCTGTGAGTTCCGCACCCCGACGCTTCACGGAGCACCAGCCATACACGCCAAACGTTCAAACCAACCGCATATAACCTGCAACCATGAAAAAACTCCTGCTGACCCTTCCCCTGCTGACACTGCTCGCCTGCACGGGGACCCCACCGCAAACTTCGCATTTCGACTGGACGGAACCCGCCGACCCGCAGGGCGAACGCCCCGAGACATGGGCCGCCATCGAAGAACCGATCGTCACGTTCGGTTCGACCGATATCCGCTATCCCCGCACGACACCCTACGAGGGCCCAGTTGCTGAAGAGGCGACGCTCGCCGGATGGCGTGGCGAGAAAGTCTCGGCCCAAACGGTCGTCTCGACCCCCGAAGCCATCGGCGGCCTGAGCTGCACGATCGGGGATTTCGTAGCCGAAGAGGGCACGAAACTCCCGGGCATCGCCCGCACGCGGATGGTGAAATACGTCCTCAGCGACCGCTTCCTGCCCGAACAGCCGTGCGGCAAGCGTCCCGAGAACAACCCCGTGCACCTCGAGGCCGACCTGCTCGACGAGTGTGCCACGCTCGACATTCCGGCCCGCTCGACCCGCCCCGTATGGATCACGGTCGACATCCCGCGCGACGCCGCGCCCGGGCATTACACGGCTCCGGTGCACATCAAGGGCCGGGGGCTCGACAAGACGCTGACCCTGCACCTCGACGTCGTGCCGCGCACGCTGCCTGCCCCGGAAGATTGGGTCTACCACCTCGACCTGTGGCAGCACCCGGCGGCCGTAGCCCGCATCGAAGGCGTCGAGGTGTGGAGCGACGAGCACTTCGAACGGATGCGCCCGACGATGCGGCAACTCGCCGCGGCCGGGCAGAAGGTCATCACCGCGACCCTCAACAAAGACCCCTGGAACAACCAGTGTTACGACGCCTATGCCGACATGATCGTCTGGACGCGCCTGGCCGACGGCGGGTGGGAGTACGACTTCACGGTATTCGACCGTTGGGTGGAATTCATGCTCGACCTGGGCATCGGCAAGTACATCAACTGCTACTCGATGCTGCCGTGGAACGACATGCTGCACTACCGCGACGAGGTTTCGGGCCAAATGGTCGACGTGCAGGCCTCGCCCGACACACCGGCTTTCCGCGAGATGTGGGAACCCTTCCTGAAGGCCTTCGTCGAGCACCTCGACGAACGGGGGTGGCTCTCCATCACCAACATCGCCATGGACGAACGTTCGCCCGAGATGATGGACGAAGCGACGGCGCTGCTCAAGGAGGTGGCGCCCGAACTGGGCATCGCCCTGGCCGACAACCACAAGAGCTACAAACGCTACCCCTACCTCCGCGACATGTGTGCCGGAATCTTCGGGCCCGTCGACCGCAAGGATATCGCCGACCGCCGCGCCCAAGGGCTGACGACCACCTACTATGTCTGCTGCTCGTCGGGATTCCCCAACACCTACACCTCATCGGCCCCGGCCGAGGCAACCTATCTGAGCTGGTACGCCGCCGCCGAGGATTACGACGGATTCCTGCGCTGGGCCTACAACTCGTGGGTCGAGGACCCGATCCGCGACACGAGGTTCCGCACGTGGGCCGCGGGCGACACCTCGATCGTCTATCCCGAGGGACGCTCGTCGATCCGTTTCGAACGCCTCGTCGAGGGCATTCAGGACTGGGAGAAGATCCGCCTGCTGCGCGAGGAGTTCGCCTCCGACACGACGCGACGCGCGGAGCTCGACGCGCTGCTCGAACCGTTCCGCTCGCCCGTGGAGTTCGAGGGCTGGGAGGAGACGCTCCGCGCAGCCCGCGCACGGCTCAATACGCTCTGAGTTCCGGCATACGCTCCGTTGCGCAAGGACGCACCCACGCAAAATGGCCCGGCAGCCCGAAAATTCGGTCGCTTGCCGGGCTTTTTCGCGGATTCTTCCGAAAAAATTCCTATTTTTGTCCTTTGGAAATTGTCACAAACAGCACCGAAAACATTCCCAATCATGACACTCAACGAATACCAGCAACATGCCCTCGAAACGGCCATCTATCCCGAAGACAGCCGCATTGTCTATCCCACACTGGGCCTTACGGGCGAGGCCGGCGAAGTGGCCGACAAGGTCAAGAAGGTGATCCGCGACGGCCACAAGGAGTTCACCGACGAAAAGCGGCTCGAAATCGTCAAGGAGATCGGCGACGTGCTGTGGTACTGCGCGACGCTCTCGCGCGACCTCGGCTACGACCTCGAGGAGGTGGCGCAGATGAACGTCGACAAACTCCGCTCGCGCATGGAACGCCACCGCATCACGGGCAGCGGCGACAACCGTTGACCCAAACGACTAAACGCCTCTACCCATGAAACAGGAAACTCCCCAGACTTCACTTCCCGAAAACGCCTACCGCGAACTCAAACCCGGCGAAGAGTACCAACCCGTCATGCCGGCCTCGTCGAACCCGAAAGAGGTCACTCCCTACTCGGTGACGATGGGCGTGGTGATGGCCGTCATCTTCTCGGCCGCCGCAGCCTACCTCGGACTGCGCGTCGGGCAGGTCTTCGAGGCCGCCATCCCGATCGCCATCATCGCCGTCGGCATGGGAACGGTGCTCGGCAAGAAAAACATGCTCGGGCAGAACGTCATCATCCAGTCGATCGGCGCCTCGTCGGGCGTGATCGTTGCCGGAGCGATCTTCACCCTCCCGGCGCTCTACATCCTCGGGCTGGACGCCGCCTTCTGGCAGGTCTTCCTTTCGTCGCTGTTCGGCGGGCTGCTCGGCATCGTGCTGCTAATCCCTTTCCGCAAATACTTCGTCAAGGAGATGCACGGCAAATACCCCTTCCCCGAGGCCACGGCCACGACCGAAGTGCTCGTCTCGGGCGAAAAGGGCGGCAACCAGGCCAAACTGCTCGCCGTGGCGGGTCTGGTCGGAGGACTCTACGACTTTGTCGTGGGTACCTTCGGGCTCTGGACCGACACGGTCACGACGCGCATCTGCGAATGGGGCCAGGTCGCGGCCGACAAGTTCAAGGTGGTCTTCGGGCTGAACACCTCGGCCGCCGTGCTGGGCCTCGGCTACATCATCGGACTGAAATACGCCATGATCATCACCGCAGGCTCGTGCCTCGTCTGGTTCGTCATCGTGCCGGTCGTCGGCTCGCTCGCCGAGGCCCTGGACCCCGCGACACTCGGGGCGCTGCTGGGCGTGACCGACAAGGAGCTTCTGGCCAACCCCGCCGGGCTGCTCACGGCCGAGAACCTCTACGCCTTTATCGGCAAACCGATCGGCATCGGCGGCATCGCCATGGCCGGGATCATCGGGATCGTGCGGCAGTCGAAGATCATCCGCCAGGCCGTAGGCCTCGCGGTATCGGAGTTCGGGAGCGGCAAGGCAAGCCCCGCCGCCACGGAGCGCACGCAGCGCGACCTTTCGATGAAACGCATCCTCTCGATCCTCATCGCCACGCTCGTCTGCGTCTTCGTCTTCTTCCACGTCGGGCTGCTCGACGGATGGGTACAGTCCGTCACGGCGATCCTGATCGTCTTCATCATCGCCTTCCTCTTCACCACGGTGGCGGCCAACGCCATCGCCATCGTGGGCACGAACCCCGTCTCGGGCATGACGCTTATGACGCTGATCCTCTCGTCGCTGATCCTCGTCAGCGTGGGACTGAGCGGAACAACGGGCATGACCGCCGCACTGATTATCGGCGGCGTGGTCTGCACGGCCCTCTCGATGGCCGGCGGCTTCATCACCGACCTCAAGATCGGGTACTGGCTCGGCACGACGCCCAAAAAGCAGGAGGCATGGAAGTTCCTCGGGACGTTTGTCTCGGCAGCCACGGTCGCCGGCGTGATGATTATCCTCAACAAGTCGTTCGGATTCGTCGGCGAGGGGGCGCTCGTCGCCCCGCAGGCCAACGCCATGGCGGCGGTAATCCAGCCGCTGATGACCGGCGGGCAAACGCCGTGGATGCTCTACTTCTGCGGCGCGGCCCTCGCGCTGGTGCTCACCTCGATCGGCGTCCCGGCCCTAGCCTTCGCGCTGGGTATGTTCATCCCAATGGACCTGAACGCCCCGCTGGTGGTCGGAGGACTCATCGCATGGTTCGTTTCGAACCGCTCGAAGGACGCCGCCCTGAACAAGGCCCGCTTCGACCGCGGAACGCTCATCGCCTCGGGATTCATCGCCGGAGGTGCGCTGATGGGCGTGGTAAGCGCCATGCTGAAGTTCTTCGACGTGGACTGGAAGCTCTCGCAGTGGGCCGCCTCGAATGCCGCCGAGTGGCTCGGACTGGTGATGTACCTCGTGCTGATCGGCTACTTCACGTGGCACACGCTCCGGGCCAAAAAGGAGGAGTAACAAAATTATTGTGCATTCAAAAACGAACCGCAGTATGAAACGATGGGTGATCGCCACCGCAACAGGGTTGTTGATGTTGGCAGGAGGCTGCGCCTCGCTCTCCGAGACCCCGCAACAGGCCGGCCGACAGAAGCGCTGGACCCATTGGATCGACGAGAAGCACTTCCAGGTGGCCGAAAAGCAGCAATATCCCGCCACGATGGTTCGGACGGACGGACAGGTTGTCACGGTCCTGAAGCCTGTAGGAGGTCTGGCCGTGGTGATCAACCCCGACGGCTCGCACTCGACGGCCGCTATCAACGGAGGTATGGCCACGATCGTAACCCCGTGATCGAAAAGTCAAAAACAAATTTCCAAGCAAACAAGACAGAATATGGACCTCAAGGAACGATTTCTGAAATATGTCTCCTACGACACACAGTCGTCGGAAGAGAGCACGACCTACCCCTCGACCGAGAAGCAGAAGGTGCTGCTCGAAGCCCTGCGCGACGAGATGCTCACGCTCGGGATGACTGAGGTTACGATGGACCAATATGGCTATGTGATGGGCACGGTGCCCGCCACGAAGGGGTATGAGAATGCCCCGGTCATCGGGTTCATCGCCCATGTCGACACCTCGCCCGACATGAGCGGCAAGGATGTCAAGCCGCGCATCGTGGAGGAGTACGACGGCGGTGACCTGGTGTTGAACGGGCATCTCACGATGCGCGTGGCCGATTTCCCGGAACTCTCGTTCTTCAAGGGGCATACGCTGATCCACACCGACGGCACGACCCTGCTCGGGGCCGACGACAAGGCCGGCGTGGCGGAGATCATGACCGCCGCCGAATACCTGATGGCCCACCCGGAGGTCAAGCACGGGAAAATCCGCATCGGATTCACCCCCGACGAGGAGGTGGGACGCGGTGTGGACTTTTTCGACGTCAAGGCCTTCGGCGCCGACTTCGCCTATACGGTCGACGGCGGCATGGAAGGAGAACTCGAATACGAGAACTTCAATGCCGCCAGCGCGAAGATCGAAATCCAGGGCCGCAACGTCCACCCGGGCTATGCCAAGGGGAAGATGATCAACGCCATCGACGTGGCCGCGGAGTTGCAGGGGCTGCTGCCGGCAGCCGAACGCCCGCAATTCACCGAGGGCTACGAAGGGTTCTACCACTGCGTCGGCGTGAGCGGCACGGTCGAGCGGGCATCGTTGAGCTACATCCTCCGCGACCACGACGCCGAGCGCTTCGAGAAGCGCAAGGTCTTCCTGTGGGCGTGCGTCGACCTGCTGAAACAGAAATACGGCCAGGAGGTACTCACCCTGACGGTCAAGGACCAATACTTCAACATGCGCAAGATGGTCGAGCCGCACCCGCAAGTGATCGACAAAGCGCTGAAGGCCATGGAGATGGCCGGAGTGAAGCCCCTCGTACGCCCCATCCGCGGCGGCACGGACGGAGCACGCCTCTCGTTCATGGGGCTGCCGTGCCCGAACCTCTTCACCGGAGGTATGAACTTCCACGGCAAATTCGAATACTGCTCGCTGACCACGATGCATAAGGCACAGCAGGTGATCCTGAACCTGGCAACGCTCTGGAGCGAATAACGACGCACGGAGCATGGTCCCGACCCGCAGGAAGGGCGGACGGAAGACAAGGATCGAGACGCAAAATAAGAAACAATGGACAATTTCGGATTTCTGAAGGTCGCAGCGGCGATTCCCCACGTGAGGGTTGCCGACTGCGCCTACAATACGGAGCGGATGAAGGCGCTCTGCGAGGAGGCCGCACAGCGCGGCGTCGAGATCGTGGCTTTCCCCGAGCTGGGCGTCACGGCATACACGTGCGGCGACCTGCTGCTGCAACAGACGTTGCTCGATGACGCCGACGAGGCCCTTGCCGCACTTATCCATGAGACACGCAAGCTACCCCTGGTGGCGATCGTCGGGATACCGTTGCGTCACGGCTCGACCCTCTACAACTGTGCGGTGGTCTTCTCGCAGGGCCGCGTGCTGGGTGTTGTACCCAAGACCTGCATCCCCGACTACGGGGAGTTTTACGAGTCGCGCTGGTTTGCATCCGGGGCCGGGATTTCCGACGAACACATCGCCGTGGCCGGCCAACAGGCCGACTTCGGCGCCGACCTGACGTTCGAGGTCAACGGCACGGAGTTCGGGGTGGAACTCTGCGAAGACCTCTGGACGGCCATCCCGCCCTCGTCGCACCTCGCCCTCAACGGCGCCAAGGTGATCTTCAACCTCTCGGCCTCACCCGAAGCGGCCGGGAAACACGCCTACCTGCGGCAACTCGTCGTCCAACAGTCGGCCCGAACGATCGCCGGGTACGTCTACTGCTCGGCTGGATGCGGCGAGTCGTCGACCGACCTGGTCTTCACCGGGAACGCGCTGATCGCCGAAAACGGCACGATCCTCCGGGAAGCGGAACGCTTCTCGGACAAAGAGCAGCTCGTCGTGGCCGACGTCGACATCGAGCGGCTGGAATACGAACGCCGGCGCAACACGTCGTTCCGCATGAACGAGGCGGCAACGGAGAATACCGTGATCGAAATGGAGATTCCCGAGGCGTTGCGCGCCGCGGCCCTCGACCGCACCATCGACCCGCTGCCGTTCGTCCCGAAGGAGGAGGAGCACCGCAGCGAACGGTGCGAGGAGATTTTCAGCATACAGGCCCGCGGGCTCGCCCAGCGGATGAACCACACGCATGCCCGCAAGGCCGTCATCGGCATCTCGGGAGGCCTCGATTCTACCCTCGCGCTGCTCGTGTCAGTACGCACGTTCGACCTGCTGGGACTCGACCGCAGCGGCATTCTCGGTATCACGATGCCCGGATTCGGCACCACCGACCGCACCTACCGCAACGCCCTGGAGCTGATGCACGGACTGGGCGTAACGGTACGCGAAATACCGATCCGCGACGCCTGCCTGCAACATTTCCGCGACATCGGGCTCGACCCGGCGGACCGCTCGGCGGCCTATGAGAACGCCCAGGCACGCGAACGCACCCAAATTCTGATGGACGTGGCCAACATGGAGGGCGGACTGGTCGTCGGCACGGGCGACCTCTCGGAACTGGCGCTCGGATGGGCCACCTACAACGGAGACCAGATGTCGATGTACGGCGTCAACGCCTCGGTGCCCAAGACGCTGGTGCGCCACCTGGTGAAGTGGGCCGCCGACACGGAACGCGACGCCGCAACGCGCGCCACGCTGCTCGACATCATCGACACTCCGGTCAGCCCCGAACTGCTCCCGGCCGATGCCGAGGGGCATATCGCCCAGAAGACCGAGGACCTCGTGGGCCCCTACGAACTCCACGACTTCTTCCTCTACCACCTTCTCCGTTCGGGATACGGCCCGGCAAAGACGCTGCTGCTGGCCGAACAGGCTTTCAAGGGAAGCTACGACCGGGCGACGATTCTCAAATGGCTGCGAACCTTCGTCGGCCGCTTCTTCTCACAACAATTCAAACGCTCGGCCATGCCCGACGGCCCGAAGGTGGGATCGGTAGCCCTGTCGCCCCGTGGCGACTGGCGCATGCCCTCCGACGCCACGGCGGCAGCCTGGCTCCGCGAACTGGAGACACTTTAAACTACCATGAAAAAAATTCTCGTTATTACGGCCCTCCTTGCGTTGAACCTTCCGGGAGCCATGGCCCAGAATTGGCTCGAGGCATTGAAAAAGACCGCCACGACGGCGGTCGACGATGCCACGGGGGGTAAACTGACCGAAATGGCACTCTACGGTACCTGGACCTACGCCCGTCCGAGCGTGAAGTTCGAAGGGACGGACCTTTCGTCCGACTTCAGCGGTTCGCTCGTCGAAACGCTGCTCGTCGACCAACTCTCCAAGGTTTACGCCAAAGGAGGACTCGAAGCGGGTAAAGGGACGCTCAGCTTCGAGAAACAGGAGGCCAAATTTACAGCCAGCCTCGGCACGCACTCGATCGGCGGCACCTACGCCTTCGATGCCGAAACCCACGCCATCACCTTCAACCTGACAAACGGGCAAACCACCCTGGGTTCGATCTCGAGCCAAGCCTACCTGAGCGGCAACGAACTGACGATCGTCTTCCCCGTCAAGCGGCTGCTGGAGATCGTCCAGCAGATAGGCAGCAATCTCGAATCGCTCTCGACAGCCGCCGCCCTGCTCTCGCAGTACGAAAACGCCTACATCGGCTTCGCCTTCACGAAATAGCCGCTCCGAAGATTTTTTTGAAAATTTTTTGAGATTTTTTTTCATTGACGGATTCACAGTTGATCCGTCTTTTTTTATTACGGATTCTCAATCTCGCACCCTTCCGACAACCCGGACAGTAAGGAAATGCCACGAAACGGAAAATAAAATATTTTACGAATTTCTTAAAGAACTTGCAAAACCGCGAATTATATATTATATTTATAGCCGAAAACCGATCATAAACCCTCAAAAACAATCGCTATGAACGAACAAGCCCATCAGTACGTTGAAGAATTCATGGCCCAACTCATCGCCCGCAATCCCGGCGAACCGGAGTTTCACCAGGCAGTCCGCGAAGTGGCCGAATCGCTGGCTCCCCATATCGTAGCCAGCCCCATCCTTCGAAAGATGAAAATTCTCGAACGTATCGCCGAACCCGAGCGCGTCATCATATTCCGCGTGCCGTGGATCAACGACAAGGGAGAGATCGAGATCAACCGCGGTTACCGTGTCCAGATGAACAGCGCGATCGGTCCCTACAAGGGAGGTATCCGCTTCCACCCCTCGGTAAACCTCTCGATCCTGAAGTTCCTGGCTTTCGAGCAGACCTTCAAAAACAGCCTGACCACCCTGCCCATGGGCGGCGGAAAGGGCGGTTCGGACTTCAACCCCAAAGGCAAGTCGGACAACGAGGTGATGAAATTCTGCCAGTCGTTCATGACCGAGCTGCAGCGCCACATCGGACAGGATACCGACGTACCGGCCGGTGACATCGGCGTCGGAGGACGCGAAATCGGCTACATGTTCGGACAGTACAAGCGCCTGCGCGACGAGTTTACCGGAACGCTCACCGGCAAGGGCCGTGACTGGGGCGGCAGCCCGCTGCGCCCCGAGGCCACCGGATACGGAACCTGCTACTTCGCTCAGGAAATGCTCGCCACGCGCGGCGACTCCTTCGAAGGCAAGACCGTCTGCATCTCCGGCTCGGGCAACGTGGCACAGTACGCCTGCATGAAGGCGACCGAACTGGGTGCCAAAGTCGTGACGCTCTCCGACTCGTCGGGCTACATCTATGACCCCGAAGGCATCAGCCCCGAGAAGCTGGACTACGTCATGGAGCTGAAGAACGTCTTCCGCGGCCGCATCAAGGAGTACGCCGACCGCTATCCGTCGGCCACCTACTACCCGGGCGAGCGTCCGTGGGGCGTGAAGTGCGACATCGCCATGCCGTGCGCCACACAGAACGAGCTGAACGGCGAACAGGCTCAGACCCTTGTCGACAACGGCTGCATCTGCGTTGCCGAAGGCGCCAACATGCCTTCGACCCCCGAGGCCATCAAGATCTTCCAGCAGCACAAACTGCTCTACTCCCCCGGCAAAGCCTCCAATGCAGGCGGCGTAGCAACTTCGGGACTCGAGATGACCCAGAACTCCATGCGTATCACCTGGTCGCCCGAAGAGGTCGATGCCAAGCTGAGATCCATCATGAAAAACATCCACGAGGTTTGCGTGCAGTACGGCACGGAGCCCGACGGCTATGTGAACTACGTGGTGGGCGCCAACATCGGCGGCTTCATGAAGGTTGCCAACGCCATGCTCGCCCAGGGCTGTGTTTAACAGGCCATCCGTTCCGCGACAGGGAACAGTACATTCGACGAAAAACCCGGCTTCAATGAAGCCGGGTTTTTCATATCCTTCCGATTGAGATCCAGGCAAAGGACAAAGGCATTGAAGATGCGGACGGTGTGCAGTCCCGACAGGACTGCCGGGACATAACTTCCCCTTACAGGAACAATACGGCCAGCAGCGAGACGACGAAACCGCCGCCGAAACCCGCCAGTACCTGAGCCCCGTTGTGGCAGCCGAGGTAGAGCCGCGCCGAGGCGAGGGCCCCGGCCAACAGGATCGCCACGGCCAGCGGCACGAGCATCGTACCGACCCCCACGACATTCATCACGACCAGCAGGGCAACGGCAGCGCCCATTCCGGTCAGGTGGAGGCTGATCTTCCACCGCAGCGTCACCGCGAGGCACATCGCCTCGCAACAGGCGGCGGCGAACATGAACTTGCGCAGGAAGACGGCCGAGGGGATTTTGGCAATGGTCACGCCACACAGGATGTAGCAAACAGTCCCGATGAGCAGAGGCAGGAACCGCTCGCGCCGTTCGTCGATGCGGAAATCCGAGAGCCGTCCCAGCGAGCGCAGCACGGCCAGCGACAACACGGGAATGATGACCGCATAGAGCGTTACGACCCACGCGAGGTAGAACTTCATGCCCGTCGGGTAACGCGCAAAAAGCGTCATCGTCAGGATCAGCCCCATCATGTAGAGCGGCAACAGGAAAGGGTGCAGCGCCCACGACAGGATATTCGACAGTTTTCTGAAATCCATTCTTTCCAACATTTTGCATCTCCGCGCAGCAACACGGTGCCCGGACACAACCGCTATCCGAATACGGCCTCGCCCGGAATCCGCGCCGCACGGCTTAGATATGTTTGCGCAGGCGCGCCACGGGAATGCCCAGCATTTCGCGGTACTTGGCCACCGTGCGGCGGGCAATGCGGTATCCCTTCGAATTGAGGATATCCATCAGCGCCTCGTCGGTCAGGGGGCGGCGCTTGTCCTCCTCGTCGATACACTCCTGCAGGATGTGCTTGATCTCGTAACTCGACACCTCCTCGCCCGAATCGGTCTGCATGGCCTCCGAAAAGAGCGACTTGAGCAGGATGATCCCGAACTGCGTCTGCACGTACTTGCTGTTGACCACGCGCGAGATGGTCGAGACGTCGAGCCCCGTGCGGTCGGCCACATCCTTGAGGATCATGGGGCGGAGTTTCGATTTGTCGCCGTCCTTAAAATACTCCTGCTGGTAGTCGAGGATCGTCTGCATCGTACGCATGAGCGTGTCGTGGCGCTGCTTGATGGCCGAGATGAACCACTTGGCCGAGTCGATCTTGTTCTTCACGAACTGCAGGGCCTCGCGGTCCGACTCCTTGACCTTTCCGTCGCTGCCCACCATCGAGCGAATCATCTCCACGTAGCGGCGGTTGATCCGCACCTCGGGCAGGTTCGACGAATTGAGCGAGAGGTTGAAGTGTCCGTCCTGGTAGTCGAGGATGAAGTCCGGGACAATATAGGGCGCCGCATCCGAGCCTCCCTCGGCATAGAGGTTCCCGGGCTTGGGCGACAGGCGGCGGATCTCGGCGATCGCTTCGCGGAAATCCTCCTCCGAGACCTGCAGCCGGGCCATGAGTTTTTCGTAATGCTTTTTGACGAACTCGTCGAAATAGTTGGTCAAAATCTTGCGCGCCAGGCGTTTCGCACGCGTATCGAGAGGCATCTGCGCCATCTGCAGCAGCAGGCACTCGCGCAGGTCGCGGGCCCCGATGCCGGCCGGTTCGAGTTCGTGAATCACGCCCAGCACGCGTTCGAGTTCCTCCTCGGTCGTCTCGATGCCCATCGTAAAGGCGATGTCGTCGGCAATGGACTCCAGGTCGCGGCGCAGGTATCCGTCCTCATCGATGCTTCCCACGAGATAGACCGCCAGGCGCATGTCGCGTTCGGAAAGGTTGCGGTATCCGAGCTGTTCAACAAGGTACTCCTGCAACGAACGTCCCTCGGTCAGATATACCGGACGCTGTTTGTCGTCTTTCGAATAGTTGTTGATGCGGCTCTTGTACGACGGGGTATCGTCCTCACGCAGGTATTCGTCAACCGACACCTGCTGGGGATCGGCATCTTCCTCCTCAGCCGGACGTTCGTTCTCCTCGAGAACGATATTGTCCTCAATCTCCTGCTTGATACGTTGCTCAAGCTGCAAGGTCGGCAGCTCGAGCAGTTTGATCATCTGAATCTGCTGCGGAGAGAGTTTCTGTTGAAGCGAAAGTATCTGTTTCTGATTGATGGCCATAAAGGATCCGAATTTAGAATTATTTCAGCATTCCAATCCGGTTTCTTCATCGTATCGGGCTTCCGGGAGGGAGATGCGGCACTCCTGCAACGTTCCAATGCCTCGACGTGGCGCGCTGCCAGGTATATGCCATGTGCGGGACCGCCGGCAAAGGGCATCCTGCACACGGCATGAGGGGGGGGGTATTCGTTCACAAGAGCGTCAGAACTCGGCGTGCTGGGGCGTGCGCGGGAAGGGCTGCACGTCGCGGATGTTGGTCAGGCCCGTCACGAAGAGCAGCAGACGGTCAAACCCGAGGCCGAATCCCGAATGCGGGGCCGATCCCCAGCGGCGCGTATCGAGGTA
The DNA here is from genome assembly GCA_019113885.1 of Candidatus Alistipes intestinipullorum. Classification (GTDB taxonomy): domain Bacteria; phylum Bacteroidota; class Bacteroidia; order Bacteroidales; family Rikenellaceae; genus Alistipes; species Alistipes intestinipullorum. The sequence goes on along the minus strand of DXGO01000040.1, from coordinate 28,430 downwards.
CCACCACAACTCGCGCTCGCTCATGCCCAACTCCTGCACGCGGCGGTGCAACTTCTCGTAATCGGCCTCACGCTCCGAGCCGCCGATGATCTCGCCGATGCCCGGGAAGAGGACGTCCATCGCACGAACCGTCTTGCCGTCGTCGTTCTGTTTCATGTAGAAAGCCTTGATGTCCTTCGGGTAGTTGATCAGGATCACCGGACGCTTGAAGTGCTCCTCAACGAGGTAGCGCTCGTGCTCCGACTGCAGATCGCACCCCCAGTCGCACGGGAATTCGAACTTGCGGCCCGAAGCCTTGAGTATCTCGATACCCTCGGTATAGTCGAGGCGTTTGAAGTCGTTGTGCAGCACGAAGTCGAGACGCTCGAGCAACCCCTTGTCCCACATCTTGTTCATGAACTCGAGGTCTTCGCGGCAATGGTCCAGCGCATACTGGATCAGGTACTTGAGAAAATCCTCAGCCAGTTCCATGTTGTCCTCCAGGTCGTAGAACGCCGCTTCGGGCTCGATCATCCAGAACTCCGAGGCGTGACGCGGGGTGTTGGAGTTCTCGGCGCGGAACGTCGGGCCGAAAGTGTAGATACGGCCCAGCGATAGGGCTCCCAACTCGCCTTCGAGCTGTCCCGAGACGGTCAGGTTGCACGACTTGCCGAAGAAGTCCTTCGTATAGTCGACCCGCCCCTCGTCGTTCTTCGGGAGGTTCTCCAGATCGAGCGTCGTCACCTGGAACATCGCCCCGGCGCCTTCGCAGTCCGAAGCGGTGATGATCGGGGTATGGAAATAGTAGAACCCGTTGCGGTTGAAGTACTCATGGATGGCATAGGCCATGGCGTGACGGATGCGCAGCACTGCGCCGAATGTATTGGTACGGGGGCGCAGGTAGGCGATGTCGCGCAGGAATTCGAGCGAATGGCCCTTCTTTTGCAGAGGATAGGTCTCGGGATCGGCCGTGCCGTAGATCTCGATCGCCGAAGCCTGTACCTCGACGCCCTGTCCGGCGCCGGGCGAAGCGACCAACCGACCGTCGACACGGATGCAGGCGCCCGTTGTCACGGGTTTGAGCTGCTCCTCGGGGATCACCGCGAGGTCGACGACCACCTGGATGTTCGACACGCACGAACCGTCGTTCAACGCGATGAACGCCACGTTCTTGTTGCCGCGTTTGGTACGCACCCAGCCTTTGACCACGATCTCGGTGTCAATGGCCCCCGATTTGAGGATTTCTGCTATTCTCTGCGTTTTCATCTTATATTGTGTGAATTGTTCTGTTTACAACTGTTTTTCTGAATTGACAAAGTTAGCTATTATTTGCGATTTGGCAAAAAAAAAGTACCTTTGTCCGGATCATAGACCTTGTATGCGATGAAACGAACTATATGGACGGCTGCCCTGGCAGTCTGCGCACTGGCGGCCTCGGCCCAGGAGGAACGGGAACCCGTTGCCCTGCCCCCTGCCGGAGGGCGCATCTACCGCACCGAAGTTGTCCCCTACAACGCGCGCCACGACGCCGATGCCCGCAACCGCGAAGCCGGAGGCTACTGGATGGCGTTCAGTCCCGAACTGATCACCGAATCCGGGGGTAAGATCCAGGCCATCTACGGATACGAGACCGAAATCCCCTTCGCCTGGACTGACGGGGTCGTATACCTGCATCTCGAAAATCCCGGGGCACCCTGTTCGCTGTGGCTCAACGACCAGCCTGTGGCCGAAGTCACAGACCCGCTCACCCCCGCGGAGTTCGATCTTACACCCTACGTCCGTCAGGGCGGGAACAGTTTCCGCGTGATGCTGCTCGCGCGCCGCAGCCCGCTCGACGCCGCCGACGCCACCCCCCGCCCGCGCTTCGAGGGAAGCTACCTCTACTATCAGGACAAACGGTCGATCCGCGACTTCGAGATCGCCCTCGTTCCCGACTCCACGCGCAAGTTCGGCATCCTCGAGGTGGCGATCATCGCCCAGAACGCCTTCAATTATGACGAGGCGGTGACAGTCGGATACGACATCTACTCCCCGCAGGGCAAGTTGCTCGATTTCAACATGCGCGAAGTCTCCCTTCCGGGACGTTCGTGCGACACGGTGCGGTTCCGGCCCTTCATCTACCACACCTACGAAAACAAATGGGAGGCCGGGACGAAAAATCCGCCCCTCTACCGGGTGATGCTCTTCACGCGCCGCAACGGGGTCTACAAGGAGTACATGCCGCTGAAGATCGGCTTCGGCAAGACGGAGCTCGTCGACGGACGTCTGATGCGCCTGGGCCGGGAGTTGCAACTCGTGAAGGCCTCCTACAACGCCGCGGCCGACCGCAAGACAACCCTCTCGGAACTGAAAACCCTCAAGTCGCAGGGCAAGAACACCATCTGCCCCGACTATCCGCAACCGGCATGGTTCTACGAGGTGTGCGACGAGTTGGGGCTCTACGTCATCGACCGCGCCGACATCTGCGCCCCGGAACAGCGCGACAACCGCACCGTGGGCGGCACACCGTCAAACGACCCGTCGCTGGTCGACGAATACCTCGAGCGTGTCAAGGCGATGTACTACCGGTCGCGCAACTTCACCTGCGTGATCGCCTACGAGTTGGGAAACCCCTCGGGCAACGGATACAACATGTACAAAGCCTACGAGTGGCTCAAATCGGTCGAGACGTCGCGCCCGGTAATCTATTCGGACGCCGACGGAGAGTGGAACTCGGATTTGTAACCCGCAGGCGGGAACCGCCTCGGACTCCATACGTGGAAGCGTGAGCATCGAGCTGATAGTTGTCGGAAAGACCGATTCGAAAGAGATTGCGGCACTGGTCGAGATGTATGTCCGACGAGTGAACTTCTACTGCCGTTTCGCCGTCACGACGCTTCCCGACGTGCGCAACACGCGCAAGCTGAGCAGTGCCCAGCAGCGCGCAGCCGAGGGAGAGGCGATCCTCCGGCAACTTACGGAGGGCGACTTCGTGGCGCTGCTCGACGAGCGCGGTACCGAGTACCGTTCGGTGGAGTTCGCCCAGTGGCTTCAGAAGCGGCTCAACAGCGGAATCAAACGCCTCGTACTCGTCATCGGGGGTCCCTACGGTTTTTCCGAGGAGGTGTACGCCCGGGCCGACGCAAAGATTTCCCTCTCGCGCATGACCTTCTCGCACCAGATCGTCCGGGCGATCTTCGCCGAACAGATCTACCGCGCCTTCACGATTCTCAACAACGAACCCTACCACCACGAATGACGCGCCTCCGATACCCGATACGGCTGTTGCTGCTGTTGCCGCTCTTCCTGCCGACACTCCCGCTCATGGCCCGTACAACTTCCGGAAAGGTCGTTGCCACCGATCCCGAAGCCGCCGATACGGTGATTGTGGTCGACAAGGTACAGGTGACGGCCATCAAACAGGGGCTCGTGCTGCGTTCGGAGCCCGTGGCAGCGACGATCCTCGGGAGCCGGACGGTCGAACGCGAGCGTGTCGGGGCGCTCAAGCACCTGTCACAGCGCATTCCCAACTTCCACGCCCCCGACTACGGGTCGCGCATGACCTCGTCGGTCTATGTCCGCGGCCTCGGGGCCCGCATCGACCAGGCTGTCGTGGGACTCAACATCGACAACGTCCCGCTGCTCAACAAGAACAACTTCGACACGGAGTTGGCCGACGTCGAGCGCATCGAGGTGCTGCGCGGGCCGCAGTCGACCCTCTACGGGCGCAACACGATGGGCGGTGTGGTGAACGTCTATACCCTCTCGCCCTTCACCTACCAGGGCGTGCGCCTCATGGCCGAATACGCCAGCGGCGATTCGTACCGTTTCCGCGCGTCGCTCTACGACCGGCTCACCGACCAGCTCGGGCTCGCCGTTTCGGGATACTACAACCGCACGGGAGGCTTTTTCGAAAACTCCTTCACGGGACGGATGTGCGATTGGGAGCGGCTCGGGGGCGGACGCCTGCGGCTGCAATGGAGACCCGGCAGCCGGCTGAGCATCGACGATACGTTCTCCTTCTCGACGCTCAGCCAGGGCGGCTATCCCTATGCCTACCTCGGCGAAACGATCCGTGTCGACGGCCAGACGGTACTGCCGAGCGGCGCCATCGGCTACAACGACCCCTCGTCATACGACCGCAAAACGCTCAGCAACGGCCTCACGGTACGCTACGACGCCGGGCGCTGGTCGATCTCGTCGATCACCAGCTACCAATACTCCGACGATGACATGCTCCTCGACCAGGACTTCACGCCACTCGACTACTTCACGCTCCGGCAGGCGCTCAAGGAGCACGCCGTGACCGAAGACCTCGTCGTCCGCTCCGACAACAGCCGCGCCTACCGCTGGCTCTTCGGGGCCTTCGGCTTCTACCGCAGCGGCGAAATGAATGCCCCGGTGCGGTTCAAGCGCACGGGCATTGAGGAGCTGATCCTCAAGAACGCCAACCAGACCCCCGATCTGGTCTATGCGATGGATGCCGAGGAGCTGTTGCTCTCCTCGCGGTTCCGCATGCCCGACTACGGGGGTGCGCTGTACCATGAATCGCGCTACGTAACCGGGAAGTGGCACTTCACTGCCGGCATCCGTGCCGACTTCGAGCGCACGGAGCTTCGCTACCGCAGCAAGACCGACATGGACTATACGCTGAGCATCAACGGCGGGTCGCCGATTCCGATGCACGTGGCGATCGACGAGGAGAACCGCATCGGGCATACCTATGTCGAGGTGTTGCCGAAGGTGGCGGCGATGTACTGCTTCGACGAGGTGCGCAACCTCTATGTCTCTATCGCCCGCGGGTACAAGGCAGGAGGGTTCAACACACAGATGTTCTCGGACATTCTGCAGCAGAAACTCATGTGGAAGATGGCCTCGGGACTCGACTACGAGGAGCCCGACATCATGTCGTACAAACCCGAATACAGTTGGAACTATGAACTGGGCGGGCATTTCTCGTGCATGGAAGGGGTCGTGCGGGGTGACGTCGCGCTCTTCTACATCGACTGCCGCGACCAACAGCTCACGGTCTTCCCTGAGGGACAGGGCACCGGGCGCATGATGACCAACGCCGGGCAGACCCGCAGCTTCGGGGCCGAGGTGTCGATACAATACACGCCGTGGCGGCAGGTCGACCTGAACGTCGCCTACGGATACACCGACGCACGCTTCGTGCGCTACGACAACGGGCAGGAGGATTTCGCCGGAAAGCATATTCCCTACGCTCCGCAGCACACGTTGGCGGCCGACGCCGTGTGGACGATCCCGACGGGCGTCGAGTGGCTGGGCGACGTGGTCGTGCAGGCCGGCACGCGGTGTGCCGGGCGCATCTGGTGGAACGAGCAGAACACCCGCTCGCAACCCTTCTACGCACTGCTCGACGCCACGGTGCGGATCGAGCACCCGCATTACTCGATCGATTTCTGGGGCCGCAACCTCACCGGCAGCCGCTACGATGTCTTCTACTTCAAGTCGATGGGCAACGAGTTTGTCCAGCGCGGACGGCCCCGAGTCTTTGGCATCACGCTGAATATCAACATTCAAAAACAACGATAATGAAACGAATTTTTCTCCTGCTCCTGGCAGCGACGGCCTTCGCCTCCTGCAACGACGACGGAACGACCAAAATCAAGTATGCCTCCGAGAACACCTCAATTGTCGACGGAGTGTTCACGAGCGACAACATGCACTTCTACGGCACGGCGACCGTCACCGACAGCGAAGGCGGCACCTACAGCGACCCGGAGGCATGGTTCGAGTTTGCCGGAGACCGGGAAGAACTGGTCCTCTACATGCACCAGACGCGCTTCGCCGCCGCCATGCCGCCGCTCGACATGCGCATCTACCAGTTCGCATACACCCCGGGCGAAGGAGCTTCCCTGTCGTTCGAGGTCGAGAACATCATTCCGCAGGTACGGCTCCCGAACGAGGTGGGCGGCGGTTACAGCTACCAGCCGATGCCCTCGTACGCCCTGAGTGACATCGAGGGATCGGTCGACAACACCCTCTGCCGCGTAGCCTTCACCTGCACGGTTCCCCGCCTGGGCACCTACCGCATGGAATACGAAGGGCGCCTGCTCGAAAAAGGGAGCATCTGACACGACACAACGACAATCTTAAAATCAAAATATCATGAAACCCGAATACAAGCCTTTCGTAGACGAACTGATCGAACTCTGCATCAAGGAAGACATCGGCGACGGCGACCACACGTCGCTCTGCTGCATCCCGGCCGACGAACACGGACGCATGCGCCTGCTGTGCAAGCAGGAGGGCATCATCGCCGGCATTGAAATTGCACAGCTCGTACTGCAGCGCCTCGACCCGGAGATGCGTTTCGAGCAAGTGCTCGAGGACGGCACACGCGTGAAACCCGGCGACGTGGCCTTCTACGTCTCAGGACGCCTGCGCTCGCTGCTGCAGGCCGAGCGCATCCTGTTGAACATCATGCAGCGCATGAGCGGCGTGGCGACGCAGACGGCCGTCTACGTCCAGCGCCTCGAAGGCCTCCATACCAAGGTGCTCGACACGCGCAAGACCACGCCGGGCATGCGCGTACTGGACAAGATGGCCGTGAAGCTGGGCGGCGGCGAAAACCACCGCATGGGGCTGTTCGACATGATCCTCCTGAAGGACAACCACATCGACTTTGCCGGCGGCATCAGGGAGGCGATCACCGGAGCCCGCGAGTACCTCAAGGCCAAAGGCAAGAACATCCCCATCGAGTGCGAGGTGCGCACGCTGGAGGACATCGACGAGGTCTTTGCCGCAGGAGGCGTCGACCGTATCATGTTCGACAACTTCACGCCCGAGCAGACACGTTTGGCAGTGGAGAAGGTCGCCGGACGCTGCGAAACGGAGTCGAGCGGCGGCATTACGCTCGAGAACCTGCGCGACTATGCCGCATGCGGCGTGGACTTCATCTCGGTCGGGGCGCTGACCCACCAGATCCGTTCGCTCGACATGTCGCTCAAGGCGTGCGAATAAGACATTGACCGACAACCGATGAAACGCCTGCTCCATACCCCCGTGGCGCTGCTCGTGTGGCGCATCGTGCTGCTCTATGCGGTGCTGATGCTCTGCCGTGCGCTCTTCTGGCTCTACAACGCGCAGCTGCTCGGAGCGCTGACGTGGAGCGAGGCATGGCCGCTGCTCTGCGGGGCGCTGAAGTTCGACACCGCCTCGATCGTCTATGCCGACGGGGTGTTCGTCCTGCTGTCGCTCGTGCCGCTGCATGTGCGCGAACGACGCTGGTGGCGCAACCTCTGCTTCGGGTACTACGTCGCGGTCAACGCCGTGATGGTCGTAGCCGCGAACCTCGCCGACACGATCTATTTCCACTACGCGCAGAAGCGCTTCACGGCCGACGAGCTCTTCTTCGCCGACAACGACAACTCGCTGCAGCTGGTCGGGAAGTTCATGGCCGAAAACTGGTACCTGGTGCTCCTTTGGGCGGCGCTGGTCGCGCTGCTGGCCTGGGGATACCGCCGCAAGGCGCGCGAAGAGAGCCTGCTGCGCCGCGGCTGGCCCTACTACGTTGGCAGTACGGCCATACTGGCCCTGGCTGCGGGGCTCTGCATCGCCGGAGCCCGCGGCGGCATGACGCGCATGACGAGGCCGATCACCCTCTCGAACGCCATGCTCTACACCTCGGACGGGCTGAAGGCCAACCTGATCCTGAGCAACCCCTTCTGCATCCTGCGCACGGCGGGAAACGGAGGAGGGACAAAATACGTGAAACACTTCTCCGACGAGGAGCTGCCGCGACTCTTCACGCCGGTGCACGAGGCGCCCGACAGTGTGGCCCTCAACCTCGCGGGACGCAACGTCGTGATCTTCATCATGGAGAGCATGTCGGCCGAGCACTCCGCAGAACTTTGCCCGGAGGTCTACGCCGAAACCACGGTCAAGGGTTTCACGCCCTTCCTCGACTCGCTCATGCGCGAGGGGCTTACGTTCCGCCGGATGTATGCCAACGGCACGCGGTCGATCCAGGCCATGCCCTCGGTGCTGGGCAGCATTCCGTCGTTCCGCACCCCCTTCGTGTTGATGCCGCAGTCGCTCGGCGCAAGCCGCCAGCTACCGGCCATCCTTGCCGACAAAGGCTACGCCACGGCCTTCTTCTGTGGCTCGGAGAGCGGTTCAATGGGATTCGGAGCCTACGCCCGCTCGGCCGGGATCGAACGGCTCGTAAGCCGCGAGGATTACGAGGCACACCATGGCAAGGGCGATTTCGACGGCTATTGGGGCATCTGGGACGAACCCTTCCTGCAATTCATGGGCGAAGAGCTGGAGACGATGCCCGAGCCCTTCTTCGCCACGCTCTTCACCCTCTCGGCGCACCACCCGTTCGTCGTGCCCGACCAATACGCCGCGACACTGCCCGACGGCTACACCAAAATCCACAAGGGCGTGGCCTACGACGACCAGGCCTTCCGCCGTTTCTTCGAACGGTTTGGTGCCGAGGAGTGGTTCCGGCGCACGATCTTCGTCTTCGTGGCCGACCACGTCTCGTCGGAGAAGTTTGCGCCGCAGACCCGCACCTACCCCGGGAACATGCACATCATCGGATTCATGTATACTCCCGACAGTGCGCTGCGCGGCGAGGTGAACGAAATCACGCAACAACTCGACCTCATGCCCACGCTGCTGGGACTCCTGGGCAACCGCGAGCGCTACTTCGCCTTCGGGCGCGACCTGCTCAACGAGCCCCTGCGACCGCAATGGTCGGTAAGCTACGACAGCGAGTTCCGTGCGCTGACCGACTCCGCGACGCTGCGGCTCGACGACACGACCCGCGCCATAGCCCCGTTGCAGGCGGATTCCGCCGCCACGGCGCAACAGCAACGTTTCCAGGCCCTCGTACAGCAATACTACACCCGCATCGAACGTAAAAACTTTACCGCAGATGATTGATTTCAAGCCCGTGCGGTTGGAAGACCGCGCGGCCATCGAACGCTACACGATGCCCTGGGGCATCTGCAACAACGACCTGTCGTTCGCAAACATGTACTGCTGGCAGTCGGTCTACCACACGACGTGGGCCGAGGTCGGGGGATTTCTGGTAATCCGCTTCCACATCGAGGGCGGCGAACGCATCGGCTACATGCAGCCCATCGGACCGGGTGATTTCGCGCCGATCCTGCCACTGCTCGAGGAGGATGCCCGCGAACGCGGGCAGCGCCTGCGCCTGATCGGGCTCACAGAAGAGGCCCGCGAACAGGTGCGCGCCATGCACCCGGGGGCCTATGCCTTCGAGTCAAACCGCGCGCTGGAGGACTACGTCTACCGCGCCGACGACCTGCGCAACCTCACCGGGCACCGGTACCAGCCCAAGCGCAACCACATCAACCGTTTCGTGGCCGAATACCCCGACTACCGCTACGAGGAATTGACGCCCGCGCGGTTCAACGAGTGCATGGCCCTCGAACGCGAATGGCGCAGGACGCGCGAGGAACAGCACACGGCGTCAGAGCAGGATGCCGAACAGCGGGCCATGCTCCGGGCCTTCGAGCACTTCGACCAGCTGGGGCTTCTCGGCGGCTGCATCTACGTCGGTGACCGGATGGTGGCCTTCACCTACGGGTCGGCACTCAACAACCATACCTTCGACACGCACGTCGAAAAGGCCGACACGGAGTACGACGGTGCCTTCACGATCATCAACAAACTTTTCGCACAGCACCTTCCCGAACGCTTCACGCTCATCAACCGCGAGGAGGACATGGGGCTCGACGGGTTGCGGCAGTCGAAGCTGTCGTACCACCCGGCCTTCCTGCAGCGCAAGTTCACGGCCATGCGGCTGCATCCCGATGAACTGGCCTGCAAACAGTTGTGGATGGAAACATTCGGCGACGACGAGGCGTTTGTCGACACATTCATCATCCGCTACTACTCGCGGCGGCGGGCCGTCACGGCCTCTGTCGGCGGGCAGCTGGCCGCCATGCTCCACCTCCTCACGTTCGACACCGAACTGGGACGCACGACCTACATCTACGGCGTGGCCACAGCAGAGGAGTTCCGCCGCCGCGGGCTCGCTGCAAGGTTGATGCGTGAGGCGATGCAACGGATCGAAGAACGGGGCGACGACGCGGCGTTCCTCATCCCCACCCCCGGCGAAGAGTGGCTCAGGGAGTTCTACGGTGGCTTCGGGTTCGAGGGCCACGTCCCGACACGCTTCATTTCGGAGGACGGATTCGACTTCGGGACAGGCCAGCCGGAGGAGGACCGTGCGATGGTCTGGCGGCGCGAGGCCAGCACACCCCTGCCCGATGCCCTGACGGCCACCTACCGCAGATAACGATTCACGCACGACAGAGCGCCTGCCCCTCTGCCCCTCCCCACAGACAAAAAGAGCCCGGAACCTTCATCAGTTCCGGGCTCTCTTCGTTAACCGTGCCAAGCAATCAGTGACGCTTCAGGAAACACTCGATAGTGTTCTCCATCAGGCAACAGATCGTCATCGGCCCGACGCCTCCCGGCACCGGCGTGATGACCGAAGCCTTCGGCTCGATGGCCGCGAAGTCGACGTCGCCACACAGTTTGCCCGTCTCGGGATCGCGGTTCACGCCCACGTCGATCACCACCGTTCCTTCGGAGACCATATCGGCCGTCACGAACTTCGGGCGCCCGATGGCCACCACCAGTATCTCCGCCCCGCGCGTCACCTCGGCAAGATTGCGCGTGCGGCTGTGGGCCATCGTCACCGTAGCGTTCTCATCGAGCAGCAACTTCGAGACCGGAAGTCCCACGATATTGCTACGGCCGATCACCACGGCCCGCTTGCCGGTGATCTCCACCCCGGCGGCCTTCAACATTTTGATGATCCCCTTCGGCGTGCAGGGCAGCGTGCAGGGCTGCTTCTGCCACAGCGCTGCGACATTCAGCGGGTGGAATCCGTCGACATCCTTCGACTTGTCGATCGCAGCGATCACCTTGTCCTCGTCGATGTGTTTCGGCAGGGGCAGCTGCACCAGAATGCCGTCGACCTCCGGATCGGCGTTCAATCCGGCGATAATCTCCAGCAGCTCTGCCTCGCTGATCGACTCCGGCTTGCGGATCGTCGTATTGCGGATGCCCACTTCGGCCGAGGCCTTCGCCTTGCCCGTCACATAGCTCACGCTCGCCGGGTCCTCACCCACGAGGATGACGACCAGATGGGGCACACGCCCGTACTTTGCCGGGAAGGACTTCACCTGCTCGGCCATCTCGGCCTTCAGTCGGGCCGAAAGTTCTTTACCACTGATTACCATATTGTTTCCGTTATTTATCCAAAGCCCAGTGTCCGATGTCCGTACGGTGGAAGAGGTTGTCGCACTCGATGCGCGCCACGTCACGCAAGGCGGCCTCGCGCGCCTCGGCCAGCGTGGCGCCGCGTCCCACGACAAACAGCACCCGGCCGCCGGCCGTCACGACACGGTCGCCGTCGGCTTTCGTACCCATGTGGTAGACCGTTCCCTCGACCCGGTCGAGCCCCTTGATCTCGTGGCCCTTCTCGTAGCTGCCCGGGTAGCCCTTCGACGCCAGCACGATGCCGAGTGCCGGACAATCGTCCCACACCAGCTGCGTGTCGCCGCCATCGGCCACGGCACAGAAGATGTCGACGATGTCGCTCTTAAGGCGCGGCAGCACCACCTCCGTCTCGGGGTCGCCGAACCGCGCGTTGAACTCGATGACCTTGATGCCGTCGGGCGTCTTCATCAGGCCGCCGTAAAGCACCCCTTCGAAGGGGCAACCCTCGGCCACCATCGCGGCAGCCATCGGGCGCATGATCCGCTCCACGGCGAAGCGTTCATCCTCTTCCGTGATGAACGGCAGCGGCGAATAGGCACCCATGCCGCCCGTATTGGGGCCCCGGTCGCCGTCATAGGCGCGCTTGTGGTCCTGCGAGAGCACCATCGGCCAGACACGCTCGCCCGAGACGAAGCACAGGAGCGAAAACTCCGGGCCGGTGAGGAAATCCTCGACGACCACCTTGCCCTCGCCGAACTTGTCGTCGAGCAGCATGTCGCGCAATGCCGCGTCGGCCTCCTCCATCGTCTGGGCGATGACCACACCCTTGCCGGCGGCCAGCCCGTCGTACTTCAGCACCGCGGGCAGCGGGCGTGACGCCACATAGGCCCGCGCCTCGGCATAATCGGCAAACGACCGATAGGCGGCCGTCGGAATATCGTACTTGGCCATCAGGTTCTTGGCAAACTCCTTCGACGACTCGACACGCGCGGCGGCCTTCGTGGGGCCGAAAATCCGCAGCCCCGCGGCCTTGAAACAGTCGACCACGCCGGCAGCCAGCGCCACCTCGGGGCCGACGACCGTGAGGCCGATCCCCTCCGCCGCAGCAAAATCGCGCAGCCGCTCCACCTCCGTTTCGCGGATCGCCACGCACTCCGCCTGTCGGGCGATGCCCGCATTGCCGGGAGCACAAAAGATCTTTTCCACCTGCGGGGAGCGCGACAGCGCGTCGACAATGGCGTGCTCGCGCCCTCCGGAACCGATAACCAGGACTTTCATAGGCTGTTGCATTCTTTCTTGTAAAGCGAATCAGTGTTTGAAGTGGCGCTCGCCGGTGAAACACATGGCGATACCCGTCTCGTCGGCCTTGCGGATCGAATCCTCGTCGCGCACCGAGCCGCCCGGCTGCACGATCGCCGTCACGCCGTACTCGGCGGCCAGCGTCACGCAGTCATCGAAGGGGAAGAAGCCGTCAGACGCCAGCACGATGCCCTCCGTAACACCGGCGGCATGCGCCTGTTTCAACGCCAGTTCGGCCGAACCGATGCGGTTCATCTGTCCCGCGCCGACGCCCAGCGTCCGCCCGTCCTTCACCGCCACGATGGCGTTCGACTTCACGTGCTTGACAATGTGCCAGCCGAAATTCAGGTCGTCCATCTGCTCCGGGGCGGGTTTTGCCTTCGTCACGCACATCTCGGCAGTCACCGTCTTCGTCGTCGTATCGAGGTCCTGAACCAGCAGGCCGCCGTTGACGCTCACATACTGCTTGGCATCCACGGCGCCCTTCGCCATGTTGACCTCCAGCAGGCGCAGGTTCTTCTTCGTGCAGAGCACTTCGAGGGCCCCCTCGTCGAACTTCGGAGCCATGATGATCTCCAGGAAGATGGGTTTCATCAACTCGGCCGCCTCACGCGTCACGGTGCAGTTCGTGGCCACGATGCCGCCGAAGATCGACACCTTGTCGGCCTCGTAAGCCTTCGTCCAGGCCTCGACGACATCCTTGCCGACGGCCGCACCGCAGGGGTTCATGTGCTTCAACCCCACGCAGAACGGACGGTCGAATTCCCGCACGATGCACAGCGCCGCATTGGCGTCCTGGATATTGTTGTACGACAGCTCCTTGCCGTGCAGCTGGCGCGCAAAGGCCAGCGAATAGGGCACCTCGTGCTCCTCGCGGTAGAACTTCGCACCCTGGTGGGGGTTCTCACCGTAGCGCAGCGACTGCACCAGGTCGAACTCCAGGAAGAGTTTCTCGTTCAGGCCGGCCTGCTTGCGCATGTAGGTAGCGATCATCGCGTCATACTCGGCCGTATGGGTATAGGCCTTGGCCGAGAGCTTCAGCCGCGTGGCCTTCTCCGTATTGCCGCCGGCCTTGATCTCCTCCAGCACCTGCGCATAGTCCGACGGATCGCAGACCACCGTCACGTCGGCCCAGTTCTTCGCCGCCGAACGCAGCATCGACGGACCGCCGATGTCGATGTTCTCGATGGCATCCTCCATCTTGACATCGGGTTTGGCAATCGTCTGGCGGAACGGGTAGAGGTTCACGCACACCATGTCGATGAACTCGATACCGTTCTCCTTCAGTGCCTTGAGGTGTTCGGGATCGTCCCGGCGGGCCAGCAGTCCGCCGTGTACCTTCGGATGGAGGGTCTTCACACGTCCGTCGCAAATCTCCGGGAAGCCCGTCACGTCGCTGATGTTGATCACCTCAACGCCGCTTTCACGCAGCAGTTTCATCGTGCCGCCCGTGGCGATCACCTCCCAACCCAGGGCCCGGAGTCCTTTGGCGAACTCCACGACGCCCGTCTTGTCGCTTACGCTTATCAATGCTCGCATAGCTCTTATTCTTTATCTTTTAACAGTTTACCGATTGTTTCCACATAGAGAGGGTATTCCACCGCATGAATCTTCGACTCCAGCTCCTCGACATCCGTCCCTTCGTAAGGGAAGGCCCGCTGGGCAATGATCCGCCCGCCGTCGAGTTCGGCATCGACATAATGGATCGTCACGCCGAAGACCTTCACGCCGTATTCGAACGCCTGCTCGATGGCATGCGCCCCGCGGAAGGCCGGCAGCAACGAGGGATGGATATTGATAATCCGCCCCGCATAGGCGCCCAGCAGCACGTCACCGACAATGCGCATATACCCGGCCAGGCACACCAACTCGACCCCTGCGGCATCCAGCCGCGCAACGATCTCGCGTTCGTAGTCGGCCTTCGAGGCATACTCCTTCGGCGAGAAGGCGAATGTCTCGACGCCATGGCGGGCCGCACGTCCGACCACGCCCGCTCCGGGCTTGTCGCAAACCATCAGCACGACATCGGCCGGCAACTCGCCTCGCTCGCAGGCCGTGACGATCGCCTCGAAGTTGGTGCCATTGCCGCTGGCAAAGACTGCAATGCGGTGCTTCATGGCGCTAACGGATGACGACACGCCCGGTGTCGGTGATACGCCCGATAACCGACGCACGCTCGCCTTGCGCCGTGAGAATGTCGATGGCCTTCTGCGCCTCCGACGCATCGAGGGCGATGACCATGCCGATACCCATATTGAAGATGTTGAACATCTCGCGGTGTGCCACCTGCCCGTACTTCTCCAGGAAGCGGAACACCGGAAGGATCTCCCACGAGCCCTCCTCGATCTCCAGGCCCTGGCCTTCGTGCAGGATGCGCGGGATGTTCTCGTCGAAACCGCCGCCCGTGATGTGGCTGATGCCGTGGACGTCGCACTGCCGGATCACCTCCAGTACCTGCTTGACGTAAATCTTCGTCGGAGTGAGCAGCACCTCGCCCAGCTGTTTGTTCGACAGCTCCGGGTAGCTCTTCTGAAGGTCGAAATAGTTGTCGGCGATGATCTTGCGCACCAGGCTGAAGCCGTTCGAGTGCACGCCGCTCGAAGCGATGCCCACCAGCACGTCGCCCGTGCGCACCTTCGAACCGTCGATGAGCTTCGACTTCTCCACCACGCCGACCGTAAAGCCCGCGATGTCGTACTCCCCGTCGGCATACATGCCCGGCATCTCGGCCGTCTCGCCGCCCACAAGCGCACAGCCCGCCTGACGGCATCCCTCGGCAACGCCTGCCACGATCGCCTCGATCTTCTGCGGTTCGTTGTGCCCAACGGCCACGTAGTCGAGGAACAGCAGCGGCTCGGCGCCCTGCGCCAGCACGTCGTTGACGCACATGGCCACGGCATCGATACCGATCGTATCATGTTTGTCCATCTTGAAGGCCAGCTTGAGCTTCGTGCCCACGCCGTCGGTGCCGCTCACCAGCACCGGTTCCTTCACCTGAAGGGCCGAAAGGTCGAACATCCCGCCGAAGGCGCCGATGTTGCCCATCACGCCCGTACGGGCCGTCGAAGCCACGTGCTTCTTGATGCGCCGCACCACTTCGTAACCGGCCTCGAGATTCACGCCGGCCTTTTCATAACTCTGAGCCATAGCAATATGTGGATTTTAATATTTCTTCTACCTATTTATTGTCCTTGTTGGCATCCTCCACCGACTGGTACAACGACGTGGGATACGACCCCGTGAAGCAGGCCATGCACAACTCGCAGCGGTTGCCGGCCTTCAACAGCGATTCCGGGGTGAGGAACGCCAGCGAATCGGCACCGATCTCCTGACGAACGCCCTCCACGTCCTTGCGTGCCGAGATCAGTTCGTCGTAGGTCGACGTGTCGACTCCGTAGAAGCAGGGACCGATCATCGGGGGGCTCGCAATACGCACGTGTACCTCCGTGGCCCCGGCCTCCTTGAGCATCGTGACGATACGCCGCGAGGTGGTGCCCCGCACGATCGAGTCGTCGACCAGCACCACGCGCTTGCCCCGCACGATCGAACGCACCGCCGAGAGTTTCATCCGCACGCCCTTCTCGCGCAACTCCTGCGTCGGCTGGATGAACGTGCGGCCGATGTACTTGTTCTTTATCAGGCCCATCTCGTAGGGCAGACCGCTCTCCTCGGCATAACCCATCGCGGCGCTGAGACTCGAATCGGGAACACCGACCACGATGTCCGCCTCGGCCGGGGACTCCTGGCAGAGCAGACGCCCCGACTCCTTGCGGTAGGCGTGGACGTTGCAACCCTCGATGTCGCTGTCCGGACGTGCGAAGTAGATGTACTCCATCGAGCACATCTCGTGACGCTTGTACTTCGAATAGTCGCTGCTGCGGATACCCCGCTTGTCGATCGTGACGATCTCGCCCGGCTCGACGTCGCGCACGAACTCCGCACCCAGCACGTCGAACGCGCAGGTCTCGCTCGACACGACATAGCCGCCGCCCAAACGCCCGATCGACAGCGGCCGAAGCCCGTATTTGTCGCGGCAGGCATAGATGCGATTGGCCGTCATGATCAGGAAGGCAAAGGCCCCTTCGAGCATGTTCAACGCATCGATGATCGAAAAGATACGCGGACGGTCATGATAGCGCGTCTCCTTCTTGATCAGGTGGGCCAGGATCTCGCTGTCGGAGGACGACTGGAAGAGGCTGCCTCGGTTCTCGAGGTACTCGCGCAATAGCGCCGAATTGACAATGTTGCCGTTGTGCGCCATGGCGAAATCGCCCGATCCGTGCCGGAACAGGAACGGCTGGATGTTCTCCTCGCCTCCGCCCCCGGCCGTCGTATAACGCACGTGGCCGATAGCCATCGACCCCTTCAGCGTCGCGAGCTTGTCCTCATTGAAAACCTCGGTCACCAGACCACCCCCCTTGATGCGGCGGAACTTGCCCGTCTCGTCCACGGAGACGATGCCGGCACCCTCCTGCCCGCGGTGCTGCAGGGCATGCAGTCCATAATAGGTAAGCGAGGCGGCCTCCGGCACTCCGTAGATGCCGAACACACCGCACTCCTCGTGCAACTCACGGTCTTGAATTATCTCCTCCATTTTATTCGGTAATTTTCTTCAAACGCGACAGAATCTCCTCATAGGCCTCGCGCACACGCCCCAGGTCCCGGCGGAACCGGTCCTTGTCGAGTTTTTCGTTCGTGGTCATGTCCCACAGACGGCACGTGTCGGGCGACACCTCGTCGGCCAGCACGATCTCGCCGTCCGACGTGCGGCCGAACTCGATCTTGAAATCCACCAGCCGGATGTTCATCCGGGCAAACATCGACTTGAGGACCTCGTTGATACGGGTCGTCATCCGGTAAATCTCATCCAGCTCCCCGTAGGTCACGAGACCCAGCGCAACGGCATGGTGATCGTTGATCAGCGGGTCGCCCAGCTCATCCTTCTTGTAGCAAATGTCGATGATCGTGTTCGACGGCTGCGTGCCCTCCTCGATGCCGAGGCGCTGCGCCATCGATCCGGCGACAATATTGCGCACAATCACCTCCAGCGGGATGATCGACACCCGGCGGCATACCTGGTCGCGGTCGTTGAGCGTCCCGATGTAGTGGGTCGGCACCCCGGCCTTCCCGAGCTCGCGGAAGATGATCGACGAGATGGCGTTGTTCAGGACTCCCTTGTTCTCGATCGTGGCCTTCTTGATATTGTTGAACGCCGTGGCGGTATCCTTGTAGTGAATGACGATCTTCTCGGGATCATCGGTCAGGAATACCTGTTTCGCCTTGCCCTCATAGAGCATTCCGAGCTGTTCCATGTCTATCTCTGTTCTTTGAATTATAGCGTATTATTTTTTCCGGAAATAGTCCACGGCATTGCGGAACAGGCTCTGCTCCTTGTTGCCGGCGATGTTTTTGAAAAGGTTCTCCTCCCAACGCTCCGTATGGCCCATCTTGCCCAGGATCTGCCCGTCCTTCGAGACCAGTCCCTCGATGGCGTACGACGAGCCGTTGGGGTTGTACGGCGCCTCGGCCGTGGGGTTCCCGGCGGCATCGGCATACTGGAAGGCCACCTGTCCGGCATCGAACAACTCGCGCGCCAGGGCCTCGCTCACCACGAACTTGCCCTCGCCGTGGCTTACTGCGATCGAATGCAGGTCTCCGATATGGAATCCCTTGAGCCACGGAGAGTTGGTCGTGGCCACGCGGGTAGTGACGATCTGTGAGATGTGGCGGTTGATGTCGTTGCGGAAGAGCGTCGGAGACTCACGCGTCACCAGCCCGAGGCGTCCGTAGGGCAGCAGGCCCGACTTCACCAACGCCTGGAATCCGTTGCAGATGCCGAGGATGAGGCCCCCGCGGTCAAGCAACGCATGAATTTCATCTCGAATATCGTTGTTGTTCAAGACGTTGACGATAAACTTCGCGCTTCCGTCCGGCTCATCGCCCGAGGAAAAGCCGCCACTCAGTACGAAGATGTGCGCCCGGCGGATGTGCTCCTTCATCTCGGCGATCGAACGCAGGATGTCGTCCCCCGCGATGTTGCACAGCACGCTCATCTCCACCTCGGCGCCCGCGCGGCGGAACGCCTTGGCCGTATCGTAGTCGCAGTTCGTGCCCGGGAAGACCGGGATGTAGACCCGCGGATGCTCGACGGCTTCGCCCGGATAGGAGAACCTCTTCGGAGCAGGCTCCGAGGTCATCACCGTCGCGGTATTGTGGCCCTTGTCGGGATAAACCGTTGCGAAACGCTCGGTATTGGCCCGGTAGAGTTCCTCGAGCGGCAGGCGCACGTCTCCGAGCGTGATCGAGGCGTCGGAGGTCGTGAAGCCAATCAGTTCGGCATGCGGGTATTCGAGGGTCCCCTCGCATTCGACGAGGATCGATCCGTAGGCATAGTCGTAGAGCTTCGACTCCTCCATCCGCACCTCGACGCCGATGCCGTTTCCGAAGGCCATCTTCGCAAGGCCCTCGGCCACGCCGCCGAAGCCCACCGACCACGCCGCAAGGATCTTGCCCTCGGCGATCCGGTCGCTCACGAACGCGAAGTTCCGCTTCAACTGCGCCGTATCGGGCATCCAGTTCTCCTGCGGCGTGTGGCGCACGAGGTAGATGCGGTGTCCCGCCCCCTTCAGGTCGGTCGAGATCACCGTCCGTGCGTCGACCGTCGTGATGCCGAAGGCCATCAGCATCGGCGGCACGTTGATATCCTGGAACGTCCCCGACATCGAGTCCTTGCCGCCGATCGACGGCAGACCCAGCTCGACCTGCATCTTCAGGGCGCCCAACAGCGCACTCAGCGGCTTGCCCCAGGTCTCGGCGTTGCGCGTCATGCGCTCGAAGTACTCCTGGTACGAATAGCGCATGCGCTCGTAGCGCCCGCCCGCAGCCACGACCTTCGCCGCAGCCTCCACAACGGCATAGGCCGCGCCGTGATAGGGGCTCCACGAAGCCAGGAACGGGTTGTAGCCGAAGGCCATCACACTGGCCGTGTCGGTATATCCGTCGGTCGGGAGCTTCTGCACCGAGACCTGCGTCTCGCTCCGCTGCGTACGGCCGCCGAAGGGCATCAGCACCGTCGAACGACCGATCGTCGAGTCGAACATCTCGATCAGCCCGCGCTGCGAGACGACGTTGTTGTCTTTCAGATTGTTCGTGAAGCGCTCGGCAGCCGTCGCCCCCTCGGGCTTCCGCTCGAAGGGATTGCGGTTCTCCACCTCCCCGATCTTCGCCTCGGCGTAGTGCTTCGCCCCGGCACTGTCGATGAACGCGCGGCTCAGGTCCACGACCTTGCGGTCGCCGTTGAACATCCGCATCCGCGCCGTATCCGTGACATCGGCCACGTGCACCGCCTCGATGTTCTCCTCGCGGCAGTACCCCATGAACTCCTCGACATCCTTCGCCTCGACCACCACGGCCATGCGCTCCTGCGACTCGCTGATGGCCAGCTCCGTGGAGTTCAGGCCGCTGTATTTCGTCTTCACCCGGTCGAGGTAGATGTCCAGGCCGTCGGCCAGCTCGCCGATCGCCACGCTGACACCGCCCGCACCGAAGTCGTTCGATTTCTTGATCAGACGCGTCACCTCCGGACGGCGGAACAGCCGCTCGAGCTTCCGCTCCTCCGGGGCGTTGCCCTTCTGCACCTCGCTGCCACACGTCTCCAGCGACTTGGCGTTGTGCTCCTTCGACGAACCCGTCGCTCCGCCGATGCCGTCACGGCCCGTACGGCCGCCCAGCATGATGATCTTGTCTCCGGCAGCGGGACGCTCGCGCCGCACGTTCTCGGCCTTCACGGCACCCACCACGGCGCCTACCTCCAGGCGTTTGGCCACGTAGTCGTCGTGGTAAATCTCCCGTACGTGCGTCGTTGCCAGGCCGATCTGGTTGCCGTAGCTCGAGTAGCCCGCGGCAGCCTTCTTCGAAATGACGCTCTGCGGCAACTTCCCCGGAAGCGTGTCGCTCACCTTCTGATAGATGTTCCCAGCCCCCGTGACGCGCATCGCCTGGTAGACATAGCTGCGCCCCGACAGCGGGTCGCGGATCGCTCCGCCCAGGCAGGTCGATGCCCAGCCGAAGGGTTCGATCTCCGTCGGGTGGTTGTGCGTCTCGTTCTTGAACTGCAGCAGCCACCGCTCCGTCTGCCCGTCGACATCCACGTCGACATAGATCGAGCAGGCGTTGTTCTCCTCCGACACCTCAAGGTCGTCGAGCAGCCCCTTGTGGCGCAGGTAGCGCGCACCGATCGTCGCCATGTCCATCAGGCAGATGCTCTTGTGCTCGCGCCCCAGTTCGCGGCGAATCCGGAGGTACAGCGCCAGAGAATCCTCGATGTCCGACTTCGCGAACGACTCCTCGACGGTAATACCCTCCAGTTCGGTCGTAAAGGTCGTATGGCGGCAATGGTCGCTCCAGTAGGTATCCAGAATGCGCAGCTCCGTCTCGATGGGATCGCGGCCCTCCTCGCGGAAATACTTCACCACCTCGCGCAGGTCGTCGGCATTCATCGCCAGGCCCATCTTCGCACAGTAGGGTTCCAGCTCGCCCTCGCCCATCTGTATGAAACCCTCGAGGGTCTGCACGCGCTTCACTTCAGCCTGCTCCATGTCGCTGAGTTGCGTGAGGTCCTTCTCGCGCGACTCCACGGCATTGATGTAATAGTGGCGGATCTTCGCCAGCTCCTCGTCGGTCACCCGGTCATCGAAAAGCAGCAGCTTCGCCGAACGGATATTGACCTGTGCCGCCGGGTCGATCAGACGGACGCAATCGACGGCCGAAGCGGCCCGCTGGTCGAACTGCCCCGGGAGATACTCCACGGCGATGTACTTGCGGCCCGCGAGGTCGCACGAATCGGTCACCTCGTCGGTCACCACCTCACCGAAGACCGTATAGCGGCTCTTCTCCAGCAGCTCGGGCGTAAACCCGAAGAGATCGTAGACGTTCAGCAGGCGCAGCTCGTCCAGATGAAGGTTCAGGTTCGTATTCAACTCGCGGCGAAGGCTCTCGGCCTCGACCCGGAAGCGCGGAAGCTTCTCGACGAAAATACGGTAATTGTTCGTGTTCATCTATCTGGTTTGTCTTGTTTGATTCTTATTTCACAAAGCGGCCCGACCACTCCGACTCGTACGCCTCACCCGTCATTCCGACAAAGGTGATATGGCCCATCTTGCGCTTCGGGCGGCTCTCCGTCTTGCCGTAGATATGGACATAGACCCCCGGGTGTCCCTCCTGCTCGACCGCACGGGCCGCCTCGAGGTCCTGGCCCAGGATGTTCTTCATCACCGTCGGCGCCACCAGTTGCGGCGTCTGCAACCTCTCGCCCGTCAGGTAGCGCACCAGTTCGCGGAACTGGTTCGTCGTACACCCCTCGATGGTATAGTGTCCCGAGTTGTGCGGCCGCGGAGCCATCTCGTTGAAGTAGATCTCCCGACCCCGGATAAAATACTCGATGGCCAGGATTCCCTCGTAACCACAGTCGCGCATGAAGCGCTCGCTCTGCGCCTTCATCCGTTCGAGCACCTCCGCATCGGCCGCCGCCGGGACAATCGAAAGGTCGAGAATGCCCTCGCGGTGGATATTCCGTCCCACGGGAAAGCTCACGACGCGCTCCCTGTCGGCCACCATCACAATGCTCGCCTCCGAGTCGAACGCCACGAACTCCTCCAGGATGCACGGTACCGCAAGCAGCGGCAACGCCTTCTCGATGTCGGCCTCGCAGCGCAGCACCGCCTGTCCGTGGCCGTCGTAGCCCAGCGTGCGGGTCTTCAGCACCGCCGGGAGACCCAACTCGCACACCGCGGCCCGCAGCGACGCCTCGTCGTCGACAGCCGCGAAGCCCGGCGTCTGCAGTCCGTGGTCCCGGGCGTTGGTCTTCTCGCGCAGGCGGTCCTGCGAGTCGTACAGCGGACGGTAGCCCTGCGGAATGTTGTATTTCTCGCACAGCGGGATGAGAATGTCACCCGGAACGTTCTCGAACTCGTAGGTCACAACATCGCTCCGGTGGCACAGCTCCTCGAGGGCTGCCGCGTCGTCATAGGCAGCAACGATATGCCCGTCGCAGACCCGGAAAGCCGGAGCATCCGGTGCCGGATCGAGCGCAATGGCCCGCACGCCCAGCACATGGGCCTGCTCGGCGATCATCAGCCCCAGCTGCCCGCCTCCGATAATACCGATCGTCTTCATCTCCGTACTCTTCTCCATCTTCATGTTCATCTCCACCCCGGGGCCACGTCACTCCATTACAGTTCGGCTTTCAGGACATCGGCAGTCTGCTTGGCACGGAAGGCGTCGAGCTTCGCGGCCAGCGCCTCGTCCTGCAGCGCGAGGATCGACACCGCGATCAGCGCAGCGTTCTTCGCCCCGTTGATAGCCGTCGTGGCTACGGGAACGCCCGCAGGCATCTGCACGATCGAGAGCAGCGAATCCAACCCGTTCAGGGCCCGCGACTTCACCGGAACACCTACAACCGGCAGCGGCGTCATCGACGCCACCATGCCCGGCAGGTGGGCGGCACCGCCGGCTCCGGCGATAATCACACCGATGCCGCGGCTCTTGGCCGTCTTGGCATATTCGCACAGCAGGTCGGGAGTGCGGTGTGCACTGACCACCCGTTTCTCGAAATCGACGCCGAACTGCTCGAGCATCGCAACGGCCTCGGACATCACCTCGTAATCGCTCACCGAGCCCATAATCACGCCAACTTTCATAGACTTATCGAATTTACAAGTTTCCTCGATTCAGAAAAGCAGACCGCCACGACATCGCATCTGTCATGGCGGCCCGTAATTATCCGCGCATAGGGCGCACCGAATCTTGTTGTGCGAAACCTCCCTGCTGTCCGTGCGCCAAGGAGCCGGCAAAGCCCCCTTGAAGCACCTGCATCCGCAATCGCTTTCGGGCACGCGGGGCCGTATGACACGCAGCAATCATCGCCAAAATAATCCGGTAAATGTTAAAACAACGTTACAAAAATAGCGGTTTCAGAGCGACTTTCAAAATATTTCGTCGCAGATTCTATCCACAATTTATTCACATTCGCCGATCCCCGGCATGGCTTCGCCAGATTCGCTGCCGAAAACCCTTTGCGGCATCTTGCAGGTTGTCTCGCAAAAAGGCACTACCGCGCCTTCGACTCACAATAGGCACAACGGCATACACCGTCGGCTCCGCGGCGGAAGAGCTGGTCGACATCCTCCGTCGCCGAAATGCAACGCCGGTTCGGGCAGACCAGTTCGTTGATGATGTACTCCTCGTTGAAAACCGGAGTGTGAGCAAAGGGCTTATTCTCGTCAGCCCAGCGCAGCAGCGTAAGGATCAGCGCCATACGCACAAACTTACCGTTTTCCACCTGACGGAAGTACGCCGCACGGGGATCGTTGTCCACCGCCTGCGTGATCTCGTTCACGCGCGGCAGCGGGTGCAGGATGATCATATCCTTCTTGGCCGTGCGCAGCTTCTCGGGATTCAGCACGAAGCTGTTCTTCACCCGGTCGAACTCCTCCTCGTCGAGGAAACGCTCCTTCTGCACGCGCGTCATGTAGAGCACGTCCAGTTCCGGCATCACCTCCTCCATCGTCCGAACCTCGCGGAACGAGAGTTTCGAGTTCGCCTGCATCTCCTGCAACATGTAGTCCGGCAGACGCAACTCCTGGGGCGAGATCAGGATCACGTTGATCCCCTCGTAGCGCGACAGCGCCTTGATGAGCGAGTGCACCGTGCGCCCGAACTTCAGGTCGCCGCAGAAACCGATCGTCATGTGGTCGTAACGGCCCTTCTCGCGCTTGATCGTCAAAAGGTCCGTGAGGGTCTGCGTCGGGTGCGAATGGCTCCCGTCCCCGGCGTTGATCACCGGAACCCCGGCGTACTGCGACGCAACGAGCGGCGCACCCTCCTTGAAGTGGCGCATGGCGATGATGTCGGCAAAGCAGCGGATCACGCGCACCGTATCGGCCACCGTCTCGCCCTTCGAGACCGACGAGGAGTTGGCGTCCGAAAAGCCGATCACCTGGCCGCCCAGTTCGAGCATCGCCGAGGTGAAGCTCAGGCGCGTGCGGGTCGAGGGCTCGTAGAAGAGCGTGGCCAGTTTCTTACCCTTGCACACCTCACTGTATTTCTTGCGGTTGGCGATAATGTCCTCCGCCAGCGCCACGATCTGCTCGGTCTCCTGGACCGTCAGATCCGTCGGGTCGATCAAATGTCGCATCGTATCCTCGTTTTATCGGTTCATCCACGATTCGTCCGACGGATTGTCGCGGAACTTCAGAAGCCGCGCCTTATCCTCCGGCTTGATATACCCCTCGGCTGCCGCCACGTCGACCAGCGCATCGAGGTTCGAAAGGCTGTAATTCGTCACTCCCGCGGCTGCCAGGCGGTCGAGCCCCTTCTTCATCCCGTAGGTGAAGATCGATGCCACACCCAGCACTTCGGCACCCGCTTCGCGAAGCGCCTCGACCACCTCGATACACGACCCGGCAGTCGAGATCAGGTCCTCGATCACCACGACCTTCTGACCCTTCTCCAGCTTGCCTTCGATCCGGTTGCCGCGACCGTGATCCTTCGAACCCGAGCGCACGTAACCCATCGGAAGGTCGAGGATCGTCGCCGTGATGGCCGCGTGGGCAATGCCGGCCGTCGAGGTGCCCATCAGCACCTCCGCCTCGGGATACTTCGTGCGGACGATCTCCGCCAGCCCCGCCTCGACGTGCTTCCGCACCTCGGGGGCTGTCAGTGTCAGGCGGTTGTCGCAGTAGATCGGGCTCTTGATGCCGCTGGCCCAGGTAAACGGCTGTTCGGGGCGCAGGAAAACCGCGCCGATCGACAGCAGGTCTTTTGCAATAGATTTTTCCATATTTTCGTGTTGTTACGGTTTCTTCGACGCACCCGATGCCCCGGGAGAACCCATGCGCGGTCCCCCGCGTTTGTGCGTGTTTTATTCGAGGGCCCGGCGCAGCACCGACTCCACCTCTTCGGGGTAGATGCCGCCCTCATGCACCTTCTCACCGCCGACGTAGAACGTCGGCACATAGTAGTAGTCGTACTGCTCGGCCACGGCCGGCTGCTCCGACTCCTCGATCATTTCGATCTCGATCGGCACCAGCTCCGCATGCGCAGCCTTCGCCTCGTCGATATATCGCAGCGCCTTCTTGCAGAAGGGGCACGCCTTCAGGTAAAAGAGCTTTACGGGTTTCATAACGGTGTACGGTTTTGGTTATGCAGCCTCACGCAGCAAAAAGCCCGCCGAACTACCCGACGAACTCCGACAGGCAGCGACGGTACGCTGCTACGGGGTCGTCGGCCGCCGTGATCGGACGTCCCACGACAATAAAGTCCGAGCCGATCTCGCGAGCACGGGCCGGGGTCGTCACACGCACCTGGTCGGCCACGTCGCCGTCGGCGAACCGCACGCCCGGCGTCACGGTCAGAAAATCGGCGCCACAGGCCCCGTGGACCATGCCCGCCTCCAACGGCGAGCAAACCACACCGTCGAGTCCTGCAATCCGGGCGTTGCGGGCGTAATGGACGATCGTGTCGTTGATCGGGGCGTCAATGAGCAGCTCCTCGCGCATGCGCTCCTCGCTCGTCGAGGTGAGCTGCGTCACGGCAATCAGCAACGGCCGCGTACCGTCCGCACGCGTCAGCCCTTCGCGAGCCGCCTTCATCATCTCGATCGTCCCCGCAGCGTGGACGTTGCACATGTCCACGTCGAGGCGTGACAGCACCGCCATCGCCTTCTTCACCGTGTTGGGAATGTCGTGCAGCTTCAGGTCGAGGAACACCTTGTGCCCCTGTCCCTTGATGGCCCGGACGATACCGGGGCCCTCGGCATAGAACAGCTCCATGCCGATCTTCAGAAAAGGTTTGCGCGCCTCGTTCCGGAAGAGGTCGAGAAACCGGAAGGTGTCGCCTGCCGACTTGAAATCGCAGGCTATGATTACATCTCGTTGCATTGAATTGGTCAATTAGCTATGTCAATAATTATTTCACGATTCCTATGATGTCCGACAGCCGGTCGATGCCCAGCCGGCGCATCTCGACCGGCAGTGCCTCGATGATGTCGCGGCAGGCGTAGGGATTCACCAGGTTCGCGGCCCCGACCTGCACGGCCGTGGCACCGGCCATCATCATCTCGATCACGTCGCGCGCCGTCTGCACGCCGCCGCACCCCATGACTGGAATCCGGCATGCTCGGGCCACCTGGTAGACCATGCGCACGGCAACCGGGAAGACCGCAGCGCCCGAAAAGCCGCCCATTGTATTGGCAATGACCGGACGTCGCCGCTGCACGTCGATACGCATGCCCAGCAGCGTGTTGATCAGGCAGATGCCGTCGGCCCCCGCCTCCTCGCACGCACGGGCGATGGAGACGATGTCGGTGACGTTGGGCGAGAGTTTGATGAAGACCGGCTTCGTCGTGACGGCCTTCACCGCACGCGTCACCTCGGCGGCGCATTCGGGCGACGTGCCGAACGACATGCCCCCGTGCCGCACGTTCGGGCACGAAACGTTCACCTCGATCCACCCCACCTGCTCCTCACGGTCGATCCGCTGGCAGCAATAGGCGTACTCCTCGATCGAGAAGCCCGAGATGTTGGCGATCACCGGCTTGTGGAAAAACTCCCGCAGCCGCGGAAGTTCCTGCCCGATCACCGCGTCGATGCCGGGGTTCTGCAGCCCCACGGCGTTGATCATCCCCGACGTACACTCGGCAATGCGCGGCGTGGGGTTCCCGAAGCGCGCCTCGCGCGTCGTTCCCTTGAAGGAGAAGGTTCCCAGGATGTTGATGTCGTAGAAGTCCTTGAACTCGTTGCCGTAGCCGAACGTGCCGCTCGCCGGGACAACCGGGTTGTCCAGCCGTATGCCGCACAGCGTGACCGAAAAGTCCGGTTCCGAAGGCGTTGCGCCTGCGGCTCCCGTCATAGTATTATGCAGATTCTCTACCATACGATCTCCCCTTTCTCCAATACGGGGCCCTCCTTGCAGATGCGTTTGTTGCCGTATTTGGTCTTGCACGAACATCCCATGCAGGCCCCGAAACCGCAGCCCATGCGCTCCTCGAACGAAAGCTGGCCGTCCTGCGCCACCCCTTCGCACAGCGCCCGCAACATCGGCAGCGGCCCGCAGGCATAGAAGTAGTCGAACTCCAGGCCCCGTTCGGCAATGGCCGTCGTCACGAAGCCCTTCACGCCCCGCGACCCGTCGGCCGTGGCCACCGTGACCGAGCAGCCCAACGCCTGGAACTCCTCCTCGTAGAAGACCTCCCGCGCGGTGTTGAAGCCCAGCACCACCTCGACCGGTTTTCCCGCCGCAAGCAGCCGCCGCGCCAGGTGGTAGAGCGGGGGAACCCCCACGCCGCCCCCGACCAGCAGGGGCCGCTGCGACTCCTCCTTCGGCGTGAAGCCGTTGCCGAGGCCCGTCAGCAGGTCGAGCTCCATGCCCGGCGTCATGCGGCTCATCTGCGCCGTGCCCTCGCCCACCACCTTGTAGATCAGCGTGAGCCGCCCGGCGTCGTAGTCGCACACCGAAATCGGGCGCCGCAGGAACTTCCCCTCCAGCGCGATGTTGACAAATTGCCCCGGGGCGGTGATCCACTGTGTGTCGCCCGCAAGCGTCATCCGCCACACCGCATCGGTCAGCGGTTCGTTCGCAAGTATCCGATAGATGCCTTTCTTGTACATGGCGTACAGATTGTACTGTTTATCCGGCTTGTCCGGCAACGCCCCGGGCCGTTTGCACAGCCCGAGGCGGTTCCGGTCGTCTTCCTATTTCGCGTCGATGGTCGACACCCGAAGCGTGATCTCCTCCAACACGTCCAGCAACACCTTCACCGTCTCCAGCGCCGTGAAGACCGTCACGTTGTTCTCAACGGCCGTGCGGCGGATCTCATACCCGTCGAGGCGCGTGTTGTGCTGGTTGATGTCGATCGTGTTCATCACGTAGCTGATGTGGCCCTG
>DXGO01000039.1 GCA_019113885.1 Candidatus Alistipes intestinipullorum | reverse complement strand
CTCGATCTCGTCGAGCAGCACCACCGAATAGGGCTTGCGCCGCACGGCCTCGGTCAGCTGTCCGCCCTCATCATAGCCGACATATCCCGGAGGCGCCCCGACAAGCCGCGACACGCTGTGCCGCTCCTGGTATTCGCTCATGTCGATACGCGTCATCATCTGGTCGTCGTTGAAGAGGAACTCCGCGAGGGCCTTGGCCAGCTCGGTCTTGCCGACACCCGTCGTGCCGAGGAAGATGAACGACCCGATCGGCTTGCGGGGATCGTTCAACCCGGCCCGCGAACGGCGCACGGCATCCGAAATGGCGGCAATGGCCTGTTCCTGGCCCACGACCCGTTTATGGAGCTCTTCCTCCATGTGCAGGAGCTTCTCGCGTTCCGAGGCCAGCATCCGCGTCACGGGAATGCCCGTCCAGCGCGACACGACCTCGGCAACGTCCTGCGCGTCGACCTCCTCCTTGATCATCGAGCCGTTGGCCGACGCCAGCTTATACTCCTCCTGGAAGGCTGCGATCTCCTTCTCGGCCTCCTGGATCTTGCCGTAACGGATTTCGGCCACCTTGCCGTAATCGCCCTGACGCTCGGCCTGCTGCGCCTCGATCTTCAGGTGCTCGATCCGGTCCTTGTTGGACTGAATCTTCTTCAGCAGGTCGCGCTGCCCCTGCCACTTGGCCCGCATCTCGGAATCCCGTGCCTTCAGGTCGTCAATCTCCTTCGTAAGCTGGTCGATGCGCTCCTTGTCCTTCTCGCGGCGGATCGCCTCCCGCTCGATCTCCAACTGACGGATCTTACGGTCGAGGGTGTCGATCTCCTCCGGTACGGAGTTCATCTCCAACCGCAGGCGCGAAGCCGCCTCGTCGATCAGGTCGATCGCCTTGTCGGGCAGGAACCGCGAGGTGATGTATCGTGTCGAAAGCTCCACAGCCGCAACGATCGCCTCGTCCTTGATCCGCACCTGGTGGTGGTTCTCATAGCGCTCCTTCAGGCCTCGGAGGATCGAAATGGCATCCTCCTGCGTCGGTTCGTCGACCATCACCTTCTGGAAACGCCGCTCGAGGGCCTTGTCCTGTTCGAAGTACTTCTGGAACTCGTCGAGCGTCGTGGCTCCGATCGTCCGCAGTTCACCGCGGGCCAGGGCCGGTTTGAGAATGTTCGCGGCATCCATCGCCCCGGACGACTTGCCGGCCCCGACCAGCGTGTGGATTTCGTCAATGAAGAGCAGAATCTCGCCGTCGCTGGCAATCACCTCCTGCACGACGGCTTTCAGCCGCTCCTCGAACTCACCCTGGTACTTGGCGCCGGCAATCAGCGCCCCCATATCGAGCGAGTAGATCACCTTCGACTTCAGGTTTTCGGGCACGTCGCCGTCGATAATCCGCCGCGCGATGCCTTCGGCGATGGCGGTCTTGCCCACACCGGCCTCGCCCACGAGGATCGGGTTGTTCTTCGTCCGCCGCGAAAGGATTTGAAGCACGCGGCGGATCTCCTCGTCACGCCCGATTACGGGATCGAGTTTGCCGCTGCGGGCCTGTTCGTTCAGGTTGATGGCGTACTTGCCCAGGGCATCGAACTGCTGCTCGGAGGTCTGCGAATCGACCGTCGCCCCCTTGCGGAAGGTGCGGATCGCCTCGATGAGCTCCTTTTCGGTGGCTCCGCTGCGTTTCAACAGGTCGGAAGCCTCCCCGCGCTCGGCCACGAGCCCCAGCAGCAGGTGTTCGACCGACGCATACTTGTCGCCGAAATTCTTCGTGAAGTCCACGGCGCGCTGGATCACCCGCGAGGCCTCCTGCGAGAAGAACTGCTCGCCGCCGCCCTCGACGCGCGGCAGCCGGTCGACCGTGCGGTTCACCTCGTCGCGCAGTCCGCGGACGTTCACGCCGACACGGCCCAGCAGAAAAGTCGACAACGAATCCTCCTCGCGGATCAGCACCGCGAGCAGGTGGAGCGGCTCGACAGCCTGCTGTCCCCGCTCCCGGGCCAGGGTGAGCGCCGCTTGCAGCGCCTCCTGCGCCTTGATGGTCAAAGTGTTGATGTTCATATCCGTGTTGTTTTTTATTTGTTTCACATGCTGTCCCACCTACCGCAAAAGGCCTGCCAAGCCGCCGCATCGGCCAAAGTGTCACCTTTTGTCACAAATTGTCACTCCCCGACTGACAGCACCCGCCATTCCGACACAAAAGAGACAAAAAAAGGAGGCCGAAGCCTCCCATTGCCGCAGGTCGGTACGATCAGTTGCCGCGATAGGTCGCGTAACCGTTCGCCGACATCGTGATCGGAATGTGGTAATGTCCGTCGCCCTCGACGCGGAAAGTCACCTCCACGAAGGGGTAAATCGACGCCAAACCCTGTGCTGCAAAATAGGCCTCGGTCTCGAAACGCAGCCGATAGAGTCCGTCGTTGCCGTTCGGCGCTCCGACGGGCAGCAGGTCTCCGATGCGGCCCTTGCCGTCGGTCCGCCGCTCGGCCACCGGCTCCCACTCGCCCCCGGGGCCCTGCCGGTAAAGCGATACGGCCACCCCTTCGGCCGGAGTGCCCCGCGAAATGTCCAACATGTGCGTACTCAACTGACAGACGGGTTCCTGTGCCACCGACCGTCCCGCAAACAGCAGGGCCACAACCGCCACTGCTCCCATTCGAATCCATCCTTTCATAAGGTCCGTAATGTTTTGAAGGTTTGACTGCTCCCGGGTCCGCGGCTCCGGCCGCAACCGGCATCCCGCCCCCGGTCGGGGAATCCCGTCCGCCAATCCCGCGCCCCCGACCGGAAAAACGTCCCGGACGAAGACCCGAAACCGCAGAATTTCGTTCCCCGGCTCCAAAATAAGAATAATATTTCTATCTTTGCAACACCATGAGTGATTTCATCGTCAGCGCACGCAAATACCGCCCCGCGACCTTCCGTTCGGTCGTCGGGCAGAAACATATCACCTCCACGCTCCAAAATGCCATCGAGCGCGGACAGCTGGCTCACGCCTATCTCTTCTGCGGGCCCCGCGGCGTCGGGAAAACCACCTGCGCGCGGATCTTCGCCAAGGCCATCAACTGTCTCTCGCCCCACGGCGCCGAAGCGTGCAACGAGTGCGAATCGTGCCGC
>DXGO01000038.1 GCA_019113885.1 Candidatus Alistipes intestinipullorum | reverse complement strand
CATACAGAGGGAAATAAACTAAAATAATAATAACCCCATCGGTCAAGACTTTTTAAGGGGGCATTGTTGAATGTTTTAAGGGGGTAGAATCGCTTTGGTTTTAGGGGGCAGCTTACACTGGATTTTCCAGCATACAGGAGGAAGATCAACCGCCAGTTGCCCCAGACACCCGCCGCGACACCCACCAGGACCGGGCCGAGCATCGAACAGATCGCCTTGATGAACTGTCCGAGCGTCAGCATGCTCGTCGCGCGGGACGCCCCGGCCACGTCGGCAAGCAGCGGGTTGAGCGACACCTGGAGCATCGTATTGCCGATGCCCAGCAGGGCAAAGGCCGTCAGTACGACCGGGAACGAATAGGCGACCATCGGCAGCAGCATGGCCACGAAGGTCACAGCGGCGCTGGCCATGACCGTCCGTTTCCGGCCGATGCGCCCCATCAGCATGCCCGTCGGTAGCGAGCAGACCGCAAACCACAAAAAGACCATCATGGGAAGCAGGTTCGCAATGCGGTCGTTCAACGCGAAGTCGGACTTCACGTAGCTGGTCGCCACGCCGACCACGTCGACGAAGCCCATGACAAAGAAGCTGAACAGCACGGGCAGCAGCCCGGCAACGGAGGTTTTTCGGTTCATGTGCGATACATTTTCAATCCACTCCCGATCCCGGCGCGGGTTCGGGAATGGTCAAGTTTGGGTTCATACTGTTATTTAACCGGTTAAACTTGTGCCTGAAAAAGGATTCACGAGAGAATCGTATTTTCAAGAACAACACCTTGCGGTCGGTAATCCTCCTTCGAGGCGATGTTATCCAGCAGGATGTCCACCGCCATGGTACCCATCTTCTCGATCGGCATCAGCGTGACATACATCTCCGGAGCCAGAATGTCAAGCGCCGCCGTCGTGTGGAAACAGGCAAAACGGAAACGCTTCCGATAATCGATCCCCCGTTTGATGAAATACCTGATCGTCTCGAGGGCAAGGTAATGCGTCGAAAAAAAGAACCCGTCGACATCGGGACAGCGCGCCAGCAACGCATCCAGCTCCTCGACGATTGCCTCCCGGTAACGCGCCCGGTCCAACCCGACACACAGCGAGGGATCGACGTCAATACCGGCCTCCTTGAGCGCCGCGAGGTACCCGTTGGTACGGCGGCTCATCACATACAGGTGCGTATCTGTCGTCATCAGCGCAATCCTGCGACACCCGTCCCCAATCAACCGCTGCACAATCTCACGGCTACTCCCTTCATTGTCGACAATCACATAGTTGGTCTCCAGCTCGGGATAATACCGGTCGATAAACACAAACGGATAGTGGTCCTTTATCATGCGGCGGATGGCCGAATCCTCCCCTTTCGAAGGGGCGATGATCAATCCGTCGACCTGCTGGGCCCGCAACGCCGAAATCAAACGCCGCTCCTTGTCCGCATTGCTCTCCGAGCTGCTGATTATGAGGGTATATCCGCGCTGGTGGGCCTGCTTCTCGACAGCCTGCGCCATCTGCGAATAGAACGTGTCGCCGATAGCCGGGATAATCAGGGCGACGGTATGTGTCGTACCGAGCGAGAGGCTCCGCGCCAGCAAATTGGGCGAATACCCCATTTTGGCCGCCGTCTCCTTGACCAGCTTGATGGTCGCCTCGCTGAAACCCTTCTCGTCCCCCTTGCCGGAGAGGATCCACGACACAGTGGCTTTCGAAAGGTTCAAGGCCTTCGCTACGTCTTTAAGCAACACACCCATCGGATCTGTCGGAAGTTAAAAAAAGTTCTTTAACCGGTTAAATCAACGGTTCAAAATTACGGATAAAATTCGGAAAAACAAATTTTCAGGTCCAAAAAAGAACAAAAAAACAACGGAATACACAAAAACAACGAAGTGATTCCGAATCGGACCCCGGCATTCACAGCCCCGGTCCATCCGGCACCTCCGTTTCCGGGCCGGAGCGGAAGGTCGGGGAATGCGGCGCCGCGGCTTTCGGGGCGGCGGTCCCGTTTTTCGGAGTGTCACCGCGAACAGCTCCCTCCCCCACGGGGCTCTTCCAGCGGCATCGGGACTCCCCTGCCGCCGAAAAACGGAAGCCGCCCCGCAGGTCGCCGGAACCGGCCGATCCCGGAACGGCAATCCGCAGGGTGGTGTCCGGCCATCCGAAGATCAAATGGTCACAATCCCAATTTGCCGACCCACTCGCGGATGGTCTTTTCGGTGGCCCGGTTGAGCAACCTCCCCTCCCGCCACTTCAGGGCCGGATAGCTCTTTTTCAATTCCGCAGCGCTGTTGGCGATGCTGCTGCTGCCCGACGTGGCGAACGGGATCACCGTCCGTCCGCTCAGATCGAGGCTCTCGAGAAAGGTATTGACCACCCTCGGCGCAAGGTCCCACCAGATGGGATAACCGAGGAAGATGATGTCGTAGTCGGCGCTCCCCGCCTTGGCCCGGATCGCCGGGCGCGACGCCGGGTCGTTCATCTCCACCGAACTGCGCGACTGCGAATCATGCCAGTCGAGGTCGGCGCTCGTGTAGGGTTCGACAGGCGTGATGGCATAGAGCTCCCCGCCCGTCACATCCGCCAACGTCTCCGCGACACGGGCAGTCGTACCGGTCGCCGAAAAGTAGGCGACGAGAATTTTGTGATCCGATTGCATACCGTTCATGTTCTGCTGTTGCTGCGCGCAGGCTGCGGTCGCCAGGCCGACGACCGACAGCCATACCGATAGGAATTTATACATGAGATAGAAATATTATTTTTGAAGTGCGTCATAGGCTTCGTCCGACACGGGTTCGAGCCACTCGTTGGAGCACTCCTCCCCGGCGATCTCGAACGCCAGGTGCGCGAACCAACTGTCGGCGGCTGCCCCGTGCCAGTGCTTCACGCCGGCAGGAATGTGGATGACCGTGCCGGGCAGAATCGCCTGGGCCGGTTTGCCCGCCTCCTGATACCAGCCCCGGCCGGCAACGCCGACAAGCATCTGGCCGCCTCCGCGTGTCGCATGGTGGATGTGCCAGTGGTTGCGGCAGCGGGGCTCGAAAGTCACGTTGGAGACGCTGACCTGCTCCCGCGAAATCGGGGCAAGGTAACTCCGCCCGGTGAAGTACGCGGCGTAGGCCGTATTCGGCTCGCCGATGGGAAAGATCATCTCCCGCTGGAACGCACTCAGGGCATCGTCGCCGGCCGTATCCTCGGCCCACACGCCTTTGGCGAGGTTGAAGGCCGCCCACGCCTTGGGCCACCCGGCATAAAAGGCGATGTGGGTGATGACCTCGGCGATTTCCGTACGGGTGATGCCGTTCTTCTTCGCCGACTGCAGGTGGAAAACGAGCGAATGGTCCGTAATTCCCTGGCTGATGAGTGACGTGACCGTCACCACGCTGCGGTCCCGCAACCCGAGCTTGTCGGTGCGGCTCCACACCTCGCCGAAAAGCACGTCGTCGTTGAGTTCCGCAAACTTCGGCGCAAACCCGCCAAGTTGGTCGCGCCCCGCTGTCTGTACGATTTTCTCCTGTGCCATAACATGAAATGTTAAAATGCTGAATAGTACAAATAAAAGAAATTTTTTCATAATTATTCCGGTTATTGGATGAAATTTACGATCCTGCTGTCAGGGTTGAGCGGCGTCTGGTCGGTGAGCTCCAACGATTTGACCATGTGGAGCGTCTCCTGTTTGTAACGCCGGAAATGGTCCGACGCGATATGCCGTTCATAGGCTCCGCGGCTCGCATAAGTCTCGAGGATGGTGATCCGGCAGGGATTCTCCCTCTCGCCAACGGCATACATCGTCAGTACCCCCGGCTCGGTCCGTAACGACACCTCGCCAACCTCGACCGCATACTCCATATATTCCTCGAGATACTCCGGATAAACCTCGATCCTCGACAGCCGTACAATGCCGTCGGCCGCCATCCGCTCCTTGGCACACTGGCCCGGTTTGCCGTCCAGTCCGGGACACGGGCCGGGTACCTCCGACCCGACTACCGGAACCGGCAGCGGGCAGGGTTCCCGGCTGTTCCCGATATTTTTCTTTTCCATCCCCGTCTTATTTTGCCGCTCTGCGACCTTCCGGTCCGACATGCCGCACGACAGCAGAACGGCCAGCAGCACAATACATACGATCGTCCTGAACATTCCGGCCCGTCTTTTCAGAGGCCCTTGATAAACCTTGCCGGGACTCCGCCCACGACCGTATTCGCCGCCACGTCCTTCGTTACGACTGCACCTGCCGCCACAACGGCATTGTCGCCGATGGTGACCCCCTGCAGAATGGTGGCGTTCGAGCCCACCCAGACATTCCGGCCCAGGACGATGGGGGCCGGCCACGTATGGCTGCGCTCCTCGGGCCGCATTCCGTGGTTGAGCGTCGCAAATACGACGTTGTGGCCGATCTGGCATCCGTCGCCGAGCGTCACGCCCCCATGGTCCTGAAAGTGGCAGCAGGCATTGATAAAGACATGCTCGCCGACCGTGATGTTCTTGCCGAAATCCGCATAAAAGGGCGGGAACACGCGCAGCGTCTCCGGCACCCGGTAGCCGAACAACTCGGAAAGCAGCGCCCGCACCTCGTCGGGCGTATGATAAGCCGTATTCAGCCGAAACGTCACACGGCGGGCCTCGTTGCTCATCTCGTCCATGAGGCGGTGTATCTCCTCCGTATCGAGGGCCTTGCGCCCCTTGACATACTCCTTGAAATCTTCGATGGTCATGGTATGCAGTTTTTTATCTTCACCCGTTCATCGTCGCCCGCCCGGATTCGCATGCCGCGGCGAAGAATCGCGCTCCAGCATGTCCCGCAGAATGGCCATTTCGTTCTCCTCCAGTCGAAACGCTGCCGACTCCGGCATCGAGGCCGGATCGCACTGCTCGAAAAAACGTTGCAGCACCGCCTGTGGCGTAGTATGGTAGCGTCCGGCAAGAAAACTTACGATTTCATCGGCATATATCGCTTCGGGAATGTCCTCACTCCGGGTCATATCTCTGGCTCTTTTTCGTATCACAAAGTTAAGGATTAGCCATGAAGAAGACGTGTCGATATGCGGAATGCTTGTATTCATTTTACCGATTTTCGTATGGCATCCTTCGGAGGTTTGAATGGAAAATCTTATTTTTGCAATCGAGCACCATTCATCACGGGATCCATGAGCAAGATATTAAAGGTGAATAACGTAAGCGATTACAGCCACTATGTGGGAGCCGCCGACCGCCATCCGTTGGTCGGAGTCATCGATTTCGAAAAGGTGTCGCCCGTACGCCACAGCCTGAACAATTACGGAATCTACGGCATTTTCTTCCACGACGAGGCCGACATAGACCTGGAATACGGATGCGGGAAGTACGACTACAAGCAGGGAACGGTCATCTGCGTGGCTCCCGGGCAGGTCGGCGGGAAGGAGGACAACGGCGAACAGGTCAATCTGACGGGATGGGCCCTGCTTTTCCATCCCGACCTGTTGCATGGGACGCCTTTGGAAAGGGCAATCCGGGAATATTCGTTTTTCGACTACCGAATCAACGAGGCGCTGCACATGACCGACGAGGAACACGATGTACTTGTTTCACTGATGCGGCAAATCCAGAACGAAATCGAACACAAGCGCGATGCCGTGCAGGATGCCATTATCGTGAATTATATCGGGCTGGTACTGAATTTCTGCCAGCGTTTCTACAACCGGCAGTTCCTAACCCGAAGACTGGAAAACTCGGACACGCTGATGAAGTTCGACAGCCTGCTGCGGGACTACTTCGACGAAAACCGGCAACTATCACTCGGACTGCCCACCGTCCAGTATTGTGCCGAACAACTGTGCATGTCGCCCAACTATTTCGGGGACATGATCAGAAAAACAACCGGCGAGACGGCCGGCAACCATATCCGCCAATACGTTATTCAGCGGGCAAAGAACCAACTTGCAACCGGAGCCGGCATCGCACAGGTGGCATACGGGCTCGGTTTCGAGTATCCGCAGCACCTCAGCAGGATGTTCAGGAAACAGACCGGAATGACCCCTACGGCATACTGCGAGAGCCTTCGGAAACGGTAGGCCTCTCGGGAGAAGGGGAAAATAAGCCGGGAAGAACAGTGTATGCAGGCACAAAAAAAAGCGGGGGATTTCCGGAGTACACTCCAGAAATCCCCCGCTTTCAA
Organism: Candidatus Alistipes intestinipullorum; assembly: GCA_019113885.1. Lineage (GTDB taxonomy): Bacteria > Bacteroidota > Bacteroidia > Bacteroidales > Rikenellaceae > Alistipes > Alistipes intestinipullorum. The sequence continues at coordinate 5,079 of DXGO01000038.1, read as the reverse complement.
CAACAGGACTCGCTATTTTTTCCAGAGCTTGGACATCTCCTCCAGAGACTTGCCTTTCGTCTCGGGAACGAATTTCCAGACGAAGACGGCAGACAGCAACGACATGATCGCATAAATCAGGTAGGTGCCGCCTACACTCCACTCGCTCAGGGACGGGAAGGTCGAGGAGACCAGGAAATTCGAAATCCACTGCGTGGATACGGCAATGGCTACGGCCTGCGAACGGATGGTGTTCGGGAAAATCTCCGAGATCAACACCCAGCAGATCGGTCCCCAGGACATCATAAAAGAGGCCGTGTAGATAATGATAAACACCAGGGCGCCAACACCTATCAGGTCCAGGAACGAGAACATGGCAAGGGCCAGCATGCCGACCAGCATGCCGACGGACCCGATGATCAGCAACGGCTTCCGCCCGAACTTGTCCACCGTGAATATGGCTACAAGGGTAAAGATGATATTCACGACACCCATCACCACGGTCTGGATCATGGACGAGTCTCCGCTGGCACCGAGATTTTCGAAAATCCGGGGTGCATAGTAAAGCACCACATTGATTCCGATGGCCTGTTGAAAGAATGAGAGCAGGGCTCCGACGATAATGACCTTGATGCCATACGACAGCAGCTTCTCCTTCTTTTCAACAATATTGTCCTTGATCTCGTTCAGGACCCTCGAACCCTCCTCTTTGCCGTTGATGCGGGTCAGGATGGACATGGCCGATTGCTCCTTCCCCTTCATGACAAGGAAACGCGGGGTCTCCGGCACCAGGAACACCAACAGGAAAAATGCTCCGGCCGGGAATGCCTCGCTGAGGAACATCCTGCGCCATCCGATTTCCACCATCGCCGCCTGTATTGCCTCCTGCGTATCGGCCAGGTTGATCCGGATCAGGTAGTTCACGAAATAGACGACCAGCATACCGAAAATGATGGCGAACTGGTTGCAGGATACCAGGGTCCCCCGGATTTTGGCCGGCGATATCTCGGCAATGTACATCGGGCAGATGGCCGAAGCCAGTCCCACGCCTATACCTCCGATGATTCGGTAGAAGTTGAAGGCCACAAGCAGGGGAAGGGAGGGTTCCCCGTAGGGAAGGATTCCGCTCTCAGGTCGCCAGGAGCCGACCGCCGATACGAAGAACAGCATTCCGGCAATCAGAAGCGATTTCTTTCTTCCTACCGAGGAGGCGAGAAAACCCGAGATGGCTCCTCCGATCACACAGCCGATAAGCGCACTCGATGCGGTAAACCCGTGTAACAGTTTGGTGTATGTAAAGTCCGGGGCCAATCTGAAGAACCGGTCAAGAGCCTGCTCGGCTCCGGATACGACAGCCGTGTCGTATCCGAAGAGCAGACCGCCTATTATAGCAATGAGCACTATCGAAAACAGATAGGCTTTGCTTTGGCCTGTGGAGTTCATGGTTCCTATTTGATGTAAAGGTTAACGATAGCCTCGAAGAGCTCCTGCTTGCCGCTGATTGTGGCAGGTTCCCCGTTCTTGCGTGCGTATTCAGCCACCTCCTCAAGCGTCATCTCACCATTCTCGAACTTCTTTCCGGCTCCCGAGTCGAAGGACGAATATCTTCCGGAGAGCATCTTCTCATAATCCGAATGCTCGAGGATGTCGGCTGCGATCAGAAGCGCCCGGGCCATGGTGTCCATTCCCGAGATATGTGCGATGAAAATATCCTCAAGGTCCGTTGAGTTGCGCCGCGTCTTGGCATCGAAGTTCGTGCCGCCGCCCTGGAGACCGCCGCCGCGGATGATAACCAACATCGCCTGGACCAGCTCATAGAGGTCGATCGGGAACTGGTCCGTATCCCATCCGTTCTGGTAGTCGCCCCGGTTCGCGTCGATCGATCCCAGCATCCCGGCATCCACCGCACATTGGAGCTCGTGCTCGAAGGTGTGCCCTGCGAGGGTCGCATGGTTTACCTCGATATTGACCTTGAAGTCCTTGTCAAGGCCGTTGGCCCGCAGGAACCCGATAACCGTCTCCGTATCCACATCGTACTGATGCTTCATGGGCTCCATGGGTTTCGGCTCCACGAGGAAGTTGCCCTTGAAGCCCTTCCCGCGGGCGTAGTCACGCGCCATGCGGAGCATGGTCGCAAGATGGGCCTTCTCACGCTTCATGTCGGTATTGAGCAGCGACATGTAGCCCTCGCGGCCGCCCCAGAACACATAATTCTCTCCGCCGAGCTCGATCGTCGCGTCAATGGCATTCTTGATCTGAAGCATCGCGCGTGCCGCCGTGGAGAAGTCCGGATTGGTCGACGCCCCGTTCATGTATCTTGCGTGGCCAAATACATTCGCGGTACCCCAAAGCAGCTTGATGCCCGTCTCGGCCTGTTTCTGCTTCGCGTATGCCGTGATCTCCTTGAGATTCTTTTCGTACTCCTCGATGCTGTTCCCCTCCTCGATAAGGTCCACGTCGTGGAAACAGTAGTAGTCGATCCCGAGTTTCTGCATGATCTCGAATCCGGCATCCATCTTGGACTTCGCACGTTCGAGAGCTGTTGCCCCTTCGTTCCACGGGAATTTCTTTGTCCCTCCCCCGAACTGGTCCGAACCTTCGGCACAGAGGGTATGCCACCATGCCATCGAGAACTTGAACCAGTCCTTCATCTTCTTTCCGCACACCACCCTTTCAGGTTCGTAATAGTGGAAAGCCATCGGGTTCTTGGAATCCGTTCCTTCGAATGCGATCTTGCCCAGATTGGGGAAAAATTCTTTTGTTGCCATAACTGTAGTTTTTATGATTAGTGATTAACTCTTTGATTTTGGATATATCTCCACCGGATTGTTTACAGGGTGGACATTCGTTTCTCGAGTTCCGCTTTCCATTTACGGTAAGCGTTCTCCAGGACCGCTTGTTCGGTAGCGGCGGGGCTGACAACCTCCAGTTTATTCAGAGAGGCGAACGTCTCCTCCCGGCTCTTGTAGAAACCGGCGCCAAGGGCTGCCCCTCTCGCGGCTCCGAGGGCTCCGTCCGTATCGTAAAGTTCTATCTGGGCGCCCGTAACGGAGGAAAGCGTCTGCCTGAACAGCGGCGACAGGAACAGGTTCGCCTTACCGGCCCGGATGACATTGGGCTGAAGCCCCATCTCCTTCATGATATCTATGCCGTATCGGAACGAGAAGGCGATTCCCTCCTGGGTGGCACGCAGCACATGGGCAAGGCTGTGACGGTTGAGATCAAGGCCCGTCACCGATGCCCCGGTAAAGCGATTCTCCAGCACGCGCTCAGCGCCGTTTCCGAATGGAAGGACGCATACGCCATCGGCACCGGCCGGCGCCTGACCGGCAAGTTCATTGATCTGATCATAGTTAAGCCGCTCCGCGAAATTGCGCCTTATCCAGGCATTCATGATGCCGGTACCGTTTATGCAGAGCAGGATTCCGTATCTCGGATGTTCCTTTCGATGGCTCACATGCACGAAGGTGTTGACCCTGGAAAAGGGGTCGGCCTTCGGGACATCCGTCACCCCGTAGACGACACCGCTCGTACCTCCCGTCGCAGCGATCTCCCCGGGGTCCAGCACATTCAACGAAAACGCGTTGTTGGGTTGGTCCCCGGCCCGGTACGATATGGGAGTGCCGGCCGGAATGCCCAGCAGCGACTCGGTCTCCTTGCTGGTCTGGGTCTGTATCCCGATGGCAGGCACCGTATCCGGGATCAGTTTCTCAGGAATGCCATAGAAGGAAGCCACGAAATCGGCCCTCCGCTCCTCCTTGTAGTCCCAAAGAATCTGTTCGGAGAGGCCCGTTTCGGTCGTATGGATATCACCCGACAGGCAATATGCGATATAGTCGCCCGGAAGGAAGAACTTCTCAACCGTTGCGAATGTTTCCGCCTCGTTGCGTATCACCCAGGCGAGTTTCGACGCGGTGAAATTCCCCGGGGAGTTCAGGAGACGGGACAGGCATTTCTCCCGGCCGATCCCCTCCATCGCCTCGTTTCCGATGCCGACCGCACGCGAGTCGCACCATATTATCGAATCCCGGACCGGACGGCCATTGCCGCCGATGCACACAAGTCCGTGCATCTGGTATGTGATGCCGATGCACTTCACCTCCGACAGCGGGTTGGACTTGCCGATCTTCCCGATCCCCTCACACACATATTGCCACCACATTTGGGGATCCTGCTCGGCCCAGCCATTTTCCAGGGCCTTTATAGGCATCTCCGACGACGGATTGGTAGAGGATGCAACACATTTCCCGGTTTCAATATCCAGCAGGGAGACCTTGACGGATGATGATCCGATATCAATACCCAGACTTTTCATATGCGTAAAATCTTTTCGATAAAAATGCTCCAGCGATCCTGTTCCCGATCCTTGCAGACCGGTCCGGTCAGTAATACCAGTTGTCCAGAAAATAGAGTTTGAATTTCTCTTTCATGGCTTTTTTATAGGCGGACTTGTCAAATGTGTAGAATTGTGCAGGCTTATGCGCCACATTCGTTTCAAATTCGCCGGTCGCGGCCACCAACCCTGAAGCAAGAATCTTCTTTCTGAAGTTCCCGCTGTCGATGTGTATCCCCAGCACCGCACTGAAAAGGTCCTGAAGACGCCTTAAGGTAAACTTTCTGGGCAGGAGCTCAAATGCGATCGGCGTGTGGGTGAACTCTTTCTGGAGAATATCCAGGGCGTTGCCCAGGATGTCCATGTGGTCCATAATGAGACGCCTCACCATGTCGATCTCCACCCATCGGGCGCCATTCCGCCGGGTATATGCAATAATCTCCGGCGTGAGCTTGACTAACGCATAATACCCCACCGTGACGACTCTTCGGGTCGTTATATTGTGGTATCGGCATATCCACTCCAGTTCTTGCGGGCTTACCCGGGAAGGGTCTGAAAAAATTGTTGTCTGCCTCAAAAAGATATTCCTCAGGCCGGTACTCTCTTTCAGCACTCTGGCGGCCGCATCCTGAAGGGTCTCGTTTTCAAGGATCATCGCTCCCGGCAGTTTGAGGTCATCGGCAGACAAATCGTCCACGGGATACCGCCGTTTGATAAGAAGGACTTTCAAGCCATTGCTGTCAAACCCGAAAACAGCACAATCGACC
>DXGO01000037.1 GCA_019113885.1 Candidatus Alistipes intestinipullorum | reverse complement strand
GAACATGATGTCGGTGATGCGGAAACCGAGGATTTCGTTGGCTTTCTCGAAGAGTTCTTTGGCCTCGGGGACGTTGTCGTAGAGGTCCTTACCCATCCCTACGGCCTGGGCTCCCTGACCGGGAAATACGTATGCGTGCTTCATAATGTCGCAAAATTTGTGTTAACCGGGTGCAAAGATACAAATTTATTTTATAACTTTGTCACCGCATGGTTCACAAAGGGCCGCCGGCCCGGTGTGATCAAATGGGAATGCCGTGAGAATCGGCAGCAGTTCCCGCTGCTGTAAGTCCCGCAAACAGCCGCAATTCGCTGATGCCACTGAACCTCGAGGTTTGGGAAGGCCCTGCGGCTGGGACGAGCCAGAAGACCTGCCATGCGACTTCCTTCGGGAAGACTCTTTTTTCGAGCGCATCTGCGGAGAACGGAGCATCGTGACATGGAAATTTCGGTTTTTCATGCCGGCAGTTTGACGGGCGAAAGAGCAGGAGAAGGGACGAGGTCCCGTATCCGGGTGTGCTGTGACGTGCGTGACGTTGCCATACGCAGGCGACGTTCGTTGCGGAGAGGTTCTTTTCGGAGGTGGGGATGAAAGGTTTTTGTTTTACTTATTTATAAATAACAAGGAATGATGAAAAGAATTTTTGCCACTTCGCTGGTTTTGTTGTTTTCGGCCACTGCCTTCGTGGCCTGCAACGATGACAAGGACGACGATCAGACTCCCAAATACGAGGTGATCTCGTTCGAGCCTTCGGAAAACATGATCGCTACCGACGGCAAGAAGGTCGCATTGGGCGACGTGACCCTGAATATTTGGAATCTTGGGGGCGACTATACCTATGAGAACGCTTTCTGCGGGGCATCGTGCGTGACGGAGACCTTCGATGACGTACTCTTCACGACGGCCGACGGCAAGGTGAAGTTCCTCTCCTATTTCGATCCCCAATACAGCTCGTGGGGCGGTATCGCCTTAGGTGCCAATCCCGACATGACGGTTTCGGATGCGCCGATCAAGCAGCAGTTCTCCGTTTGGGCCGAGGGCGGTGCGAACAACACTGCGACCTACGCCGTATGCTTCGATTCAAACAGTCCGACGGAGGCTTGGCCCGAATACCTGACCAAGTCCGGGTATCCGACGATCAACTTCTCCGAGCCTTGCACGGTGGACCATCTCTGGATCGCCAACTCCTCATACGTCTGCAGTTGGTTCTCCGGGAACGATGACGCGCTTTTCAAGGTGAAGATCACGGGCAAGAAGAACGGCACGGAGACGGGCAGCACGACCGAGACCTTGATTTCGGGCAGCGAGAAACTTTCGGGCTGGCGCCAGGTGAGCCTGCTGTCACTGGGCGAGATCGACGAACTGGTCTTCAAGGTCGAGGGCATCGATGTGACATCGGACCCGAGCTACTTCTGCATCGACGAGATCATGCTGGTCAAATAATACGGTAACGATACCTATCCCGGGCGGCGCAAGAGAGTGGAGATTAGTAGCCAGCCCGGAAGGACCCGCAAAGCCTGCCTGCCTTGCGGGTTCTTTTTGGGTGGCGCGTAGCTCTGCTGACGGGGGATGCCTCCCGGGCTGCAGCCGAAAAATGAACGCCCTGCAACATCGTGTTGCAGGGCGTTTCATCGTGGGAAGTCGTATTTTGTCGCGGGATGTTGTGGCCGTAGTGAGGCGTTTCCCGACGTTGCCGGATTTCACCCGGATTTCCATTGTCGGACTCCACCCGGACTCCACCCGGATTTCACTCGGGCGTTCACCCGGCCCTCCCCGAACGATCCGGGCGTCAGATCAGGTTGTCGCGCTCAATGTCCTTGAAGTAGCGGTAGGTTGCCACGCGCAACTCCTCGGCGGCGGCGTCATCGCATACGAGGATGCCGTTGGGGTGCACCTGCAGGGCCGAGATCGTCCACTGGTGGTTGTACGAACCCTCGACACCGTGGCGTACGGCGCGGGCCTTCTTGTGCCCCGTGGCGAGGATCAGCACCTTCTTGGCCGAGAGTACCGTGCCGACGCCGACCGTCAGCGCGGTCTTCGGCACGAGCGAGGTGTCGCCCCCGAAGAATCGGGCGTTGACCTGAATGGTGTCCTGCGTGAGCGTTTTGAGGCGCGTGCGGGAGTTGAGCGACGAGAAGGGCTCGTTGAAGGCGATGTGCCCGTCTTCGCCGACGCCGCCCATGAAGAGGTCGATGCCGCCGGCCTCGACGATGCGGGCTTCATAGTCGGCGCACTCCTTCACGAGGTCCTCGGCATTTCCGTCGAGGATGTTGACGTTCTCGGGCTTGATGTCGATGTGCTTGAAGAAGTTGTTCCACATAAACGAGTGGTAGCTTTCGGGGTGCTCCTCCGGGAGGCCGACATACTCGTCCATGTTGAACGTGATGACGTTCTTGAACGACACTTCGCCGGTTTTGTGGCGGCGGATCAGCTCCTTATAGGTCTCCAGCGGGGTGGACCCTGTGGGCAGTCCGAGTACGAAGGGCGACTTGGTCACCTGCTCCTTGGCCTTGATCTGCTGGATGATGTAGTTCGCGGCCCATTGGGCAACCTGCTGCGATGTGTTTTCGATGATTAAACGCATAATTTATTGTATTGTGGTTGTTTAGAACATTCTAACGAATACTTCGATCGCTTGGTATTCGGCCATTCCGAGCTCGTTGTAGAGGCGGGCGGTATTCTGCGTACGCTCCTCGGCGCGCTGCCAGAACTCGCGGGGGTCATCGCCCGGGAAGGGCATGATGTCCTTCTGCGAGAGGTGCCGGTAGATGGCGTGGCGCTTCATGATGAGCTCGTCGGGCGACAGGGGCACGGCCATGTCGACCATGCCGAGGTCCCATTCCATCCATGCGCCGCGGTAGAGCCACAGGTGGCACTCCTTCATCCAGTCGTCGTCCTTCACCACCTCGAGGGCGTTCAGCACGGCCTCCATGCAGGTGCGGTGCGTACCGTGGGGGTCAGCCAGGTCGCCGGCGGCATAGATCTGATGGGGTTTCACCTCGCGGAGGAGGTCGACGATGATCTGCGTATCCTTCTCCGAGAGCTGCCCCTTCTTGATGCCTCCGGTCTCGTAGAAGGGCAGGTTGAGGAAGTGTGCGTTGGTGTCGGGGTTGAGTCCGAACGACCGCACGGCGGCACGGGCCTCGGCGCGGCGGATCGAGCCCTTGAGGTTGAGCAGTGCCCGTGGTTCGGGCTGGCCCTTCTTCTTGCCGGCGATGATCTTCTCGACCTCGGCGTAGTGGTCTCCGTACCCGAGTTCGCGCGCGGTGTCGATGTTCTGCAGCACGACGTCGTCATGTACGGCGACGTTGCCCGAGGTCTCGTAGGCCACGTGTACGTCGTGTCCCTGCTGTACGAGGCGGATGAACGTACCGCCCATCGAGATGACGTCATCGTCGGGGTGGGGCGAGAAGATCACCACGCGCTTCGGGAAGGGCTTCGAGGAGACGGGGCGCGTCGAGTCGTCGGCGTTGGGCTTGCCTCCGGGCCATCCCGAGATGGTGTGCTGCAGGTCGTTGAATACGTCGATGTTGATCTGGTCGAAGGTCCGTCCCTGTTCGAGCAGCTCGCCGAGCGAATTCTCGATGTAATCCTTGTAGGTGAGCTTCAGGATGGGCTTCTTGACCACGCCGCAGAGCCATACCACGGCTTTGCGGATGAACTTCGGGGTCCATTCGCAGGGGCCGACCATCCAGGGGGTCTGCTCGCGGGTGAGGAGCTGTGCGGCGTTTTCGTCGATGACGACCTCGATGTTGGAGTGGTTCTGGAGGCACGAGGCGGGCACCTGGTTGGTCACCTCGCCCTCGACGACCTTCTGAATGATATGGGCCTTGTTCTCGCCCCAAGCCATGAGGATGATGCGGTTGGCGCGCATGATGGTGTCAATACCCATCGTGATGGCCATCTTGGGGGTGTTCTCGAGGCCGTAGAAGGCCCCCGACTGGATCTTGCGGGTGTTGTAGGTGAGCTGCACGAGGCGGGTTTTCGACCGTACATACGATCCGGGCTCGTTGAATCCGATCTGCCCGTCCTCACCCACGCCGATGATCATCAGGTCGATCTTGCGTACGGCATGGTCGTACGAGGCGCAGTACTCCGAGATTTTCTTTTCGGAGATCGTACAGTCGGGGATATGGATATTTTCCGGGAGAATGTCGATGTGGTTGAGGAACTCCTCGTGGATACGGAAGTTGCGGCTCTGCTGTTCGGTGGCCTTGATGGGGTAGAACTCGTCGAGGCTGAATACGGTGACGTTGCGGAAGCTGACGAGTCCCTCTTTGTGGCGTTTTACCAGTTCGCGGTAGAGGCCCAGAGGGGTCTGTCCGGTAGTCAGTCCCAGGACGAAGGGTTGCGACTCTTCATAGACGCCGTTCGAGCAATGCACCTTATTGTAGTTGTCGATTGCCTTGACGATGGTGTCGGCCACGTACTGCACGCCGGCATACTCGTTTTCGTAAACTCGCGTGTGGACCTTCTCGTAGCGGTGGATGATGTCTCTGGGGGCCGATTCCGCAATCAGTCCTCCGTCTTTCGGAAGTGAATACTTGTTGTTCATGGTTTATACGGTTATGTTATTGTTTTCATTTTCGATGTTGTCGATCCGACGCTGTGCTTTCCTGGTTTATCGGGCGAAGGCGACTTCGGCGAAGAACTCGGGGCGGTGAAAATCGGGTTTTTCGGTCTCGATCGACTTCCAGGAGAGGAAGTGGGGGTGGGAGAGCTCGTCTCCGCACTTGTAGAGGTTCATGCTGGCTTTTGCACCGCTCCAGTCGTCGATCCGATGGCGGAAGAGGGCCCGGGGCGGAATGGCGAGTGTCAGCGACCAGCGGTTGTCGCCCACGCGCTCCTCGAAGGTCTCGCCGAAGGGAAGCGACGTATAGCGTTTGACCGCGTCCAGGACCTCCCGGGGTGCCTGTTCGGCCTCGTGGCGCGACTTGTGCCATGCGAGCAGCAGGCGTCCGGCGCAGGTGGTCTCGAAGTTGTAGTACTCCTTGCCGTCGGGCGAGATGAAGAACTCCACGCACGAATCGGTCCACGAGCGTCCGTTGTCCTCCGTCACGCGGGCCATGGTGTAGCGCTCGGCGACGTCGAAACGCAGCATCAGCCAGGCTCCCGTGTGGAACATGCGGAACGAGACCTGCGGGGCGTAGGGGAACTCTGCGGGCCAGTTGCAGCAGGCGATGGCCTGGGATTCCACTCCGGCGAAGGCCGCCTCGACGGCTTCCCTGTCCTCGGGCGTGATGCCCGCGATCTTTCTGATTTCCATCATGGGGCTGTTTGTCTATTTGTATTTCTCTACCGTTTCGCGGACAATCCTGCACATCGTGTCGTACTGCTCCTCCATGCTCTGCAGCAACTTGTACTGCGCATGCGTGCGCACGAGGTTGTGCTCCGGGTACTTGATCTTGTAGTAGGTGTCTCCGTCGATGTAGTCCATCAGGAATCGCAGTACCTGCTCGTAGGTGATGTAGAGTGCCGAGAAGGCGAGGTTGTCGATCTCCGAGGCGACGAGCTGCCGGGCACGTTGTGACAGATACCCTTCGGTGTATGCGCGGAACATGTCGATCGACATGCTGACGCGCGTGAGGTCTCGGTCGTCCTCGTCACCGGTGTTCGTATACGAACGGATGGCGTCTCCGAAGTCGTTGAGCGACGTGGAGTTCATCACCGTATCGAGGTCGATGGCGCAGAGCACCTCACCGTTTTTGTCGAAGAGGATGTTGTTGATTTTCGTGTCGTTGTGCGTCACGTGGGTGGGAATCGTCCCGTCCTCGACCTTTTTCCAGAACTCCATCATCTTTCCGCGGCGCGACTCGATCCATCCGATCTCCTCGGCAAGCTCCTTCACGCGGCCGGCGGCGTCCTTTGCGAGGGCCTCGTCCCACTGCACGAACCGGTGGCGGATGTTGTGGAAACCCTTGATCGTCTCGGCCAGGGGTTCGGTGAAGTCGGCCAGCTGGGCCTGGAACTTGCCGATTCCCTCGCCGCCCTTGCGGGCCAGTTCGGGCGAGTCGGCCTTGTTGTAGGCGATTGTGTCGGCGATGAAAACCGTCACGGCCCAGAAGTCGCCCTTTGCGTCCTCGAAACAGAGTTTCCCGTCCCGGGTCGGGACTACGGTCATCACCTCGCGCATCGGGTCGCCGCCAGCTGCCACCACGCCGCGGCGGATGTGGTCCGTGACCTTGCGGATGTTCTCCATCATGGCGGGCACGTCGGGGAAGATGTTCTTGTTCTTGCGCTGGAGGATATAGTCCGGCGCATCGCCTTCGGTGCGGACGATGAAAGTGTCGTTGATGAATCCGTCGCCGAGCGAATCGACGGTAACGATCGGTGCGGCCAGTTCGAATTGCGAAGCGATGTCGAGTAACTCTTTTTTCATGTTGTAGGACGTTCCGGTTTGAGGTTGGTATTAGGTTACATCTTCAAAGTTACGGAAAAGAACGCACATTTGCAACGGGATATTTTGAAAAAGCCCGCTTTTTTCGGTCGAAAAAACGGGCTTTGTTTCTCTTGGTTGTCAGGCGATCCAACTGGTAAGGAGTTTCATCGAGGAGTCGGGTGTGACGCTCAGCGAGCGTGCCGAGGCGGGCACCAGGACGGTTTCGCCGCGATGGATCGGGATTTTTTCGCCGCGGTCGTCGGTGATCGTTCCGCAACCCTCGACGCAGATTACTACGACGAACGAATCGAGCGCCGTGAGGTCGATCTCCTGGGGGCGGGTCAGGTCGTAGAGCGAAGTGGTGAAATAGGGGCACGAGACGAGTTCGACGCGCTGGTCGTATTCGTGCCGGTAGTGCGTGCGGTAGTCGGGCAGCACCGTGTAGTCGATGGCGCCCTTCGCCTGTTCGGTGTGGAGTTCTCGGGGTTTCCCGTCGGCACCCAGGCGTCCGTAGTCGTAGATGCGGTAGGTGATGTTCGAGGTTTGCTGGATTTCGGCGATGAACGATCCTCCGCCGATGGCGTGGACGCGGCCTGCGGGGAGGAAGTAGACCTCTCCGGGCTGGATTTTGTAGTCGGCCAGGATGTCGGTGATGGTGTTGTCGGCGACGCTGGCCTCATACTCCTCGGGGGTAACCTGTTTGGCGAATCCCGAGCGCAGGTGGGCGCCCTTGTCGGCCGCCACGACATACCACATCTCGGTCTTTCCCTTCGAGCGGTGGCGTTCCCAGGCGAGCTCGTCGTTCGGGTGCACTTGGATCGAGAGGTCCTGGCGGGCGTCGATGAACTTGATGAGCAGCGGGAACTCGGTGCCGAAACGTTCGAAATTCGCCGCACCGAGCAGTGCGGCGCCGTGGCGGGCGATCAGGTCGGGGAGTTTCGTCCCGGCTTCGGGCCCTTCGGCCACCACGGATTCGTTCTCCTTGACACCGGAGAGCTCCCAGCTTTCGCCGATGTTGTGCAGTTCGGTCTTTATCTGTTTGTAAGGGGCGATCTTCTCCCCGCCCCAGATCAGGGATTTGAGAATCGGTTGGAACTTGTACATGGTATGTTTTTTCTTATTGTATGGCTTCGGTTAAGCGTTTTGGGCATCGAGCTGGCTCAGGGCGAAAGCGTAGGCTCCGACCGAGATGGCGCGGCTCGCGCCGAGTTTCGAGATCGTGACGCCGATGCGTTTCTGCGGGTCGTACGCCACGTAGCGGTCCGTGCCGTAGACTTTCAGCGGTCGCTGTGCCCCGCGTGCGAATTCGCGGAACTCCTCTTCGTTGTCCAGGTCGTAGACCTTCATCTGTACACGGTTGAGCTCCTCGCCAGCCAGGGTGTGCATTTTGCCGCGCAGCTCGCGCAGCAGGCTCGGCATGATCCATTTGCGTGCAGCCGTGATGCCGCCGCCGATAACGATCAACCCGTCGATCAGGGTCACGGCCGTGGCCATGGCGTCGCCGGCGATCTCGCCCAGCTCGGCGAAGGCCTTTTTGGCGGCCTCGACGTCCCCGGGACGCTTGCCGTCGGCGATTTCGCAGATGTCCTTGGGCTCGAGCCCGTGGTTCATGTTGCCCGACGCCTCGCCGTAGACACGCTTCACGGCGCGCACGGCGACACCCTCCTCGACGATCACCTCGGGGAATTTCTTGTGGCGCAGGCAGAAGGTCTCGACGCACGAGTTGTCACCGCGGTTGAGGCGGTTGTCAACGACGATGCCCACGCCGAACCCCGTGCCGAAGGTGTATCCTACGAGGTTCTTGTATCGTTTCGGGCTGTTCAGGGCCTGCAGCCGGGCATTGATTTCGGGCAGGGCGCCGCCGAGGGCCTCGCCGTAGGCAAACAGGTCGCCGTCGTTGTTGATGAATACCGGGATTCCGAACTTTGCCTCGAGGAAGGGGCCGAGGGCGACGCCCTCGCGGAACGAGGGGAAGTTGGGCAGGTACCCGCCGATGATGCCGTTGGGGTAGTCGGCCGGGCCGGGGAATGCGAAACTGATGGCCACGGGTTTGGTGTCGAGGCGGGAGATGATGGTTTCGAAGCCCTCGACCATGGTCTGGAGGCACTTGTCGAGCTGGTCGGCGTGCGAGGGCAGGGTAATGGGTTCTACGATGAACTGGTTGGCCTGCATGGCACCGAAAACAAGGTTCGTGCCGCCGGCGTCGAGGGTGATGACCACCCGGTTGTCATGGCTGTACATATCGAGGTCTTAAAGGTTTGTCGTTGTTGGCGGGGCGAAGTGCGGTCCCATCATGCAAAGATAATAAAAATCTGCCAGAGCGGCCCGGTTCCCAGTTGAAAATAATATGGAGAGTGAGTCGTGCGCCGTGTTGTCCGGGCAGTCCGTTCTCGGCCATTGCGTTGGTTCGCCCGAGACTTCCCGCCCAGCCTCATGCCCGCCCAGCCTCATGCCCGCCCGAGCCTTCTGCCTGCTGCGGGTTTCCGTCTGTCCGAGCCTTTTAGCTGCCGCGGAGTCCCGCTTGCCCGGACTTCTGCCCGTCCGGACCTTGCCCGTTGCGGGCTTTTGTTTGACCGCGGACCTTCCGTCCGCCCCATGTTGCCGCAAAAAAAAGGCCGGCAACCCATGGCTGCCGGCCTTTTTCATCCGGGAAAACCCTCCCGTCGCGGGATTCCGACCCGGCGGGTCAGATTTCGTGCGAGAGGTCGGTGTTGTGGACTCCAAGCACGGCACGCCCCGAGGGGTCGTTGCAGTTGGCGAACGACTTGTCCCAGGCCAGCGCCTCGGCCGTACTGCACGCCACCGACGGGATCGACGGCACGCACTGTGCGGCGGTCTGCGAGGGGAAATGCTCCTCGAAGATCGAGCGATAGTAGTACTCCTCCTTGTTCTGCGGGGGGTTGATCGGGAAACGCTCGGCGGCATGCTCCATTTCGCGGTCCGAGACCGCCTCTGCGGTGATGCGCTTCAGGGTGTCGATCCACCCGTACCCCACGCCGTCGGAGAACTGCTCCTTCTGGCGCCATACGATCTCCTTGGGGAGCATATCCTCGAAGGCCTTGCGGAGCACCCACTTCTCGATGCGTCCGTTTCCGGCCATCTTCGCCTCGGGGTTCAGCCGCATGGCCACATCGAGAAACTCCTTGTCGAGGAACGGCACACGCCCCTCGACACCCCACGCTGCGAGCGACTTGTTGGCCCTCAGGCAGTCGTAGAGGTGGAGTCGTCCGATCTTTCGCACGGTCTCCTCGTGGAAAGCCCTGGCGTCGGGGGCCTTGTGGAAGTAGAGGTAGCCTCCGAAGATTTCGTCGGCGCCTTCGCCCGAGAGCACCATCTTGATCCCCATCGACTTGATGACGCGGGCCAGGAGGTACATGGGCGTCGAAGCGCGTACGGTCGTGACGTCGTAGGTCTCGATGTAGTAGATCACGTCGCGCAGGGCGTCCAATCCCTCCTGGATCGTGTAGTGGATTTCGTGGTGCACCGTACCGATGTGTTCGGCGACCTTGCGGGCAGCCGCGAGGTCGGGCGACCCTTCGAGCCCCACGGCAAAGGAGTGCAACTGGGGCCACCAGGCCTCTTCACTTCCGCCGCTCTCGACCCTTCGGTCGGCGTACTTCTTGGCCACGGCCGAGATGATCGACGAGTCGAGTCCTCCCGAGAGCAGCACCCCGTAGGGTACGTCGGACATCAGCTGCCGCTTGACCGAAGCCTCGAGGGCCTCGCGCAGGGCGTCGATGTCGGCGGGGTTGTTCTTGACGTTGTCGTACTCCTCCCAGTCGCGCTTGTACCAGCGCACCATCTTGCCCTCCTTCGACGACCAGTAGTGGCCGGGGAGGAAGGGCTGGATCGTGGCGCAAACTCCCTCGAGGGCCTTCAGCTCCGAGGCGACGTAGAATTGTCCCTCGCGGTCCCAGCCGATGTAGAGCGGGATGACGCCGATCGGATCGCGGGCGATGAGGTACTCGTCGTGCTCGATGTCGTAGAGCGCGAAGGCGAAGATGCCGTTGATTTTTTCGAGCAGGGCGAGCCCCATTTTCCGGTAGAGGGGCAGGATCACCTCGCAGTCCGAGCCGGTCTGGAATTCGTACTCTCCGGCCAGTTCGTTACGGATCTCCTGATGGTTGTAAATCTCGCCGTTGACGGCCAGCACGAGCTTCCCGTCACTGCTGTAGAGCGGCTGCCGGCCCGACTGCGGGTCGACGATCGAGAGGCGTTCGTGGGAGAGAATGGCCCGGTCGCCGCAGTAGATTCCCGACCAGTCGGGGCCGCGATGCCGGATCTGTTTCGACATTCTCAACACCTGCGTGCGCAACGCCTCCGATGGCTGCCGGATGTCAAATAGTCCTACGAATCCGCACATACGATCAGTTGTTCTCGGGACGGAGTTTGCGGACTACGGCACCGGCCTGCCACATCTCGCTCTCGCGCATCTCCTTGAGCTCGGCCTCGAGTTTCGCACGGTAATCGGGCTTGCTGTTCGAGTCGATCGAGATCTGGGCTTCGTTGCCGCTGCGGACGCTCTCGTAGAGCTCCTCGAAGACGGGCTTCGTAGCGTCGCGGAACTTCTTCCACCAGTCGAGCGCGCCGCGCTGGGCCGTTGTCGAGCAGTTGGCGTACATCCAGTCCATACCGTTTTCTGCAACGAGCGGCATGAGCGACTGCGTGAGCTCCTCGATGGTCTCGTTGAACGCCTCCGAGGGAGTGTGTCCGTTCTGGCGGAGCGTGTCGTACTGGGCAGCGAAGATGCCCTGGATAGCGCCCATCAGCGTACCGCGCTCCCCGGTGAGGTCCGAATAAACCTCACGCTTGAAGTCGGTCTCGAAGAGGTATCCCGAACCCACGCCGATTCCGAGGGCGATGACACGCTCCATGGCGCGGCCCGTTGCGTCCTGGAAAACGGCGTAGCTCGAGTTCAGGCCGCGGCCCTGGAGGAACATGCGGCGCAGCGAGGTTCCCGAACCCTTGGGGGCGATGAGGATGACGTCGACATCGGCGGGGGGCACGATGCCGGTGCGCTCCTTGTAGGTGATGCCGAAACCGTGCGAGAAGTAGAGTGCCTTTCCTGCGGTCAGGTGCTTCTTGATGGTCGGCCATACGGAGATCTGCCCGGCGTCGGAGAGCAGGTACTGGATGATCGTACCGCGTTCGGCGGCCTCTTCGATTTCGAAGAGCGTCTCACCGGGAACCCATCCGTCGGCCACGGCCTTGTCCCAGCTCTTCGAACCCTTGCGCTGCCCGACGATGACGCGGAATCCGTTGTCACGCAGGTTGAGCGACTGGCCCGGACCCTGCACGCCATACCCGATGACGGCGATGGTTTCGTCCTTCAGCACCTCGCGGGCCTTCTCCAACGGGAACTCTTCACGGGTGACGACGTTCTCCTCGACGCCGCCGAAATTGATCTTTGCCATAGTGATAAAATTTTAGGTTAACTGTTTTTCGTATTTGTAGCGTGTTTTTCTTTTTCACGTTTGTAACGGCGTTCGAACTCTTCGAGGTATTCGTTGAGCCGTTCGCGCTGGGACTTGCTGACGGCGACCGTTCCGCTGCGCACGAACTGCTGCACGCCGTAGGGCTGCAACAACTCGAAGAGCGCCTGGGTTTCGGCCTTGTGCCCGGTTTTCTCGACGACGATGTAGTCGGGGTCGATTTCGAGGATGCGGACGTTGTGGTCGCGGACGAGCCGTTCGACGTTGCGGCTGCGGGTCACCTTGTAGAGGGCGATCTCCTGCTGCACGACTTCGTCGGGCGTATAGACGAAGGTGCGGAGGACGTCGACGCGCTTTTCGACCTGGCGGACGAGCTGGTCGACCCGCTCGGGCGATGTGCGCACGACGATCGTGAACTTGTGGATGCCGTGGATGGCCGACTCCGAGGTGGTGAGGCTCTCGATGTTGACGCTGCGGCAGGTGAAGACCGTGGTGATCTGGCTGAGCAGACCCACCTTGTTTTCCGAAAATACGGTAATGATGTACTCTTGTTCCATGGCTGGGGTCTGTTTATTCGAAACGGATCTCCGACACGGGGGCACCGGCCGGAACCATCGGGAAGACATTCTCTTCGGACTCGACGCGCACCTCGAGCAGGAAGGCGCCGGATGCGGCCTTCATCTCGGCGACGGCTTCGGCGAGCTCCTCGCGCCGTTCGACGCAGCGGTATCCGATGCCGTTTCCGCGGGCGATGAACGCGAAATCGGGATTGACCATGTGGGTGAACGAGTAGCGGCTGTGGTAGAAGAGCTCCTGCCACTGCCGGACCATTCCCAGGAAGGAGTTGTTGAGCAGGACGATCTTGACGGGGACCTGCGACTGGTGAATGGTCGCCAGCTCCTGGATGGTCATCTGCAGGCCTCCGTCGCCGGCAAAGAGCACCACGTCGCGCTCCGGGGCGCCGAGTTTGGCCCCGATGGCGGCCGGAAGACCGAATCCCATGGTTCCGAGGCCTCCGGAGGTGACGATGCTGCGCGTGCGACGGAACCCGAAGTAACGGGCCGCGAACATCTGCTGCTGCCCGACGTCGGTCACCAGCACGGCGTCGTTGTCGTAGGCGCGTGCCACCGTGTCGACGGCCTCACCCATACGAATGTGCCCGCTCTCGGGGTGGATGGCGCGGCGGATTACGGCGTCATACTCCACGCGGTCGCACTTGCGGAACTGGGCGATCCAATCGCTGTGGTCGCGGCGTGCGATGCGTTCGGTAATCATCGGCAGGGTTTCGCGCACGTCTCCTGCCACGGGGACGTCCGCGGGGATGATCTTCCCGATCTCTGCGGGGTCGATTTCCAGGTGTATGACCTTGGCATTTTCGGCGAAGTGGGCCGGGCTGCCCGTCACGCGGTCGTCGAAGCGCATGCCCACGGCGACGATCAGGTCGCAGTCGCGGTTGAGGATATTGGGCCCGTAGTTTCCGTGCATGCCGAGCATGCCGACGTACTGTGGCGAATCGCTGGGTACGGACGAGAGTCCGAGCAGGGTCGAGGCGACGGGCATTCCGCTTTTTTCGAGGAAGGCTTGCAGCTCCTTTTCGGCGTTCCCGAGGATGACCCCCTGTCCGACCATCACCAGCGGATGCCGGGCGTTGTCGATGAGGCGTGCAGCCTCGTCAAGGCGTTCCGGATCGGGATCCGGCACGGGGATGTAGCTGCGTATGGCCGTGATCTTGTCGTAGTGGAACGGGGCCATGCCGCACTGGGCGTCCTTGGTGATGTCGACGACCACTGGTCCGGGGCGCCCCGAGCGGGCGATGTAGAATGCCTTGGCGATGGCGCCCGGGATATCCTCGGTGCGTTTGACCTGGCAGTTCCATTTCGTTACGGCCTGGGTGATGCCGACGAAGTTGGTCTCCTGGAAGGCGTCGGTCCCCAGGAGCGACGACCCCACCTGCCCGGTGACAAGCACCAGGGGCGTGGAATCCATCAGGGCGTCGGCGAGTCCCGTCACGGTGTTCGTGGCGCCCGGCCCGGAGGTCACCAGGCAGACGCCCACGCGCCCGCTGACGCGTGCATATCCCTGAGCGGCATGCACGGCTCCCTGCTCGTGGCGCACAAGAATGTGGCGCAGCCGGTCGCGATAGTCGTACAACGTGTCGTATACGGGGATGATAGCGCCTCCGGGGTATCCGAAAATGGTGTCGACCCCCTCGATCAGGAACGATTCGATCAGGGCCTGCGATCCGCTCATGCAGGGATCGGAGGCCGTTTGTCGCGCGTCGGAGGTAGAGGTATTCATGGTTGAATCGGGTTATTCGGGTTGAAACGGTATTGCGATGGGGTCGTTACTCTTCGTCGTCGAGCAGGCGCACGGCGCCGCGGTCCGCCGAGCTGACGAGCGAGGCGTAGGCACGCAGGGACTTGGGTACCGCCCGTTCGCGGTGTGCGGGTCGGAAGTGCTGCTGCGCGGCCATGCGTGCTGCGATCTCCTTGTCGTCCACCAGCAGGCGGATCGAGCGGCGGGGAATGTCGATCTCGATCTCGTCGCCCGTGCGGACGATGGCGATCTCGCCCCCGGCGGCGGCTTCGGGCGAGACATGGCCGATCGAGAGGCCCGAGGTTCCGCCGGAGAATCGCCCGTCGGTAATCAGTGCGCAGCACTTGTCCAGGTGCTTCGACTTGAGGTACGACGTGGGGTAGAGCATCTCCTGCATGCCGGGACCTCCCTTGGGGCCTTCGTAGCGGATGACTACCACCTCGCCGGGCTGCACCTCGTCGTTGAGGATTCCGTTCATGGCCTGCTCCTGCGACTCGTAGACGCGGGCGGCGCCGCGGAATACGAAGAGCTTCTCGTCGACCCCGGCGGTTTTTACGACGCAGCCCGCGCGGGCGATGTTCCCGGTCAGCACGGCCAGTCCTCCGTCGCGGAAGTAGGCGTGGCCGATGTCGCGGATGCAGCCTGCGGTGCGGTCGGTGTCGAGGGCGTCGTAGTAGGTCTCCTGCGATCCCAGTTCGCGGGAATAGACGCCGGCCGGGGCGCTCAGCGCGCGTCGGCGTGCGGCGTCGGAAGCCGTCGGGCTGAGGATGTCGCACGCAGTGATGGCCTCGCCGAGCGAACGTCCGTCGACGCGGTAGACCGACGTGTCGAGCAGCCCGCCGCGGTCGAGTTCTCCGAGGATGGCGAAGATGCCTCCTGCGCGGTTGACGTCTTGGACGTGGTAATGGGAACTGGGGGCCACCTTGCAGAGCACCGGAACGCGGCGCGAGAGGCGGTCGATGTCCTGCATCGTGAAGTCGACCCCGGCCTCGTGGGCCACGGCGAGCAGATGGAGGACGGTATTGGTCGAGCCGCCCATGGCGATGTCGAGCGACATGGCGTTCTCGAAGGCGGCTTTCGTGGCGATCGAACGGGGCAGAACCCGGTCGTCGCCCTCGAAATAGTAACGTTCGGCGTTGCGGACGATGAGCGCCGCGGCGTCCTCGAAGAGTTGGCGGCGGTTGGCGTGCGTGGCGACGATCGTGCCGTTTCCGGGCAGCGAGAGTCCCAGCACTTCGGTCAGGCAGTTCATCGAGTTGGCGGTGAACATGCCCGAGCAGGAGCCGCATCCGGGGCATGCGCAGCGTTCGACCTCGGCGATTTCGGCGTCGCTGCAGCGGTCGTCGGCGGCCATGACCATGGCGTCGATCAGGTCGAGGCTGCGTTCACCCATGCGTCCGGCCTCCATCGGGCCTCCCGACACGAAGATCGTGGGGATATTGAGCCGCATGGCGGCCATCAGCATGCCGGGGGTGATTTTGTCGCAGTTCGAGATACAGACCAGGGCGTCGATCTTGTGGGCGTTTGCCATGTACTCGACGCTGTCGGCGATGATGTCGCGCGAGGGGAGCGAGTAGAGCATTCCGTCGTGGCCCATGGCGATTCCGTCGTCGATGGCGATGGTATTGAACTCGGCGGCGAAGCACCCGAGGGCTTCGATACGCTCCTTGACGAATTGACCGATCCGGTGCAGGTGTACGTGTCCGGGCACCAGTTGCGTAAACGAGTTTGCGATGCCGATAACCGGGCGTCCGAACTGCTCTTCACGCATTCCGTTGGCACGCCAGAGGCTTCGGGCTCCGGCCATTCGGCGGCCCGAGGTAGTGGTTTCGCTTCTGAGAGAATGTTTCATACTCCGTAGTTGTTTTCGGCGGTTCGGCGGGACGTCCTTGAAAAATCAGAAAACCTTCCTCCGGGACGGGAGAAAGGTTCGTATTTTCGTTCGGATATGCGTATCACCTTTCTCCCGTTATCGAGTAATGACGACGAGCAGCAGATTGGTGACGTTGATATTCGAATGAGTCGAGGCGAACATTGGCCGAATTTTTGTTTTTGTCGGTTTCAAAGTTAGGGATATTTCGTTGTATTTACAAGAAATTTCCTAAAAAAATTTAAATTCGTGGCGATCTGGAAGTTCGACAGGGTTTGTTTTGCGTGTTTTTTATTGTTTTGGATCGTGTTGGTTGCAATCCGAAACTTACGGCTGGGTCTTTCCTGAATGGGATTTTGCTTCTCTGAATCCCTGTTGGAAACATGTGGAGGGGACTTTTTGCGATTTTCTGCACAATGCCGATAAATTATTTATATAGGTAAATGATTTTTTTATTGCCTTTATGGGTTACAATTTATAAGGAAATTTGGAAATTCGGGATATTTGACTTATATTTGCTCCCATGATGGACGAACGGTACATACGGCATCGTACGGCAAACGCATCGGGGCGTCTCCATGGTTGCTCCGGGCATCTTTTTGTGCTGTCGGACATCGTCCTGACCACCTCCACGACCACTACGACCACCACCACCACCACCACCCCTGTGGGGGTCAGGTAGTTATTGTTCCGTCGCATCGTAGTATGCATGTCCGGCCCAGGCTGCCGGAGCGGTAAAGAGTCGAAATTTACTCCGGTCCATATCCGATTTATACACGAAAAGGCATTGCGATGCCGTGTCGGCCCGCATCCTGTTTCGGAATCCGCGCGGATTTCAGCGTCTTGAAAGACGCGTGGTGGTCCCGGAGCCAGTCAACAACAGTTCCGAATATCAAAAACGATTTGTCATGAAACACATAAATATATTTGCCCCCGGCACGGTGGCCAACCTGGGTTGCGGATTCGATGTGATGGGCCTGACGCTCGACGGCGTCGGCGACTTGCTGGAGATTGGCGTGGAGGAGGGCGCCGAGGGGTTGAGCATCCATAACCGGAGCGGCATTTCCCTCCCGGAAAACCTTGACGACAATGTCGTTACGCCGGCTATCCGGGCGATGCTCGCCGCATACGGACACCCGGTTCGTGTCGAGGTCACGATTCTGCGGAAGATCGCGCCCGGCAGCGGCATCGGTTCGAGCGCAGCCTCGTCTGCCGCGGCGGTTTACGGTGTGAACGAACTGCTGGGTCGGCCGTTCCCGATCGAGCGGCTTGTCGAGTTCGCCATGCAGGGCGAGGCGCTGCTGGGCGGCGTGGCGCATGCCGATAACGTGGGCCCGGCGCTGATGGGAGGTGTCGTGCTGATCCGCGGGTACGAGCCGTTCGACATCGTGCGGCTGCCGGTTCCCGACAACTTCTTTTACGCCGTGGTGCATCCGGACATCGTCGTCAGCACGAAGGAGGCCCGGGCTGTCCTGCCGCGCGAGATTCCGCTGTCGCAGGCCGTGACGCAGTGGGGCAATGTCGGCGGACTGGTCGCCGGTTTCGCCCTTCGCGACGTGTCGCTGATCGGGCGCTCGATGCACGACGTGGTTGTCGAGCCCTACCGCAAGGGCTTCATCCCGGGGTACGACCGCCTGAAGGAGTCGGTCCTTGCACTGGGGGCCCTGGCCATGAACATCGCCGGGTCGGGACCGTCGGTCTTTGCCCTGGCGGCCGATTACGGAACGGCCGAGCGTATCGTATCGGTCATGGAACGCCATTTTGCCGATCTGGGCATCGGCAGCAAAGTCTATGCGGGCCGCGTGTCGAATGCCGGAGCCCGGGTCGTCGAATCGTAAAAACGGAGAAACCATGAACTATTACAGCACGAGAGATCGCGAACGCGCCCGGGGCTATTCGCTCCGCGAGGCTGCGATGATGGGCCTGGCGCCGGACGGAGGCCTTTTTGTTCCCGAACGTATTCCGCGGGCCGACATGGCGCAGGTCGAACGCCTGGCCGATGAGTCCTATGCGGCCCTGGCGGGTTATCTGGCCGGACTGTTCTTCGGCGAGGAGTTCGATGCGGAGGCGTTGCAGCGTTCGTTGTCCGACCTGTACGATTTTCCGGTTCCGCTGCGCATGGTGGGGCGGGGCCGCTATACGCTCGAACTTTTCCACGGGCCGACCTGCGCCTTCAAGGATTTCGGCGCGGGATTCATGGGCCGTACGCTGGGCCTGCTGGCGGGCGGGGAGCGGCTGACTATTCTCACGGCGACCTCGGGTGATACGGGGAGCGCTGTCGCCCACGGTTTTTACGGTGTTCCGGGGATCGACGTCGTGGTGCTGTACCCCGACCACCGGATCAGCCGCCTTCAGGAGCGCCAGATGACGACGCTCGGGGGGAACATCCACGCGCTGCGTGTTGCGGGGAGTTTCGACGACTGTCAGCGGCTCGTGAAGGAGGCCTTTTCCGACGAGGCGTTTCGTCGCCGCTGTTCGGTCACGTCGGCTAACTCGATCAACCTGTTGCGGTGGATTCCCCAAGCGTTCTACTACTTCTGGGGTTATTGCGCCTGGCGGCGTGCCACGGGCGGAGACCGACCGACTGTCGTCGTGCCGAGTGGCAATTACGGCAACCTGGCAGCCGGAATGCTTGCTCAGCGCATGGGGCTTCCAGTGAAACGCTTCGTGGCGGCCTCGAACGTCAACGACGTGGTTCCCGAGTTCCTGCAGACGGGCGTTTTCCGTCCCCGGCCGTCGGTAGCGACGCCGGCCAGCGCGATGGACGTGGGCAATCCGAGCAATTTCGAACGCATGGTCTGGCTGTGCGGCGGCGATGAGTCGGCTCTGCAACGGGAACTGGACGGATTCCGCTGTGACGATGCGATGATCCGGCGGACGATTGATACGTTGTATGAGCGTTGTGGTTACCGGTCCGATCCCCACAGTGCGGTGGGGTATGCCGCCTCCGTGGCGTACGATGCTCCGGGCTTCTACCTTTCAACGGCGCATCCTGCGAAATTCGGTGAGGTGATCGCCTCCGTGACGGGCTCGAAGGTTCCGCTTCCGCCGCAGCTTGCGGGGCTTTCCGACAAACCCTCTTTCTCCCATCCGATGGAGGTCGACCTCGAGGCCCTCGAATCGTTCGTGGCCTCGTTGTAGACGGACGACCGAAGGAAATTCCCGCCCCGGCGGGAATTTCCTTTTTATGTATTTTCATTTCTTTTTGTATATATTTGTTAGGTGTTTGAAACATAAAAACAGTTTTGTCATTTCTGAAATGAATATCGGACAAATTTTCAAATTGTTCCTGGCCGTTGCGGCCGTATGGCCCTCGGGCGTTGTGGCGACGGAACCCGCCGACAGGATTTCCGGGGAGTATGCGTCGGACGCCGGACCGGGACGCCGGGAGCGACGCTGCCCGGAGCTCGGGGCCCTGCCGCGGACGATCGCGACGGGGGATCGCGGCCCGTTCCATGTGCAGGGCATAGCCGTTGACCTGAAACGGGGCCATATCTATTTTTCGTTTACGACGCAATTGCTGAAATTCGACCTTCAGGGGCGGTTGATCGGGAGTGTCGACGGTTTGACGGGCCATCTTGGGTGCCTGACGATGAATCCCGACGATGGGCGGGTCTACGGATCGCTGGAGTATAAGGACGACGCCATCGGCCAAGGCATCCGGAGCAAGCTCACGGAGCGTGACGCTGCGGAGGTTGAAGCATCCGACCGGACGGGGTTCTACGTTGCGATTTTCGATGTCGACCGGATCACGCGCCCCGGTATGGATGCCGAGCGCGACCGGGTGATGACGACGGTTTACATAGGCGAGGCGGTTGCCGACTACCGGGCGCAGGTGACCGACGGCGGCAGCGTGCGTGAGCACCGGTTCGGTTGTTCGGGCATCGACGGCGTGACGTTCGGTCCGCTCATGGGCACGCGGCGCGGAAACCTGCTCTACGTGGCCTATGGCATCTATGGCGATACGCTCCGGCACGACAACGACTACCAGGTGCTGCTGGCCTACGATACGAAGGATTGGCACCGCTATGAGGCGCCGCTGTCGCAGGAGAACCTGCACCGGAGCGGTCCTCCGGCGCCTGCGGGTAAATATTTTGTCCGCACGGGCAATACACGTTACGGGGTGCAGAACCTGGCCTACGACCCTGCGTCGGGCAACTTTTACATGGCGGTCTACCGCGGCAGCAAGTCGTGCTATCCCAACTATTCGCTCTTCGTGGTCGACGGCAGTGCCGCACCGCGCCGTGAGCCTTTGATCGGGACCGACGGCCCGGTCATGGGGGAGGTGCTGTCGCTTTTGCCGGCGGGCAAGGAGGAGAACGGCATCCGCGGCTGGGATTTTCCCTGGGGCACGACGGGGTTGTGCCCGCTCGGTGGGGGCTATTTCTATATTTCGCACGAGGCGCGATCCGAACACGGGGAGCAGAGCAGCACGGTGCACCTGTACGAATGGACGGGGGATGAGCAGACGCCCTTCCGTGCGGTTGAGTGAACCGCCGGGAGGGAGCGCGACTGGCGCGCGAATCGAAGCGGCCGGCAACATCGTGTTGCCGGCCGCTTCGTCGTTTTCGGGCCTGTCGCCGGACTCGCGGCATTGCAGATTCCGAAAATTATGCTTATTTTAGGGGTGACATCGGAACGTTGGTGACGCCGCTTCGGGCAAAGGCCCCCGGCGGATCGTTACTGCGATCTCCGACTGCAACCCGATATGACGAATATTATCAACGGAATGCGGGCGCTGTGCCCGATCTCCGAATCGACGATACGGACGCTCCGCGAACAGGTGGAGCCGTGCTTTTTCCCGAAGCGATACCGTCTGGTGCAAGCCGACGGGTTCTGCCATGCGGCCTATTTTATCGAACGGGGGATGACCCGTTCGTTCTGGCTGGTCAACGGCGAGGAGATCACCACCTCCTTTTCGACCGAGGGCGGCATTGTCTTCAGCATGGACGAGCTCTACTATGGCAAGCCGAGCGAGGAATTTGTCGAGACGCTCGAGGAGGTCGAAGCCTACCGCATTGCGCTGAGCGACCTGCGGCGGCTGTTCGAGACGAACCTCGAACTGGCCAACTGGGGCCGGATCATCCACCAGAACGAATACCGGCGGCTGCACCGTTCGCACAAGGAGCGGCTTACGCTTCCTGCCCGGGAGCGCTACGAAGCCTTCTGCCGGCAGTTCCCGGACGTATGCCGCCGTGCCCAGTTGGGGTATGTCGCCTCGTACCTGGGCATCACGCTCTCGACGCTGAGCCGCATTCGTTCGGGAGAACGTCGCACGGAGCGTCGGAATTTGACACAGGACAAATGCCGGGACGTCTAAGTTTCCTATTTTTGGGCCGTCATAAGACCCCAATCCGAAAACAGCAAGAAACCATGCAGAAAATCTCCTCCGCAGCCTTTGCGGACACCAAACCCCACTACGAACTGCTCGACGGACTGCGCGGCGTCGCGGCGCTGGTCGTGATCTGGTACCACGTCTTCGAGGGCTTTGCGACGAGCCCCTTCGACCAGCGGTTCAACCACGGCTACCTGGCTGTCGACTTCTTCTTCATCCTCTCTGGCTTCGTCGTCGGCTAT
Organism: Candidatus Alistipes intestinipullorum; assembly: GCA_019113885.1. GTDB lineage: Bacteria > Bacteroidota > Bacteroidia > Bacteroidales > Rikenellaceae > Alistipes > Alistipes intestinipullorum. The sequence goes on along the minus strand of DXGO01000037.1, from coordinate 3,905 downwards.
GCCTACGACGACCGATGGAAAAAGCGGACGCTGACCTTCGCGGGCTTTGTCAAGCGGCGCCTCATCCGCCTGCACCCGATGGTGGTGCTCGGGGCGGTGTTGGGGGCCGTGACCTTCTGTATCCAGGGGTGCGAACAGTGGAACGGCACGCACGTGGCCTTTTCGCTGGTGCTGCTCTCGCTGTTGCTGCACCTCTTCCTGATCCCCGCCCTGCCCGGTTCGGGCCCCGAGGTGCGGGGCAACGGCGAAATGTACCCGCTCAACGGCCCCACATGGTCGTTGTTCTTCGAATACATCGGCAACCTCTGCTATGCACTCTTCCTGCGGCGCCTCTCGACGCGGTGGCTCGCGGCTTTCGTCTCCCTGACAGGCCTTTCGCTGGTGGCGTTCGCCGTGGGCAACGGCTCGGGATACGGACACCTCGGCGTAGGGTGGTCCCTCGCTGACTGGAACCTCCCGGGCGGCCTGCTGCGCATGTTGTTCGCCTTCCCGATGGGCCTGCTCCTCTCGCGCGTTTTCCGCCCCGTGCCAATCAGGGGCGCCTTCTGGATTTGCAGTCTCGCGGTCGTTGCGCTGCTCCTCGTGCCCTACGTAGGCGACAGCGAGTCGCTTTGGACGAATGGACTCTACGACTCGCTGTGTGTCGTGGTGCTTTTTCCGTTTTTGGTATGGCTCGGGGCGTCGGGCAAAGCCACCGACCGCGCTACGGCCGGCGTGTGCAAGTTCCTGGGCGACATCTCCTATCCGGTTTACGTCATCCATTATCCCTTCATGTACCTCTTCTTCGCCTGGTTGTGGGGTGGCGAGACGATCCCCTTCACGCGGGCATGGCCCGTAGCAGCCGGAATATTCATCGGCTGCGTCGTGCTGGCCTATGCGGCCCTGAAATGGTACGACGAACCCGTGCGGCGGTGGCTTGCGCGGCGTTATCTGACCCGAAAATGACCATCTATAACCAACCGCTACTATGAAACGCATGAAAACCATTTGGGCCGCCTGCATCCTCAGCACGATGCTCTGCGGCACGCTGTCGGCCCAGGAGTCCGGATTCGACCTTTCGTCGCAGCGCTCCGAGAAACAGAGTGTCCCGCCCGTTCCGGGCCACAAGGTCGACCACGGGGGCTTTGTCGTCAACCCCACGCCTCACGGCATGCAACTTGACCCGACGCTTCGTCTCGACATCTCGCAGGGGTTGAAACTCAAGGATCGCCGGGGCGCCTTTGCCGACGACCTGGGCTTCGTGACCCTGGCCCCGAAAGGGGTGACGCTCGACATTGACTTCGGGGCGAAGGCGGCGGCCCGCCGGAACGTGAAACCCCTTTCGGGCGCCTATTCGCTCGACATCGACGCCCGGGGCATCAGGATCGTAGGCTACGACGAGCGCGGCGCCTTCTACGGATTGCAGACGCTGCGTCAGCTTCTCGAGAGCCCCGCGACGGCCGACGGAGGGCTTCCCTACGTGGCGGTCGATGATTATCCCGATCTTCCGAACCGCGGGGTGGTCGAGGGTTTCTACGGCACGCCGTGGTCGCACGCCGTGCGTCTGTCGCTGATCGACTTCTACGGACGCTTCAAGTTGAATACCTATCTCTATGGCCCCAAGGATGATCCGTACCACAGTTGTCCCAACTGGCGCCTTCCCTACCCGGACAAGGAGGCACGACAGATCCGCGAGCTGGTCGAGGCGTGCCGCCGCAACCGCGTCGACTTTGTCTGGGCCATCCACCCGGGGCAGGACATCCGGTGGGACGAGACCGACTACCGGAAACTGGTCGACAAATTCAATGGAATGTATGACCTCGGGGTCCGGTCGTTCGCGATCTTCTTCGACGACATCTCGGGCGAAGGCACCAACCCGCTCCGGCAGACCGAGCTGCTCAACCGCCTGACGAAGGAGTTTGTCGAGGCGAAGGGCGATGTGGCCCCGCTGACGGTCTGCCCGACCGACTATTCGCGGCTGTGGGCCAACCCCACGCCACAGGGAAGTCTGGCCATCTACGGCCAGACACTCGATCCGTCGATCAAGGTCTTCTGGACGGGCGACGTGGTGTGCAGCGATATGACGCCCGAGACGATGGAGTGGGTCAACTCGCGCATCCGGCGTCCGGCCTACTTCTGGTGGAACTTCCCCGTGACGGACTACGTGCGCCACATCGTGCTGCAGGGCCCGGTCTACGGACTCGACACGACGCTCACCGGGCAGGAGGTGTGCGGCATCGCCAGCAACCCGATGGAGCACGGCGAGGCGTCGAAACTGGCGTTGTACGGCGTTGCCGACTACGCATGGAACATCGCTGCCTACAATGCCCTGGACAACTGGGAGCGCGGCCTCGAGGTGCTGGTTCCCGAGGCCCCGAAGGCGTACCGGACCTTTGCCATCCACTCGTCGGACACCGAGAACGGCTATCGCCGCGACGAGTCGTGGGAGACCGAAACCTTCCGGCTTTCGGAGTGGTCGGATGCTGCGGCCGAGGCGCTCGGTGCGGAGTTTGAGCGGGTTGCAGAGACTCCTGCAATACTCGAGGAGAAGTGCTCGAACAAAGCATTGCTCAAGGAGTTGCGTCCGTGGCTCGAGGAGTTCGGGAAACTCGGCGAACGCGGCAGGCGGGCGCTGGAGTTGATGCGTCTCTACCGTTCGGGCGCTGACGATGCGGCCTTCTGGGAGGGGTATGTCGCCAACCTGATGACCCCCGAGGCGCGCCGCACCTACGAGGCTCACCGCTCGGGCACGATGAAACTGCAGCCGTTCTACGACTACGCGATGGACGACATGGGCTTCGGCTTCCTGACCCGCCTGATGGGTCGTGCCCCGATGGCCCTGCGTGGTATCGGGTCTTTCGCCACGTCGCGCACGACGCAGACCAAACTGATGTTCGACAACGATTCAACGACTTTTTATACCTCGGGCATCGGGCAGCAACCCGACTCGTGGATCGGCGTCGACCTGGGCGGCGTGTTCCCCGTCGGGGAGATCTCGATCCTTCAGGGACGCAATTCGACCGACGATGTCGACTATTTCGACCATGTGGTGCTGGAGGCCTCGGCCGACGGCCAGACGTGGCAGCCGCTGTTGGACGACCTGAAGGGGCAGTATGTTATCGAATGGACGGGCGAGCCGGTTGATGCGCGCTATGTGCGCCTGCGCCGCCTGGATTCGAAGCGCACGAACTACGCCGCCGTACGGACGTTCGACGTAAACCCGCTGCGGGTCGAGAACCTCGGTTTTGCGCTCGAGGCTGCCGATGCGGACAAGGCGTTGCGGATGTTCGACGGGCGTATCGAGACGTCGTATGCCAGTGCCGGATCGTTTATGTTCGGCCTTCGGCCGGGCGTAAAGAGCTGTGCGCTGCTGATGAACCGCCTGGAGGCTCCGGTCGAAGTGTCCCAGCTGGCTGCCAACGGTACCGTTGTGGCGCAGGAGACTGTCGACACGCCGTTTTGTCGCGTGGAGGTCGCTGAGGGTGCTGCGAGCATTCGCGTGAACGGTGCCGTGGAGATTTTCGAGATCGTGATGCGGTAGGGGAGTATCCTCGCATCATGTGAAAAACCGGAACCGGGGATAGCCCGATTCCGGTTTTTTTTGTTTTGATTGGTTTGCAACGGATTTTTCGGGAGGGAGGGCGATTCCATCCCGTGTCGCAGGGTGTTCCTACTTTTGCCGGAAGTAGATTTGCATCGGCACCCCCGGAAAAGGAAGTCCCCCTTATCAAAGGGGGGATTTAGGGGGATTGTCCGTATCGGATTTTCGGGGCCGATACCGTTCCGGGCCGCAGGGCGTTCCTACTTCTGTCGGAAGTAGATTTGCATCGGCACCCCCGGAAAAGGAAGTCCCCCTTATCAAAGGGGGGGGGTTAGGGGGATTGTCCGTGTCGGATTTTTCGGGGGCCGATTCCGTGCCGTGCCGC
>DXGO01000036.1 GCA_019113885.1 Candidatus Alistipes intestinipullorum | reverse complement strand
CTTCATGCCCGCCATCCTCAAGGGTATCATGGAGAAGATGGACGAAGGCCCGCTCACGGGGTCCTACGCCCGCGACATCCGCGTCATCATCTACGACGGCAAGATGCACCCGGTGGATTCGAACGAAATCTCCTTCAAGCTCGCCGCGCGCAACGCCTTCAAGGAGGCCTTCCGAAACGCCGGGCCCAAGATCATGGAGCCGATCTACAACGTCGAGGTCCTCGTGCCGAGCGAGTACATGGGCGCCGTGATGAGCGACCTGCAGAACCGCCGCGCCATGATCGCCGGCATGGAGTCCGACAAGGGGTTCGACCGCCTGAACGCCCTCGTGCCGCTGGCCGAGCTCTACCGCTACTCCACGTCGCTCTCGTCGCTCACCTCCGGATCGGCGACCTACACGATGAAGTTCTCGTCCTACGAGCAGGTGCCTGCCGACGTGCAGGACAAACTGCTCAAGGCCTACACCGACACCGACGACGAATAGTCGCCGATGACTCGCAGAAACGCCGGCGGCGGGCAGATTGCTGCTGCCTGCCGTCGGCGTTTCATTCCTGCAGAACGAAATTCCGGAGGAATCGGATATTCTCGGAATATTAAATTAACGTTAACAATCCGTTTCGAAAAAGTTTCATCGGAGAAAAAGGCGTAAATTTGTTCAGAATTTGCATCTGCATTTCACAATATGAGCGAATTTTACACCGTCATCATCGGCATCCTGGGAATCCTCGCCATCTCGGGACTTTTCGTGGGCGTGACCAACGATGCCGTCAACTTCCTCAATTCGGCCATCGGCTCAAAGGCCGCCTCGATGAAGGTCATCCTCGCCATCGCCTCCCTCGGCATCCTCATCGGCGTGGTCACCTCGAGCGGCATGATGGAGGTCGCACGCAGCGGCATGTTCAACCCCGGGCTCTTCACCTTCCACGAGGTCATGATGCTCTATCTGGGCGTCATGTTCGCCAACGTCATCCTGCTCGACCTCTACAACTCCTGGGGACTCCCGACGTCGACCACCGTCTCGCTGATCTTCTGCCTCCTGGGTTCGGCCATCGCCGTCTCGATCTTCAAAATCTCCAACGACCCCGCACAGGGCGTCGCATCCCTCGGGCAGTACATCAACACCTCGAGGGCCATGGGAATCGTCTCGGCCATCCTCCTTTCAGTGGTCATCGCCTTCACGTGCGGAACCTTCGTCATGTATGTCTCGCGCCTGATCTTCTCGTTCCGCTACACGGTGCCCTTCCGCCGCTACGGATCGATTTGGTGCGGCGCGTCGCTCACGGCCATCATCTACTTCGCCGTCTTCAAGGGGCTCAAATCCGTGCTCGCCGGGCACGCCTTCGTCAACTGGGTCGATTCGCACCTGCTCCTCGCCCTGCTCATCTGCTGGGCCTTCTCGTCGCTGGTGCTCCTCTTCATCCAGCGGTTCAAGGTCAACATCCTGCGCATTACCATCCTTTCAGGAACCTTCGCCCTGGCCCTCGCATTCGCCGGGAACGACCTGGTGAACTTCATCGGCGTACCCGTGGCCGGATTCGACGCCTTCTCGATCGCCAAACACGCCGGGTCGACCGACATCCTGATGGAGGGCCTCAACGAAAACGTCCCGGCCAACTTCACCATCCTGCTCGCCGCCGGCGCCGTGATGATCCTCACACTCTGGACCTCGAAAAAGGCCATGCACGTCTCCGAAACCGAAATCTCCCTCTCGGCCCAGGACGACGACGCCCAGCAGCAGTACGGATCGTCGCTCTTCTCGCGCACGATCGTGCGGGCAGCGCTCAACATCAACGCCGGCATCGAACGCGTCATCCCCGAAAAGATGCGGGCCGCAATCTCGCGCCGCTTCGAGTTCGAGGACGTCGAGCATAGCGGAGCCCCCTACGACATGATCCGCGCCACGGTGAACCTCACCACCTCCGCCCTGCTCATCGCCATGGCGACCTCCCTCAAACTCCCCCTCTCGACCACCTACGTCAGCTTCATGGTCGCCATGGGTTCGTCGCTCGCCGACCGCGCATGGGGCCGCGAAAGCGCCGTATATCGCATCTCGGGCGTTATGACCGTCGTCGCCGGATGGTTCGTCACCGCCTTCGGAGGGTTCCTCATCGCCTTCGTCGTGGGGCTGGCGCTGATCTACGGCGGAACCCCGGCCTTCATCGTCATCACGATCCTCTGCGGATGGATGCTCGTCCACAGCAACTTCCTCAAGAAAAACAAAGCCGACAACACTGTCAAACGGCAGGTCGAGACCGATGCCGACATCATCGCCTCGCTGCGCGACGAGGTCTGCACCACGATGGAGTCAGCCACCCGCATTTACGACCGCACGATGATCGCCGTATTCAAGGAGAACCGCAAGGTCCTGCGCGACATGGTCAAGGAGTCGAACGACCTCTTCTACCAGTCGCGCGAGCACAAGTACACCCTGCTGCCCACGCTCAAGAAACTCCAGGGCAGCGACGTCAACACGGCACACTACTACGTCCAGGTCGTCGACTACCTCAACGAGATGACCAAGGCCCTGATGCACATCACGCGCCCGGCCTTCGAGCACATCGACAACAACCACGAAGGATTGTCGATGGAGCAGACCCGCGACCTGATCTCGATCAACGACGACGTGGAGTCGATCTACCGCCGCATCAACTTCATGCTGCGCGAAGGGGACTTCTCCGAGATCGAAACCGTACTTACGATGCGCGACCAGCTCTTCGAGTCGATCGCCGAGGCCATCAAGTCGGAGTTGACGCGCATCAACGAGGCGCGTTCGAACACCAAGGCCTCGATGCTCTACCTGACAATCCTCACCGAGACCAAGAACATGGTGCTCCAGTCGCGCAACCTGCTCAAGTCGCAGCAATACTTCCTCAAGCACCGCCAGGGAACCAAAATGTGGAGCAAATAACCGCAAACCATGGACATCGCCAAAGCCAAACGGCGTGAAAACATCGCCGAATACATCCTCTACCTGTGGCAACTGGAGGACTTGATGCGCGCCCTGCAGTTCAGCCCCGAGGCGATCTTCTCGACGCTCATCGCGCCACGCAAGGATATCGCCGAGGAGCAGAAACACATCTTCCTGCTGTGGTACCTCGACCTGGCGAACCTTCTCCAGCAGGAGGGCAAGGAGGAAAAAGGCCATCTCGAACATACGCTGCACCTGATCCAGGACCTCCACGACCTGCACCTCCAGCTGATGAAGCTCCCGGCAGGAGCGCATTACCGCCAAACCTACGCCCGGCTGGAGCCCGAACTGCCCCGCCTGCGTGCCGTGCTCGGGAATCCCGGCATGAGCGATACGGAACTCTGCTTCCGGGCCCTCTACGCCGCCATGCTCTACCGCATCAAGGGCGAAGGCGACAAGTCGGCCGTGACCGATACGCTGGAGTTCATCTCGCCGGTCATCGCCGAGCTGGCGGACATGTACGGCAAGGTCGAACGGGGCGAGATCGACCTCTTCAAACCGGATACAAAGGAGTAATCTCTCCATGGGGAGGGATCGGGATACAAAAAGCGGGGCCGCCGTTGCGGTCCCGCCCTGTCATTTCAGAAAACCCCGTCATTCGATCCCGGGATACGGTCCTCCAGGCAGGTGCCGCATCAACGGGGATGTTCCGTCACGCCCTCCCGCAAAGAGTTGTCCTGCAACGCCCGCCAGGCCTCACGTGTCAGGCAGCGGATCTCACCGCCCCGCATCCGGCCCTCCACATCCCGCAGCAGAGCCTCCTCGGTGCGTACGAACCGGAATCCGCACTTCTCCATCACGCGGCGCGAAGCCGTGTTCTCCGTAAAACAACTCCCCCACAGTGCCGCAAGGTCCAACTCCGTGAAGGCGTGGCGAGCCAATGCCGCAACTGCTTCGGGGATCAACCCGCGGCCCCACCACCGCGTGCCGATCCAATACCCCACCTCGGCATCGGAGGGTCCGATAGGGAAATGACTCGACGCCGGGAAGAGCAGGCCCACGCAACCAACCGCACGTTCTGTTTCGCGCAGAACGACGGCATAGGTCTCCGGAGCGGAGAAAATCGTCCGGATCACCTCGGCGCTCTCCGCGACGCTGCGGTGCGGCGGCCAGCCGGCCGCGGGTCCTATACGCGGGTCGCGGGCCGCCTCGTACAGGTCGGCGGCATCCGCCGCACACCACGGGCGCAGCAGCAGGCGTACGGTTGTCAGGGAACCGGCAATCCGGGATTCGGCTGGCGGAGTCTCGGTCATGGGATTGAAATTAGGGCAGGAAAGGAAACGTACAAAATGAAAAAAGGCCGGCTCACAGGCCGACCTTGTCTCTTCATCGCGAAAAAACTATGCGTACTTGAACGTCGACTCGTCCGATACAGTCAGCTTCTTGCGACCCTTTGCGCGGCGCGCAGCCAGCACCTTGCGTCCGTTAGCCGTAGCCATACGAGCACGGAAACCGTGCTTGTTGATACGCTTGCGACGCGACGGCTGGTAAGTTCTCTTCATTGCCATGGCTATCTAATTTTTGTTGTTTCAGACATTTTTACGGATTGCAAAAGTACAACAAAATTGTGATCCGCAAAAATTTTTTACGAAAATATTTCAAAATACCGGGAAAAAGTCCCAAATCCCACTATCTTTGTAGAGAAGGAGACCCGTCCGCAAGAGCATTCCGTCCCGTCGAAACATGACGGCACCACAGACATGCAACTTCCGGCTCCTCCGACTAACGTACACTTCACAAATCTGTCTATGGCTATCTTCAAGGTCGAGGGAGGACACCGCCTCCACGGTTCGATAACCCCGCAGGGCGCCAAAAACGAAGCCCTGCAAATCCTCTGCGCCACGCTGCTCACCCCCGAACGGGTCGTCGTAAGGAACATTCCACAGATTCTCGACGTCATGCAGCTCATCGAACTGCTCCGACGCATGGGCGTCGAGGTCGAACAACTCGCCGACGACGCATACGCCTTCCAGGCCCGCAACATCGATTTCGACTACCTCCGTACCGACGACTACCGTACGCGCTGCACCCGTCTGCGCGGATCGGTCATGCTCATCGGACCGATGCTCGCCCGCTTCGGCGTGGGATACATTCCCAAACCCGGCGGCGACAAGATCGGACGCCGAAGGCTCGACACCCACTTCCTCGGATTCCAGAAACTCGGAGCAAAGTTCAATTTCGACATCGCCGACGAGTTCTTCATGGTCGAGGGCAAGGAGTTGAAGGGTACCTACATGCTCCTCGACGAAGCTTCGGTGACCGGAACGGCCAACATCGTCATGGCCGCCGTCATGGCACACGGCACCACGACAATTTACAACGCCGCCTGCGAACCCTATGTGCAACAGCTCTGCCGCATGCTCAACCGCATGGGCGCCCGCATCTCGGGGATCGCCTCCAACCGCCTGGTCATCGAGGGCGTCGAGGGCCTCGGCGGCACGGAACACACGCTGCTGCCCGACATGATCGAGGTCGGAAGTTTCATCGGAATGGCCGCCATGAACCGCTCGGAACTCACGATCCGCGACGTCTCGTACGAAAACCTCGGGATTATCCCCCAGCAATTCGCTCGCATGGGCATTCAGTTCGAACAGCGCGGCGACGACATCTTCATCCCCCAGCAGGACCACTACAGCATCGAAACCTTCCTCGACGGGTCGATCATGACCATCGCCGACGCACCGTGGCCCGGCCTGACCCCCGACCTGCTGTCGATCTTCCTCGTCGTGGCAACACAGGCCAAAGGCGCCGTGCTGATCCACCAGAAGATGTTCGAAAGCCGTCTCTTCTTTGTCGACAAGCTCATCGACATGGGGGCCCAGATCATCCTTTGCGACCCGCACCGGGCGACGGTCATCGGCCACGACCACCGCATCAACCTCCGCGCCACGCGCATGACCTCGCCCGACATCCGCGCCGGCGTGGCGCTGTTGATCGCCGCCATGTCGGCAGACGGCATCTCGACAATTCAGAACATCGACCAAATCGACCGCGGATACAAGGACATCGACGGACGTCTCAATGCCCTGGGGGCCCGCATCACCCGCCTGGACGACTGCAGGTAACTGGTCTCCGACAGAATTGCAGGAGGGCCATGCGACAATGTCGCATGGCCCTC
>DXGO01000035.1 GCA_019113885.1 Candidatus Alistipes intestinipullorum | reverse complement strand
TCTTCTATGGACATCTTTCTCTATGATTAGCTGCCTGGCGCGATATTATGTTAAATAAAAAAAGAGCAGGGCAGTGTTGATAATTCACTACCCTGCTGCTTTTCAGTATATTAAACAGTTGTTAACAGGCGTTTATTTCGACAGTTTTTCTGCGATTTCACGGAACTCCTCCGGGGTCAACTGGAGTTTTTCCCGGTGGAAATCGACGTCACTTTCGCTCTGAATCGGGATCAGGTGGATGTGTGCATGCGGCACTTCGAGGCCCAAAACCACTACTGCAACCTTTTTACAAGCTATTTCGCGCTTGATTTTAGCCGCTACCTTTTTGGCGAATACCATCATGCCGGCCAGTGTTTCGTCGTCAAGGTCGAACAGGTAGTCGACCTCCTGTTTGGGCACGACCAGCGTATGCCCTTTTGCGAGCGGGTTGATGTCCAGAAATGCGTAATAACGGTCGTCCTCGGAGACCTTGTACGAGGGAATCTCTCCCGCGATGATGCGTGAAAAAATCGTTGCCATGCCAATTTTTGTTTATTGTTTTGTTTTTTAGAATCTATATTTTCTATCCGTTTTTCGTGTCGGAGGGTTTATAGGCTCTTTTACCAAGGCTTTTTACCTGCCAATACACGTCGATTGTTGACGATGCCGATAACTATGTTAAGAAATCCGGCTGACAGGATGAGGATGGCTGTCCACCTGAACGAAAGAGCTTTACATGCAGCAGCGATACCCCATCCGACGGTCAGCACGCACCATATGCTGAAAAGCATGTATAGTATCTTCAAATGCTGTTTCACACGGGTTGTATTCTCTGCGGCTATGCGCCAGCGGCGTTCTTCGTCCGAAGGCTCTTTGGGGGCTTGCATCATCGGTTTCATCGTTGTTTTGTACTGCCTTGTTGAAAATCAACCTCCCGATGCGGGGGTTACTCCTCGAATTTGGGTTTCAGGATCTCCGCATAGATGACGGCCTGTCGCAGGTCGAATTTTCCCCCGGGAATCCCCTCTTCGGGGTGTTCCGTCTGAGATGTCGTGACGGTTGCGGCCGTTTTGGCCGTTTTGGCTGTTTGGGCTTTTTCGGCTTCTGTCTCGCACTGTTCGGCTCGGCGGTATGTCGGATCGTCCGGTGTGCTTGCGTGCTGAAAATCGGTTCCGGAGTCCTCTTTGCGGGGCTGAGTCGCCGGGGTCGTTGTCTTTCTGCGGCCCGATGCGGCTGGAATCCCCGGAAATCCGGGAATCTCGGGCCATCCGGCCGGCTGTCGGGAGACCGGCGGCGTACTCTCCTGCATTTCGGGACGCGGGGTGCCGATGGTGTCTTGAATCCCCTTCTGTCGCGGAGCCTCCTCCATCGAAGGCCAGGCCTCTCCGGTGTGCGGACTCTCCTTCTCCCGGGCCTTGCGGCTTTTCGAAAAGAGATTCGACGCCAGGATTCCGGCGACTACCAATACCCATACGATCGATCCGAAATCTTCCATCTCCGAGTTAGTTTATCATGCGTTTGACGCTTTCTATTCCCTTGATCTGACGCAATTTGTCCATCAAGTCATTCAGACTCTCCGCGTCCTTTACATAGAGGCTCACGCTGCCCTCGAAGATGCCGTCGTGGCTGTGGATATTCACCTCGCGGATGTTGATGTTGAAGTCGTCGCTTACCGTGCGTGCCAGGTCGAGCAGCAGTCCTTGCCGGTCGATGCCGCGCAGTTCGGTGGCCACGAGATACGACATGGCCTTGTGCTGCGACCATTTGATCTCCTCCTTGACGATGTTTTTGCCGTATTGGGCGGCCAGTCGGTTCAGTTCGTCGCATGTCGCCTTGTGGACAATGATGTTTCCCGTCGTGGGGTCGCGGTAGCCGATCACCTTGTCGCCCGGAATGGGCTTGCAGCACTCGGCGATGATGAATTGCGGCTCCTGGACGGATACGTCCGCCGACGGGGCGATCTCCCCGGGCGAGGTGTCGTCGCCCTCCTCCTCCTCCTTTTTGGGGATGAAGAGGGTCCAGAATTTCAGTATCTTGCTCTTGGAGTTGACCTTGAGGGCCTTGTCCAGGTCATCGAGCGAGACGATGCCGGCGCCGATCTTGCTGTAAAGTTCCTCCTTGTTGTTGCTGTCATAGATGGGAACGATCTTGCGCAGGACGCGGCCGCTGAGCTTGACGTTCAATGATTTCATCTTCTCGTCAAGCATCTGCATGCCGCGTTCGATGTTGTTTTGGCGCTCGCGTTTGAGGAAGTTCTTGATGGCCTGTTTGGCCTTGGCCGTGGTGACGACGTCGAGCCATTCGGGCTTGGGTCGTGCATTGTCGGCGGTGATGATCTCGATCTGGTCGCCGCTGTTGATCTGCGTGGTGATGGGTTCGAGCTTGTGGTTGATCTTGGCGCTGATGGCGTTGTTGCCGATCTTGGAGTGGATGTCGTAGGCAAAGTCGAGCGCCGTGGCCCCGAAGGGCATTTTGCGGGCTTCTCCTTTGGGTGTAAACACCACTATCTCAGATGTGTATAGCGATAACTTGAAGTTGTCGAGGAAGTCCACGGCATTCTCCGTCGGGCTGTTCAACGCCGCACGTATCTGCTTGAGCCACTTGTCGAATTCGTCCTCATCCTGCGAGATCGTGGCGTGTTTGTATTTCCAGTGCGCGGCGAATCCCCGTTCGGCAATGTCCTCCATGCGCTGCGTGCGGATCTGTACCTCGACCCATACGCCGTCGGGCCCCATGACCGTCGAGTGCAGCGCCTCGTACCCGTTGGCCTTGGGCATCGAAATCCAGTCCCTCAGCCGGTCGGGCTTGGGGGTGTAGATGTCGGTGATCGTGGAGTAAATCTGCCAGCACTGGGTCTTCTCCGAGGGGAAAGGCAGCGGGTTGAAGACGATGCGGATGGCAAACAGGTCGTAAATCTCCTCGAAGGGGATCTGCTTGCGCTGCATCTTGCTCCAGATCGAGTAGACGCTCTTTACGCGTCCGGAAATTTCGTAATTGATGTTGTCGCGGTTGAGTGCCGCGATGATCGGGGCGTTGAACTTGTCGATGAACTCCCGGCGTGAGGCCTCGCTCTCCTGGAGTTTCTGGGTGATTTCGGCGTACTGCTGCGGGAAACGGTACTTCATGCAGAGGTCCTCCAGCTCGCTCTTGATCGAGTAAAGCCCCAGTCGGTAGGCCAGCGGCGCGAAGAGGTAGATGGTCTCTCCGGTGATCTTGATCTGCTTGTTGAGCGGCATGGCGCCGAGCGTGCGCATGTTGTGCAGGCGGTCGGCGATCTTGATGAGGATCACCCTCACGTCGTCCGAGAGGGTGAGGAGTACTTTTCGGAAGTATTCGGCCTGTTCGGAGGTGTCGGCGTTGAAGACGCCCGACATCTTCGTCAGTCCGTCGACCATCGAGGCGATCTTGGGCCCGAAGATACGCTCCATGTCCTCGACCGTGTACTCGGTGTCCTCGACGACGTCGTGCAGCAGCGAGGCGACGACCGACTTGACGCCGAGCCCGATCTCCTCGATGACGATCTTGGCTACTGCAATAGGATGCAGGAGGTAAGGTTCACCCGAACGGCGCCTCACCCCCTCGTGGGCCTCTTTGGCCAGGAAAAATGCCCGTTTGATCAGGTTCCAGTCTTCGTCGTTCTTGCAGATTTTGGTGCACGAAAACAGGAGGTCGTCCCACTTTTCCTTGATTAACGCTTCATCCTCGGCAGTATATCCCATAGGCTGTTACTCCTTTTTGGCGGTTTTCATGGCCTCGCGGACCTTGGCCTCGATCTCGGCGGCCAGCGCTTCGTTGCTTTTCAGCAGGTCTTTGACGGCGTCGCGGCCCTGTCCGATCTTCTGGTCGCCGTAGGAGAACCACGACCCGGCCTTCTTGATGATGCCGTAGTCGACGCCCAGGTCGATGATCTCGCCGATTTTCGAGATGCCCTCGCCGAACATGATGTCGAACTCGGCGCGTTTGAACGGAGGCGCAACCTTGTTTTTCACGACCTTGACCTTCGTGCGGGTTCCCAGCTGCTCGTCGCCGTCCTTGATGACCGAGACGCGGCGGATGTCGATGCGCACCGAGGCGTAGAACTTCAGGGCGTTTCCGCCGGTCGTGGTCTCGGGGTTTCCGTAGACGATGCCGATCTTGTCGCGCAGCTGGTTGATGAAGATGC
>DXGO01000034.1 GCA_019113885.1 Candidatus Alistipes intestinipullorum | reverse complement strand
CGGTACCCTCGAGGATCTGACCCTTCTCGAGTTTGGACATGATGACCTGCTTCTGGGCCTCGAGCTCGGCCTCGATGAGGGCCTTGTGCGAAACCACGACATTGCGGAACTCCTGGTTGATCTTCACCACCTTGAACTCCATGGTCTTGTCCACGTAGATGTCGTAGTCGCGGATGGGTTTCACGTCGATCTGCGAACCGGGCAGGAACGCCTCGATGCCGAACACGTCCACGATCATACCGCCCTTCGTGCGGCACTTGATGTAACCCTTGATGATCTCGTCCTTCTCCAGAGCCTCGTTGACACGGTCCCACGACTTGAGCTGACGAGCCTTCTTGTGCGAGAGAGCCAGCTGGCCGTTCTTGTCCTCGGCCGACTCGACGTAGACTTCGATCTTGTCGCCCACCTTCAGGTCGGGATTGTAGCGGAACTCCGAAACGGGAATGATACCCTCGCTCTTGTAGCCCACATTGACGATCACTTCGCGCTTGTTGATGCCCATTACGGTACCCTCGACCACTTCGCCGACATTGACGTTCGACAGCGTCTGGTCATAGGCGGCAGCGATCTGCTCTTTCGGCTGGTCATAGACACCCAGGTCGTTCTCGAAGGCGTTCCAGTCGAAGTTCTCGTTCGTGACTACGTTCTTTGTTTCTTCCATGTTGGAAATTGGTTGCGATTCAATCGCTCGTTAAATGGTTAATAATTAAGTTTATAGCCCGCGACGCGCACGCCATGCACGCGCGCGGGAATGCAAAGGTACGTCTTTTTCGCTGAAAATCAAATTTTTCAACACATTTTCGCCCGTTTCGCTCGGCAACGCCGTCAAAGCGGCTTCGTCCCGTCTCGGACGATGTGTTGGCGCAGCATGTTGTCGGGCTCGACCGGGGAGTTCTTTTCCAGTTCGTCCAGCAGCACGTCGGCAACCTTCACCCCGGTGATCATCCCGTCGGCGTATTCGAGTCCGTGGTAGTTCTTGAAGATGTAGTCGCTCAGGGCCACACGGTAGCTCCTGCCCTCGCGCAACTGCGGGAAACGTACCCCGACGGCGTTGTCCGCCGAATCGACGACAATCTCGTAGGGCGTGGTAGCCACCATGTCGAGGCGGTGTCCCTCGCGGGTCGCCTCGTTGTATTTCGTGACGATCATGCGCTCCAGTTGCCGGGGAGTCATCCGCATCGCGGCGATCTCCGTCCCGAAGGGTTCCAGGTCGTAGACACGGGCTACGCCCACGCCGCCGGCCGGGATCGAATCGAGCCGCACGCCGCCGACATGGTAGATTCCCACCTCGGCGCGGGCGCTGCGTGCCACGGCGGCAGCCATCCAGTTGGCCAGCCCCGTCTTGTCGGCCTGTGCCGCAAATGTCCCGACGGGGCGGTTCAGCCGTTCATCGGCATAGCAGCGATCGACCTCGGCCCGATACGCCGTATCGGGGGCATAGCCGTCAAGCGACACCAACCGGAAATCGGCCCCTACGACCTTGCGGCCGCGCAGGCGGATCGTCGTGACGCCGACATTCTGGAGGTTCTTGCCCGTCTGCGTGAGCAGCGTGCCGTTGACCATCGTATCGATCTCCTCGTGCGTATGTCCGCCGATCACCACGTCGTAGCGCGTCTCACGGCCCAGCAGTTCGATGTCGCGGTCATGGCCCATGTGCGAGACGAGCACCAGCACGTCGACCTCCGGGCGCAGCGCCGCGGCGCACTCCATGGCCCGCTGCTGCGGATCGGGAAATTCGAGCCCCGCAAAACTGGCCGTATGGCCCGCCGGGTGCCCCGGGCCCTCGTAGTTGGTCACCGCGCCGACCACACCGATGCGGAGACCGTCACGCTCCAGAATAACATAAGGGGGCACCTGGGGGAAGGTGCAGGTGTCGCTCACGACGTTGGCGCAGACCACCTCGAACGCCATGCTGTCGAGCAACCGCCCGAGAAAGGCCTGCCCGTGGTCGAACTCGTGGTTACCGAAGGTGACGGCATCGTAGCCCAGGCGGTTCATCAGCGCGATGACCGGCATGCCGGGCGTCGGGGCCAGGTCGACGTAGGCGTTGCCCGTCCAGCGGTCGCCGGCATCGAGCAGCACCGTCGCGGGCATCGTGTCGCGGCACGCCGCAACGGCCGTGGCCAGGGCCGGAAAGCGTTGTATCTTGGCATGAATGTCGTTGGTCGAGAGCAGCACGAGCGTCTGCTCGCGAGGCGTGCACGCCGCGAGGGCAACCACCAGGAGTGCGGCCGGCACAAGGCGAAGGAAACGTTTCATATTTGTCGTTAATATTCTACGGATTGGTACAAGCAACGGCAAAAGTACGATTTATTTTTTATCTTTACCGGGTCAAAACAGTGGATTTTATGACGGCAGACATCCGAATCATCTGTGAAAACCTCGGCAGCGAAATGTACGTAGCCATGGGCACGCCGTTGCTGGAGGTCGCCCGGCACCTGACTCCCGGCGCGCACCCCTTTCTGGCGGCATTCGTCGACAACCGTATCAAGGAGCTCAACTACCGGATACATACACCGGTGAGCGTCCGGTTCATCGACATCACGTCGTTCGCCGGAATCCGCGTCTACCAGCGCACCGCCTGGTTCCTGCTCCAGAAGGCCGTGAAAGACCTCTATCCCGGGCGGACGCTCCACATCCGCCACTCCATGGGGCAGAGCGGGTTCTACTGCGAAATCGACAACATCGGGGAGTTCGGACCCGACAAGGCCGTGCAATTGAAGAAACGCATGCACGAACTGGTCTTGCGCAACCTTCCGATCTTCCGCACCCGCATGCTGACCTCCGAGGTGCGGGCCCGCTACCTCTCCGAAGGGTTTACCGACAAGGTGGAGCTGCTCGACACCCGCCCGCGCCTTTACAGCGACCTCTACACGCTCGACGACACGGCCGGGTACTTCTACGGATCGCTCGCCCCCTCGACGGGATACATCTCGCTGTTCGACATCGAACCCTGTTACAAGGGATTCTACCTGGCCCTGCCCTCCCGCACGGCCCCCGACACCCTCGACCGCAACGTCCAGCAGGAGAAGATGTTCGGCATCTTCCAGGAATACCAGTCGTGGGTCGCGCTGATGGGCGTGCCGACAATCGGCGCCGTCAATGCCCGGGCATTGACGGGCGACGCCGGAAGCATGATCAAGGTGGCGGAGGCGTTCCACGAGCGCAAGTTCGCCTCGCTGGCCGACGCCATCTACGACGCCAACCTGCACCGCGGCACCCGCATGGTGCTGATCTCCGGACCTTCGTCGAGCGGCAAAACCACCTCGGCCAAGCGCCTGGGTATCCAGCTCGGCGTCCTGGGGCTCCACCCCGTGATGATCTCTCTGGACGACTACTTCGTCGACCGCGAAAAGACTCCCCTCGACGAAAACGGTGAATACGACTACGAAGCGCTCGAGGCAATCGACCTCGAACTGTTCAACGACCACCTGCGGCGCCTGATGCGCGGCGAGAGCGTCGACATCCCGCGCTACGACTTCATCTCCGGACGCCGCATGCAGCACAACAACCCGCTGACGCTCGACGAACGCTCGATCCTCATCATCGAGGGCATCCACGGGCTGAACCCTCGTCTCACGCCCTCGATCCCCGACACTCAGAAATTCCGCATCTACATTTCGTGTTTCACGTCGGTGGCCATGGACAACATCACACGCATCGCCACGACCGACAACCGGCTGTTGCGGCGCCTGACGCGCGACTATCACCAACGCGGGTCCAGCGCCCTGGCAACCCTGTCACGCTGGAGTTCCGTGCGCCGCGGCGAGGAGAAGCACATCTTCCCCTACCAGGAGAATGCCGACGTGATGCTCAACTCATCGCTGTTCTACGAGATTTCGGTGCTGCGTCCCTTCGCCGAAAAAATACTGCGCGAAATTCCCAATACGGTGCCCGAATACGGCGAAGCACGGCGCATGCTCAAGTTCCTCGACAACTTCATTCCCATCGCCCCGGACGAGATTCCGCCCACTTCGATCCTGCGCGAGTTCATCGGCGGCAGCAGCTTCACCTACTGACCGGGAACTCCGGCTCCGGCTCCGGCTCCGACCCCGGTTCCGGTTCCGGTTTCGGCTCCCGGTTCCGGCTCCCGGGAGAGGGCGGCGCGGTAACGCTCCAATGCCGCACGGGTCGCCGCACGCCCCGCTTCGACCAGCTCCTTCGCCCGGTAGAACTCGAACATGCCGTAGCTGTCGGCCGGCAGCTCGATCAGCACGTCGGGCGGCGAGAGGCGGCACATGAGTTGCGTGAGGTGCTGCTGCATGATCTGCGACGCCGAGACCAGCATCTTGTAATAGTTCAGGGAGAGATGTGCCCGTGTTCCGGAATCCGCCCCGAAGGGGGCGCTCACGTCGACAGCCACGAGCAGGTCGCCCGGCTCGCGCCGTACCCGGTTGACGGGCAGCGGATTGACCGTTCCGCCGTCGATCAGCACCATGCCGTCGCGATGGACGGGACGGAAAACCGACGGAATCGAAATCGACGCCCGGATCGCATCGTACAGCCCGCCGCGGTCGAGCACTACCTCGCGTCCGGTAAGCAGATCGGCGGCCACAGCCGCAAAGGGGCGGCCCAACTCCTCGATCCGCACGTCGGGCACCATCCGCTGCATCTCCCGGATGACCCGATCGCCCTTGACCAGCCCCTCGGTGCTGAGAGCAAAATCGACCAGGCTGAAAACCCGGTAGCGATCCAGTTCATACATCCACTCCCGAAACGGTTCGAGATGCCCCGAGACATAAACGCCGCCCACCAGGGCGCCCATCGACGTTCCCGAAACAGCCGCGATTTCGAAACCCTGGCGCTCCAGCTCCTCAATGGCTCCGATATGGGCAACCCCACGCGCACCTCCGCCGGACAATGCCAGCGCCACTCTTCTTTTTTCCATAAAATTCTGTTTTTCGATTGCCTGCAGCACACCCGTGCAGAGACATACATACCCGGCACACGCATCGTGCCGGAGTGTCATAAAGTCCTCGGAGGACACCCGGAAGGGCGACAGTCTCCAGGAAGATTGCTGCAGGGAAGAGGTCAGCACTTCCCGGTGGGGAAAAAGGCCACAGTTCGCCGTTCGACGCCGCAGCGGAGTTCCGAACCGCCGTCGTACCGCCGCACTACCCCTCCGGGGCATCTGTCACAACGCGATCCATCGTCACGTCGTGCGGCTCGACAGGCAACGACACCACCAACTGATGGGCAAAGCAGACCCCGACCTTCACGGCCCGCACCCCGGGCTGCGACAGGTAGCGGTCATAATACCCGCGCCCGCGCCCCATGCGCTGCCCCGCGGCGGTAAAGGCCACGCCGGGGACGACGATCAGATCCAACTCCCCGGGGTCGCACAGCTCGGCCTGCGGGCCCGGTTCCTCGATACCGAACGCCCCGGGACGCTGCGTACGGGGATCGTAGCGGAAAAACCGCATCGTATCGCCCTCGACGCGCGGAACGGCCACACACTTGCCGTCACTCCACCGCGCCAGCGCCTCCGACGTATCGGGTTCGTCGGGCAACGAGCAGAAAAAACCCACCGTGCGGGCCGCAGCGAAAGCCTCCAGGCCTTCGACACGGTTGAATATCTTACGCGACGCAACCAGGCGCGCCTCGGGCGACATCGCCCGATTCCGCACACGCAGCATCGCACGCAACTCCCTTTTCGTCATAAACTCCGTTTTTTGGGCCAAATTTCCCGTTCGATTTCATTGTTATTCCACAAACAATGGCTATCTTTGCGTCCGAAGACCGCTTCGACCGGGACACAAATCATTAACAAATATAACAAATTTCAAAACATTATGAGCTGTTTTCTATCCAATTCCTCGCTCGGCAAGAAGTTAGTAATGAGCGTCACGGGATGCTTCCTCGTGCTCTTCATCCTCTTCCACATGTCGATGAACATCACGGCGATCATCTCGCCGGAGGGTTACAACATGATCTGCGAGTTCCTCGGGGCCAACTGGTATGCTCTGGCCGGAACCGTCGTCCTGGCCGCTGGCGTCCTGATCCACTTCATCTATGCCATCCTCCTCACGCTCCAGAACTACAAGGCCCGCGGCACGCAGCGTTATGCCGTCACGGTGCAGGAACCGGGCGTGGCATGGGCTTCGAAAAACATGCTCGTGCTGGGATTCATCGTACTCGGCGGACTGCTGCTCCACCTGATCAACTTCTGGTCGAAGATGCAGCTCGTGGAGATCATGGGCGGGCATGAGTCGATGGTCGGCGGGCAGATGATCGCCGCAACCGACGGCGCCGCGCTGATCCGCTATACCTTCTCGCAGTGGTACTATGTGGTGATCTACCTCGTATGGTTCGCCGCCCTGTGGTTCCACCTCACGCACGGCGTATGGTCGATGTTCCAGACCGTCGGCTGGGCCAACGACATCTGGTACAAGCGCCTGAAGTGCATCGCCAACATCATCGCGACGATCGTCTTCCTCGGCTTCGCCGTCGTCGTCCTCGTCTACTTCTTCTGCCCCTGCATGGCAGGCGCCTGCTGACGATCCGTTACCTATTTGTAGAACAATAAACACACAAACGATATGGCTTTCAAATTAGATGCTAAAATTCCCGCCGGGACGCTCGCCGAAAAGTGGAGCAACCACAAGACGGCGATCAAGGTCGTAAGTCCCGCCAACAAGCGCAAAC
>DXGO01000033.1 GCA_019113885.1 Candidatus Alistipes intestinipullorum | reverse complement strand
ACTCTTTCTTCTTCGGGTAGTTCGGACTGTACAGCATGTCTTGTTCCCGTTTTACGGCGCGACCATTCCGTACCCATTCCGTACCGCGTTCGGCAAGGTATTCGGCCAATGCGTCGCGCATCTTTTCAAGTCGTTCGGCATAGTGACGGTCCGTCGAGCGGTCTTCACATTCGTACGGATCGCATTCGAGATCGAATAATTGTTCCTTCCCTCTTGTGAAAAACCAGATGTATTTCATTTTCCCGTCGGTTATGGCGCACCAATAGTTGTCTTTTGAATAGCAGACAGAATGTTCCAGTCCGAGCCAGTGCCTCCATTGCGGCTTCTCGTTGCACAGCAACTCGGTGAGCGGCTTGCCATCCATGATTTCGGGTGGTTGTATCCCATTGATTGCAAGGAATGTAGGCAGCAGATCGCGCAGTTCGACCGGGGCTTCGACCCATTCTCCGGGGACGGTTGTCCGTGGCATTTCAGCCGGAAGCTTCAGGATCAACGGAATGGCTGCCGACCCTTCATAGGCGTAGGTTTTGCGCCAGTGGTTGTGGTCCCCCAGCATGTCGCCGTGGTCGGAGACAAAGCAGATGAGCGCATTGTCATACATGTCGCGTTCTTTCAGCGCCTCGACGATTCGCCCGATTTGTTCGTCGATGAAGGTGATCGACGCATAGTAGTGGCGGCGGCTGTTGATCGCATAGCTGTCTCCGAAATCTCCGTACGGTGCATCGGGTTGTATTTCGGAGGATACCCCCTTGCCGATGTCTCGGCTCCAGTCTCCGTGGGCGGGCCCGGGGATATCGACGCCCCGATAAAGTTCCAATAGACGTTGTGGAGGATCATAGGGACTGTGGGGGCGAGCAAACGATACTTTCAGGAAGAGAGGGGCTTCTCCCTGATAGTGCTCGATGGTTGCTACGGCCGTGTTCCCCGTCCAGGCAGTAGGGTGCAACTCCTCGGGGAGTGTATAACATCGGGCTCCGTGGTCGTTCCACCCCAGTCCGGTTGCTTCGGGATCGAGTCCGAGTGCTTGCGTGTAGAACCATTTATGGTAGTCGCTGATATAGTAGGGGGATTCGCGGCGGCCGCTTTCATCCGTCAGCGTTGCGTGGAACCCGTGGCGGGCATTTTGCGGATGCCAATGCATCTTTCCGATGCCGAGTGTCATGTATCCCAGATCACGCAGCATTTGGGGCATCTCAAGGGGGTACTCCTCCGCTACTACCCCATATCCGAGCATTCCGTGGTGCCAGGGTGTCATTCCTGTAAGCAGTCCGCTGCGCGCAGGAGTGCTGCTCGGCGTAGCCGAATAGGCGTTGACGAACAGGTTCCCTTCACTGGCCAATCGGTCGAGATGGGGTGTGATGACCGATTCGTTGACGCATCCCAGGGCATCGGCTCGATGCTGGTCGGTGACAATGAGGATGATGTGTGGACGGCTTCCCGGGTTGCCGCCTGAAGGATTCGTGCTTTGGGGGCGAGCGGTGCCGGGTATCAGTGCGGTACAGGCTGCCGATGAGAGAAAAAGTCTGGTAGCTTTCATGTGGATAGGTTCTTGGGATTTCGAAGAAAGGGCTGTTTTCTCCTTTGAACAAAAATAGCGATAAGTTTCCATTTCTGCAAACGGGTCCCAGTATCCGCTGTCGATTGTCAGGAGTGACTGTTTCGAATGCGAAAACTCCGCCGAAGAGGTCATTCCGGCGGGTTTGGTCCCATGGTTCGGTTTCGGAATCGCAGGCTTGTTCCTGGGGACTGAAGGCCCGTAGGGCGCCTTACCAGGCTGCGGCTCCGACCGGGACTTCTCCGGTGGGGGTCTTCCAGACTTCGTCCCAGCGGATGCAGGCCTTCCGGACGGCCTCACGGCACAGCTCCGCCTCCTGCGGTGTCAGGGCGTAGGGCGTCCCCTCCAGCCGGCAGGCGTTGTCCGCAACGTTGGTTCCGAGGGCCGGGGCTACCAGCGTCTGGAACCAGGCGCATGCCGCCGTGTAGCGTCCGGCTCCAAGCCCCAGGTGGTATCCGTCGCGGGTCAAGTCCAGCGAATCGCACAATTCGGTGGTTCTCAGGTTCTGGATCGCTGTCCCCGAAGGGATTACGGTTTCGATGGAGGTCTCTTCAAGGAGCCGTTGTACGGAGGCTACGATGGCATCGTACATCTGCTGCTGATCCTTTCCGTAACGGCCGAAATCTCCGTGGTCCGACGTGCGTGCATAGGCCCAGGTTTGTTGCCAGACGATGCTGGCCCCCGCATTGGGACAGTACCACCGTACGATCTCGACCAACCGGTCGAACCAGGGCTGATAGGAGGGATAGATACCCGACAGCCCCGAAACCTGCTGCAGCACGACGATGTCCCAACGTTCGTCGGTCAATCCGTCCAGCAACGTGGCCTGTTCCGATACGGTTTCCCATCGGTTCTCGGTTGACTTGTAATAGATGTACGCGGCGTTTCCTGCGGCGTATTCGCGGCAGTGGCGTTCGAGGGAGCACCCTCCGATGTAGAGGCGTCCCAGGACGACGTTTTCGATGCCTGCGGCCTCCAGCAGTTCGGGAAGATACATCATACCGTCATCGGTGAAGCTGTTGCCGATGCCGAGAATCCGCAGGGTATCGGGATGTTGCGGGAGCGGATAATTGGGGAACTCCCGGGCCGAGGCCCGCACGCTGCCGAAGCACAGAACGATGATCCACAGCAGCCGGGTAGCAGTTTTTAGTATCATGTCGAAGCGGTTTTTGGTGTGTAAAACAGCGGAACTATCAAGTAAAGATAAAAATAACTTCGCGTTTCTGCAATTCCGAACCGCGAAATGTTCGGCGCGGGTTCAGAAAAGAGGCAGGGCCATGCAGATGGCCCTGCCTTTTCGCTGCCGGAACGGCTTTGTATCAATATCCGGGGTTGTTTTCGCCGAAGAGCGGGTTGGAGGTGAGCTCCGCACGCGGAACGGCGGTCAACAGGGCGCTCTCGGCACGTACGAGCGATACGGCCTCGCCTCCCGAGTTGATGATCATCTTCGTGGCATTCATCACGTTGAGGTACATACCCCAGCGGATCAGGTCGAAACGGCGGTTGAACTCCTGGAGGAATTCCAGTCCGCGCTCCTGGAAGATGTAGCTGCGCAGCAGGTCCTTGTCGGTCTCGTTGTACGTCTTGGCGTTGGAACGGCGTCGGATTTCATTCAGGTCGGCGCATGCCTCCTGCGGCTGATCCAGCTCGTTAAGCGCCTCGGCACGCAGCAGATAGGCCTCGGCATAGCGGATCAGAATGATGTCGAATGCGTTTTTCGAGCTGCCCTGCGTGTATACCGGTACCGGATTCGTGATGTCGCTGCCCATGTAGTATTTGGTCAGGTAAGCGGCCGGGCGGTACCAGCCGGTCACCGTGCGGGGGCCGTCCATGACATATTCGTCACTGTCGTCGGGCTTCAAACCGTCGGGAGCCGTGTTGTAGCGCATGTCACCCGAAGGGAAGCGGTACCACTGCTTGCCGGCCTCGTAGGTGCCGTTCTTCCAGTAGTGGAAGACGCCGTCGACGGCACGGGCGTCGTTGTCGTCGGAATTGATGTTGTAGTCGAACATCTGCCAGCACCCGTCGGAGATGGCGACATAGCTGCCGCCACCGTATGCCGTCGGCGTATAGTACCACGGGCCGCCTTCGGTGCGGTAGTCGTCCATCTCATATCCGGCGATGCCCCATACGAACTCTTTGTTGCGGTAGTTTTTGCTGCCCCAAAGATCCTTCCATTCGGGCATCAGGTCGAAGTCGATGCCGCGGCGTTTGATGACCGAGTCGCACTGAATCTTGGCGAGCTTGTAGAGCTCCTTGGCATCGAATCCCGCGTAGCCGTCTTCCATGCGCGAGCCCATGACCTTCTGGGTCGTGAACTTCGTCCATACGTTCGGAACGGGGTTGGCGTCGATCGTTTCGGAGGTCTGGGACGACTGGTCGCAGATGTCGACATACATCGTTACGCCATCGCCGGCGAGTTTGCCCGAGGCCATCGTACAGTAGACGCGGGCCAGCAGGATACGGGCTGCGGTTTTGTCGGCGTGGCCCCAACCGCCTACGAAACCCTGGCTGGGGTAGTAGAGGTGCTCGATGGCCTTGTTGAGGTCGTCGACGATCACTTCGTAGACGTCGGGCACCGACGAACGCGGGCAGGCGTCATCCGTGATGGAGGTGAGGCGCAGGGGCACCGGGCCGTACATGCGGACCAGGTGGAAGTAGGCCCAGGCACGCAGGAAGAGTACCTCGCCGTAGCGCTGTTCGATCGAGGCGATCGAGAGGTCGGCGCCTTCGAGTGCCTCTTTGGCGGCGTTGCAACGGCTGATGATGCGGTAGAAGACGTTGAACAGGTCGGAGTCGCCGTCATATCCCCAGTGTGTGGT
This sequence comes from Candidatus Alistipes intestinipullorum, assembly GCA_019113885.1. GTDB lineage: Bacteria > Bacteroidota > Bacteroidia > Bacteroidales > Rikenellaceae > Alistipes > Alistipes intestinipullorum. The sequence continues at coordinate 3,611 of DXGO01000033.1, read as the reverse complement.
GACGTTTCCCTGGCCGGCGCCCGAAACGACCCACAGCGGGGCGGAGTTCAGGTCGTGGTCCATGTCGACCCACTCCTGATAGGTCTTTTTCATCATGTAGGAGCTCCAGAACGTGTTGTAGATGCCGGTTACGAGCTGCTCGGCTCCTTCCGGATCTTTGGCCAGCGCTTCTGCGTTCTGCTGATACGGTTCCTCCTGCAGGCTGCACGACGCGAGCACCGTAGCGGCGAGTAATGCGATGGATATGATTGTTTTTTTCATCTTTGTGGTCTGTTAGAAAGTGAGGTTAACACCGAAAATAAAGGAACGCGATTGCGGATAGGCACCGCTGTCGATACCGCGGGTCTGCGGGTCGGAACCGAACGAGTTCACTTCGGGATCGTAACCCGAGTAGTCGGTCAGCGTCCAGAGGTTGTTGCCCGAGAGCGAGATGCGCAGGCTTCCGATGCCCTTCACCGGGTTGTTGAAGGTGTAGCCCAGGCTTACCGAACGCAGTTTCAGATAGGAACCGTCCTCGAAGTAACGTCCCGATACGCGCTCCGTACGGTCGTATGTGATGTAGACCTTCGGGGCCGTGCCGTTGGGGTTCTCGGGGCTCCAGGCCTCCTTCAGGATGTCGACGGGGATGTTGCGCGTGTTGCCGATGTTGTACCAGCGGATGAGCGGCTGGTTGAGGATCATGTTGCCGTGCACGCCCTGGAACAGTACGTTCAGGTCGAATCCCTTGTAGGAGAAGGAGGTGTTGAACCCGTAGGTGTATTTCGGGTTGGTGGTTCCCAGGTAGGTGATGTCGTTGTCGGTGATCTCGTCGTTGCCGTCGAGGTCCTTGTAGCGGATTTCTCCGAGCCAGCTCTTGTCGATCAGTTTTTCGGTAGCATCATCGTTCGAGTCGACCGTATAGCCGGGGTATAGCTTCTGGAACTGGGCGCTGTTGATGATCTCCTCGCGCGATGACCAGATGCCGTCCTCGACGAAGCCCATGATCTGACCGATCGGGCGGCCCTCCTCGAGAACGAACGGCTTGAACGAGTTCCACAGCGTGTTGGGGAACTGTCGGTCGGTGCCGAGCTCGATGATCTTGTTCTCGTTGAAGGCGATGTTACCGCCGATGGACCACTGCATGTCGCTGCGGGCGATGATGTTGGCGTTGAGCGAGATTTCGATACCCTGGTTGAGGACCGAACCGAAGTTGTCGAGTACGCGGCTCAGACCCGTCGACGTGGCCTTCTGACGCTGCTGGAGCAGGTCTTCGGTGGTCTTGCGGTAGAGATCGACGGTCAGGTCGACGCGGTTGAAGAGCTGCAGGTCGATACCGGCGTCATGCTGGTAGGTGGTCTCCCACTTCAGGTTCTTGTTACCGGGGTTGTAGATGTCGGTGGCATATCCGTTGACGATCGTGCCGCCGAAGGGGTAGTTTGCTGCGGTAAGGTTGGCGAAGGTCGCATAGGAGCTGATGGCCTGGTTACCCGACATACCGTAGCTGTAGCGCAACTTGAGATTGGTGATGACCTTGCCGATTTCGTTCTCCTTGATGAACTTCTCCTCCGACATGCGCCACGACACGCCGACCGAGGGGAAGAATGCACCGCGGTTGCCTTTGGTGAACTTGCTCGAGTAGTCCTCACGGGCGGTGAAGGTTACGTAGTAGCGGTTGTCGTAGTTGTAGGCGGCGCGCATGATGATCGAGAAGAGCTGCGAATCGCCTTTCGACGAGCTTGCCGAAACCATCTCGCTGGCATCGCCCAGCAGCCATCCGTTTGTCAGGTCGGTACCGAATCCCTGGACGAGCACGCTCTTGTTGTACCAGCTGGACGACTCCCACGACGTACCCAGCGTGGCGCTGATGTTGTGCTTGCCGAAGTCGCGGTTGTACATGAGCAGGTTGTCGAATACGAGCGACTGCCACATGTTGTCGCCGGCACCCGATTTTCCGTTGATTGGCTCACGACCCTCCCACAGATCGCGGTTGTAGTACTGGTTGGCGAAGTTCAACGAAGCATTGTAGCCGAGCGAAGTCTTGAACATCAAACCTTTGGCCAGCGTGAAGAGGGCATAGTTCGACGTGTAGATGTTGTAGTTCTTGTACTCGTTGAGGGCGTTTGCATAGTCAACCGGGTTGGTTACCATCTGGTAGCCGTCGCGGTCGATCAGCGGGTCGTTCATCTCATAGGTCGACGGGAAGTAGAGCGCCGAACGGATCACACCTTCGTTACCGTTGTTCCAGGAGTTCGTGGCATTCTTCAGCATGTTCGAGAGCGAATAGGAGAAGTTGGTCGAAGTTCCGAACTTCACCCATTTCTTGAGCTGCTTGTTGACGTTGACCTTGAAGTTGTAACGCGAGTAGTCGGAGTTGATGACCGTACCCTGCTGCTGGAGGAATCCGCCGCTGAACGAATAGTCGAGCCCTTTCCCGGTACCGCTGATATTGAGGTTCAGGTCATGGCTGATGGCCGTACGGAAGATCTGGTCCTGCCAATAGGTATGGTCGGTGGAGTTGAAGTCTTCGGGGCCCTTCGAATATTCACCGGTCTCTTCGTTCGTGAAGCCAGGGTAGGGAACGCTGCTCGGTGAGAACGAGGACATGCCGTTGATGAGCTGCGTGTTGATATATGCCAGGTTCTGATACTCGGCATATTCACGAGGCGAGAGCATGTTGAGCTTTTTGACGACCTGGGATACGGAGAGCGTATAGTTGAGGTTGATTTTGGCCTCGTCGCTCTGTCCCGACTTGGTGGTGATGAGCACTACGCCGTTCGAACCACGCGAACCGTAGATGGCCGTCGAGGAGGCATCCTTGAGGATTTCGATTGACTCGATGTCGGCGGGGTTGAGGAACGCGAGGGCGTTGCGTGAGGAGATGTTGTCCGAGTCGAGCGAGATGGTTTCCTGGCTGTTGGAGGTGGTCATCGGCACGCCGTCGATGACGTAGAGCGGTTCGGTGTTTCCCAGGAAGGAGTTGGTTCCTCGGATCTGGATTGAAATGCCGCCGCCCGGGGCGCCGTCGCTTGCCAGGACGTTTACGCCGGCGACGCGGCCCTGCATACCTTGCTGGGCGTTCAGCGGGCTGGATTTCATCAGATCGCTCGATTTGACCGAGGCGACCGAACCGGTCAGGTCACTCTTTTTGACGGCGCCATAACCGATTACGACGATTTCATCAATATTTTCCGAGTCGGGTTGCAGCCGAACGGTCAAATTCCCCCCCCCGATGGATACGGTCTGGGAGATATATCCTATGAAGCTCACTTCGATGGATTTGACGGTTGTGGGAACGGAGAGCTGGAATTGTCCGTCCACGCCGCTGGTGGTACCGATCTGGGTTCCTGTGGCAATGATCGAAGCGCCGATCAGAGGCTCATTGGTAGCTCCGTCGACGACCGTGCCCGATATGTTCTTGTTCTGGGCGAATCCTGCGAGAACTCCCGATAACAGGAACACGAAACACAACGTAATTATTCGTTTCATTCGTAGAAGTTTTAATTCGATACAAGTAGGTGTTTTTCGTTAGGCTTTAGCATGAGTTTTTTTGGTTGGCAGGAGTGTCGATCCTTGGTTTGTAACGCAAAATTAGACTCTTTTTTCGTATAGGAATGATGCTTTTACGCTAAACT
>DXGO01000032.1 GCA_019113885.1 Candidatus Alistipes intestinipullorum | reverse complement strand
GACGAGCACATCGAGAAGGACTGGGTGGATCTGGTCTATGCCGGCAAGACGATCGTGCAGCGCGGCAAGGAGGCCAACGACCAGATCAACATCCTGGGCGACGACGGCGTGCCCGTCGAGTACCACGAGCGGTTCTGGAAGTCGGAGCTCATCGACTTCGTGATCCTGCAGCAGGATGCCTTCGACGACATCGACGCCAACTGCCCGATCGAGCGTCAGAAGATGATGTACGAAATGGTGCTGGAAGTCTGCCGGAAGTCGTTCGACTTCTCCGATTTCGAGGAGTGTTCGCAGTTCTTCAAGGGACTCATCAACCTTTTCCGTCAGATGAACTATTCGGAGTGGAAGTCCGCGAAGTTCGAGGATTACCGCAAGCAGATCGAAGCGTATGTGGACGCAAAAACGAAATAAGCCATGACAACACGAGCATTTCAGAAGATATATACCAAGATTGACAACATCACCAAGGCGACCGTAACGCTCAAGGCCCAGGGTGTCGGCAACGACGAGCTGGCCACCGTGGGCGGCAAGCTGGCGCAGGTGGTGAAGATTATGGGCGAGAACGTTACGCTGCAGGTTTTCGCCGGTACCGAGGGCCTGGCCACCGACTCGGAGGTCATCTTCCACGGCGAGCCCCCGAAGCTGCGCGTGTCGGACAACCTGGCCGGCCGTTTCTTCAACGCCTACGGCGAGCCGCTCGAGGGCGGCGAGATCGTCGAGGGCGAGGAGCGCGAGATCGGCGGCCCGACGGTGAACCCCTTCAAGCGACTGCAGCCCTCGGAGCTCATCGCCACGGGTATCGCCGGTATCGACCTGAACAACACGATCGTGACGGGGCAGAAGATTCCCTTCTTCGCGGACCCCGACCAGCCCTACAACGCCGTGATGGCCAATGTGGCGCTGCGCGCCAAGGCCGACAAGATCATCCTCGGCGGCATGGGCCTGACGAACGACGACTTCCTCTACTTCAAGTCGGTTTTCGAGAATGCCGGTGCGCTCGACCGTATCGTGTCGTTCGTCAACACGACGGAGAACCCTCCGGTGGAGCGACTGCTGGTTCCCGACATGGCGCTGACGGCGGCCGAGTACTTCGCCGTAGACAAGGGCGAGAAGGTGCTGGTGCTGCTTACGGACATGACGCTCTACGCCGACGCGCTGGCCATCGTCTCGAACCGTATGGACCAGATTCCCTCGAAGGACTCGATGCCCGGCTCGCTCTATTCGGACCTGGCGAAGATTTACGAGAAGGCCGTGCAGCTCCCGAACGGCGGTTCGATCACGATCATCGCCGTGACGACGCTCTCGGGCGGCGACATCACGCACGCCATTCCCGACAACACGGGTTATATCACCGAGGGACAGTTGTTCCTGCGCAACGACTCCGATACGGGAAAGGTCATCGTCGACCCGTTCCGTTCGCTGTCGCGTCTGAAGCAGCTCGTGATCGGCAAGAAGACGCGTGAGGACCACCCGCAGGTGATGAACGCCTGCGTGCGCCTCTACGCCGACGCGGCGAACGCCAAGACGAAGCTCGAGAACGGTTTCGACCTCTCGGACTACGACGAGCGCGCACTGAAGTTCGCCCACGACTACTCGGAGAAGCTCCTGGCTATCGACGTGAACATCGACATCACCGAGATGCTCGACACGGCGTGGGGTCTCTTTGCGAAGTACTTCTCGAAGGAGGAGGTTGCCATCAAGGAGGAGCTCATCAAGAAATACTGGAAGGAGGCGTAACGCACGATGGCCATCAAGTTTCAATATAACAAAACCTCGCTCGGCGAGTTGGGCAAGCAGCTGAAGATGCGTCAGAAGGCCCTCCCTACGATCAAAAGTAAGGAGTCGGCGCTGCGCTCGGAGGTGAAGAAGGCCAAGGACGCCGCCCTCGAGTACCGACGGCAGTTGGAGGCCCTGAAAGGGGAGTACGACTACATGGTGCAGTTGTGGGGGGAGTTCGACGGCGATCTGCTGCGCATTGCCGACGTCGAGCTGACGATCCAGAAGATCGCGGGCGTCCGTACGCCGGTTCTGAAGGAGGTGCGCTTCGAGGAGAAGCCCTACGACCTCTTTTCGGCTCCGGTGTGGTATGCCGACGGTCTCGACATCCTCAAGCGGCTGGCGCGTCTGGGCCTTGACTTCGAGGTTTACAACCGGAAGATGGAACTGCTGGACTTCGCCCGTCGTAAAACCACTCAGAAGGTGAACTTGTACGAAAAGGTGCAGATACCCGGGTACGAGGACGCCATACGCAAGATCAAACGCTTCATGGAGGATGAGGAGAATCTCTCGAAATCCGCCCAGAAGATTGTGAAAACCAAACAACAACAGGCCGTGGAGGGCGCGATGCTATGATAGCCAAGATGATCAAGTACGACCTGGTGCTCTATGCGGCACAGCAGGACGATTTCATTGAGAAGCTCCGCGAACTCGGACTGGTCGACATCACCACCACGGGGTGGGAGCCCTCGGAGTCGGACCGGCAGTTGCTGCTCGACATCGAGGGGTGTGCCAAGGCGTCGGAGTTCCTCAAGACGTTCCGCGCCGACGGGGATCGCTGCGATGCCAAGGCCGCGCCGTTCGCGTCGGGCGAGGAGGCTTATGCCCGCTATGCCGCTGCACAGCAGCAGGCCGCGGCCATCCGTGCGGAGATCGCCCGGTTGGAGAAGTCGGCCGAGGAGCTGCGTCCGTGGGGCGCGTTCGACGTCGATCGCCTGGAGCGTCTCGCCGATGAGGGCCTCGTGCTGCACTACTTCTCGACGCCGCGCAGCACCTTCGACAAACAGGTCGCCGCGTGGTCGGAGCAGTATACCGTTTCGGAGATCAACCGCAGCGACGCGACCGTCTGGTTCGTGGTCGTCAGCGCTCCGGGCGAGGAGGTTTCACTCGACGCCCAGGAGATGAAGGCCCCGCGCATGGACATCCGCGAGGTCGAGCGGCGCATTGCCGAGGAGGAGGCGCAGCTGAAAGCGCTCGATGCCGAGTTTTCGCGTGTGGCGGCTACCGAACGGGAGCTCGCGACGCACGCCTGCACGCTGAAGGAGCGCCTGCAGGGAGTCCGTGTGGCGGCAACCGCGCGTGCGGAGGCCGAAGGGACGCTGGTGGTTCTGGAGGGCTGGGCCGAGAAAGAGACCTCTGAGAAGGTCGATGCCCTGCTCGAGGCGTATCCCAACGTGGTGTGGATCAAGAGCGACCCGACGCCCGAGGACGATACGCCCGTGAAACTGAAGAACAACTGGTTCGCGCGTATTTTCGAACTGGTGGGCGACATGTACGCCCGCCCGAAGTACGGGACGTTGGACCTCACGCCGTTCTTTGCCCCGTTCTACATGCTCTTCTTCGGCATCTGCCTCAACGATGCCGGTTACGGTGCGATCCTGACGCTGCTGGGCGTGTGGATGCTCGCGAAGAACCGCAAGCCGGGCATGATGCGTCAGGCCGCGTGGTTCGCTACGCTGTGCGGCGCGATGACCGTGGCCTTCGGACTGTTGTGCGGTTCCTTCTTCGGCATCAGCATGTCGCAGTGGTTCCCGTCGATTCCGTTCTTCGACTTCCAGGGGAAATTCTTCTCCATCGCGCTGGCTATTGGTTTGGTGCAGATCATGTTCGGCATGCTGCTCAAAGTTATCATGATCTCGTCGACCGTCGGGTTCCGCTATTCGCTGGCATCGCTCGGGTGGCTGCTGGTCATCTTCGGCGTGAGCGTGGCGGGCGGCCTTCCGATGCTCGATCCTTCGTGGGTGATTCCGTTCTATACGACCTCGTCGCCGGCGTTCTACGCGACGCTCGGCGTGGGCGTGGTGCTGATGCTCTTCTTCAACTCCCCGGGCAAGAACCCCTTCGTGAACTTCGGCCTCGGGCTGTGGGACACCTACAATAATCTGACGGGCATCCTTTCGGACGTGCTGTCGTACATCCGACTCTTCGCCATCGGGCTTTCGGGCGGCATCCTGGCCACGGTCTTCAACGCCCTGGCCGCCGGATTCGTACCCGAGGGGGCCAACATCCTGGTGCGGCTGCTGATCATGATCCCGATCCTGCTGATCGGCCATGGCATCAACCTCTTCATGTCGACGATCTCGTCGTTCGTGCACCCGATGCGTCTGACGTTCGTGGAGTTCTACAAGAATGCCGGGTTCGAGATGTCGATGCGCTCGTTCGATCCGCTGCGGAAGATCCGCGAGGATGAAAATTGACCATAAAGACAAGTGAAACAAATAAATAACTGAAAATCAATTATTCATTATGGAAACAACAACTGCAATTATTTTGGGCTATCTCGGCGTAGCGCTGATGGTGGGCCTTTCGGGTGTGGCGAGCTGTATCGGCACCTCCATCGCCGGCCAGGCATCGGTCGGCGCCATGAAGAAGAACGGCGGAGCGTTCGGTAGCTACATGATTCTCTCGGCTATTCCGGGTTCGCAGGGCCTCTACGGCTTCGTGGGCTACTTCATTATCAAGAGTTTCCTGACCGACTCGATGACGCTGCTGCAGGGTGCCGCCATCTTCGGTGCAGGCCTGCTGACGGGTATGGTCTGCCTCGCCTCGTCGTACTACCAGGCGAAGATTTGCGCCAACGGTATCGCTGCCATCGGCAACGGCCACGACGTGATGGGTAAGACGCTGATCCTGGCCGCTTTCCCGGAGCTCTACGCCATTCTGACGGTTGCCGCCATCTTCCTGATCGCCGGAGCCATCTGATGCCCCGGCCGCGGAAGCGGACACGCAAAGGGACGCACGTTGCTGTGCGTCCCTTTTTTTGCCTCCGAAATCCCGCTCCCGACAATCCATACCTTAATTCCCCATTGTTGCGCCGGGAGGGTGCGGAGGCATCATTCTCCGGGCGGGCCGTTATGATGAAAGATTTCCCCCCCCCTCCTTCGGGGCGTCAGTTGCCGCTTCGTTCTGGCTCTGGCAATACTTCATGTAATCCTTCGGACGCATGCCGAATTGTTTCGAGAAGCACTTGGCGAACCACGACATGCTGCTGAACCCGGTCAGGTAACAGATCTCGTTGATCCGCAACTCGCCCTGCCGGAGCATCTGTGCGGCGGTCTTCAGACGTACCAACTGAATGTATTCGTTGGGCGAGGTCCCGGTCAATCCCTTCAGTTTGCGTTGCAGGCTGGAGCGGCTCAACGCCATCTGTTCCACAAGCAGGTCGACCGAAAGCCCTTCGTTCATCAGGTTTTCCGATATGATGCCGGTGACCTTGTCGAGCCAGGCGCGGTCGCCGCTGCCGATCGCCCCCTTATCGTACTGGAGGTTCGGCTCCGATGCGAAATGTCGGAAGGCCCGTTCGCGGTTCTCGATCAGGCTTTCGACCGTTGCCTTGATATAGTTGAGCGAGAAGGGCTTTTCGATGTATGCGTCGGCCCCGATTTCCAGTCCCTTGATTTTGGAATCTACCGAGTCGATGGCCGACAGCAGCACGAAGGGAATGTGGCTCAGCATCTCGTCACGACGCACCTTCACGAGCAGTTCGAACCCGTCCATCCCGGGCATCAGGATGTCGCTGACGATCAGGTCGCAGGCCTGTTTCTGGAGGATCTTGAGCGCTTCAATCCCGTTTTGGGCCGGCAGTATACGGTAATGTTCTTCGAAATTTTTGACCAGAAACTCCCGCATGTCGGCGGTGTCCTCGACGATCATGATGCAGTGTTTTTTCGATTCCGCCGGCTCTTCCTCCGTTGAGGTTTCGGTGATGGTCTCTTCGGGAGAGGCGACGGCGCATTTCCCGTTCTCCGCACTGCGCATGTCGGGAATCTCCACGGATATTTCGCAGCCGCCACCTTCGGCCAGACTGTCGCCAATCGAGATATGTCCGTTATGTTTCTCGACCAGCAGTTTGACGAGGCTCAGCCCGATCCCGAAGCCTTGCCCTGAGCGGGGATTCTCCTGATAGAAGGCTTCGAATACCTTTTTCCGGCTGCTGGCAGGAATCCCTGGACCGTCGTCGCTGACAGAAATCCGAAACTTTCTGTCGCGTTCGTCGGAGAGATCGCGCAGCGAGATACGGATCGTGGTCCGTGCGAATTTCAATGCGTTGGTGAGCAGGTTGCTCAGAATCTTGGTCAGGGCTTCGCCGTCCACGCAGAAGCGCATCGGGGTGTCGGGGTACTCGGTACTCAGGCCGATTGGCCCGGCGGAGGCGCGGAAGCGTGTGACGGTTTCGTCGATCAGCAGCCGGATGTCGGTTTCGCTGCACCGGAGGCGGAAGCCCTCGTCGCCGATTTTCCGGAAATCGAGCAACTGGCGAATGAGCTCGAGCAGCCGGTCGACGTTGCGTTTCATGATGTTGAGGTTTGCGGCGACGCTGGAATTCCACTTTCCTGTTTCAAGAACGTTTTCGAGTGGTGACTTGATGAGTGTCACCGGGGTTTTGATCTCATGGACGATCTGTGTGAAGAAGTTGATTTTAGCCTCGATCAGTTTTTTCTCCTTTTTTTCGTCCTGGCGTCTGAGGATGATCCGTACGACGAGTACGGTCAACCCGAAGGCGATCAGCAGGTAGAGCGTCTTGGCAAAGGGGCTCAGAAACGGGTGCGGAAGGACGGCCAAGTCGAGGCTGCAGGTTGTGTCGCTCCAATAGCCATCGTTGTTGCAGCCCCGTACCAGGAATGTGTAGCGCCCGGCGGGCAGTTTCATGAACGATACCGAGTGTTGGTCAGTATAGACCCATTCGTCGTTGAATCCGTCCAGCTTCCAGGCGTAGCGGTTCTGTCCTGGCGCCACGAAACTCAGGCATTCGTAGTGAATGTCGAACGAGATTGTTTCACTGGGAATCTCGAGGCTTCCGAGATTTTCGGTCGGAATCATACGATGTTCCGAATCCGATGATACCTTGTCGGAATCGTGCATGCTGACCGAAGAGATAACAATGTTGGGCTTGTTCTTGTTTACTGAGATGTTGAAGGGCGAGAACTGGTTGAATCCGTTGATCCCGCCGAAGTAGAAAGTGCCGTCCGCCGCCTTGAACGAGGACCGGAAGTTAAACTGGTTACTTTGGAGTCCGTCTTCAGTGGTGTACCGGATGTGGGTCCGCAGGCCGGGGTTGTATTTGATGATGCCCTGGTTCGATGAGAGCCACAGGTTGCCGGCACCGTCGTCGAGAATGCCGTAGTAGACGCTGTTCGGGAGTCCTTCGTTGACTCCGAAGCTCTCGAACGAGTCGCTTTCGGGACGATACCGGCAGATTCCGTCGCACTCGCCGCAGAACCATATCCGTTCCTCCGAGTCCATGTAGACCCGGATCAACCGGTTCCCCGGCGGGGAGCCCGGGTCGGAATCGTCGTGCCGGTAGTTTTTCCACTCCTTTTTTGCCGGCGAGTAACGGTAGATGCCGTTCACCCGTCCGGCGATCCAGATGTTCCCGTCGCGGTCTTCGAGGATGTCGTAGATGAAAGTGTCTCCGGTGAATTCGACCTTGGAGAACTTCTGCGTTTGTTTGTCGAAGGTACACAGCCCTCCCATCGTTCCGATGTAGAGCGTCCCGTCGCTGGCCTTGAGGATAACGTAGACGTAATCGTTGCACAGCGAGGCGGGGTCTTCGGGAACGTTGCGGTAGTTGACGATTTGCCCGGTCCGGAGGTCCATGCGGTCCAGTCCGCGCGAGAAGGTTCCGATCCAGAGGTCATTGCCGTCGATACAGAGGGCGTGGAGGTTGTTGTGGCTGCGCGAGGTGTAGTCGGTGAAGGTGCTGTTTCTGACGTCGAAATAGTTCAGGCCTCCGTTTTCGGTGGCGATCCACAGGTTGCCTTTGCTGTCCTCGCAGAACTGGCTGACGGCGTTTCCCTTGAGCGATTCTGGGTGCCCGTCGTCGTAATACCAGCGTATTTCATTCTGTCGGGGTGACAGGTAGTTGACTCCGCAGAAGAAGGTTCCGATCCAGAGACCTCCTTCGCGGTCCCTGAAGCATTGGTATACGCTCTCTTCTGCCAGGACGTCTCCGGACGACAGCCAGCTGCCATCTGCCCTGTTGAAGAGGAAGAGTCCGCTGTCGGAACCGATCATGTAGATGTTGCCCGACTTGCGGAAAATCGTATGGATACGGGTTACCGAGAAGCGTTTCCCATCGGTGCTGATGGCTGGAAAGCCCTTGAATTTCCCGGTTCCGATGTCGAACTCCGCCAGATGCCCGTTTTGTGTTCCGATGAGCAGTTTGTCCTCCTCGATCTGGACGATGGCCGTGATTTCGTTGTCCCCCATCAGCGTACTTTCGGGATTGGGCCGCAATGCCGGGCTGAAGTTGTTTCTTGCGCTCCGGTCGTATCTGAAGAGTCCGCGGATCGTTCCGATCCAGATGTCACCCTGGTTGTTCCCGAAGATCGAGCGGATGATATTGCACGACTCTCCGCAGGAGTCGTGAAGGTCGAGGCGGATCAGCCTTCGGGACTGTTCGTCCCATTGGAAAAGTCCTTTTTCGCTCCCGATCCACAGATTTCCCGCAAGATCGTAGAAGAGGCTGTTGCTGTTCAGAATTTTTGCTCCATCACCGCTCTGCATGTCGAACTTTACGAAAGACTCGTCCCGCGGATCGAACAGCATGAGGGACTGCGTGCTTCCGACCCATATCCGTATCCCGTCGCTGTGCGGCAGAATGACGTCGATGTTGAGCAGATCGCCGGTCAGCGAGGAGCCGAAGACATCGAACTGGTGCCCGTCGAAACGGTTGAGACCGTCTTTCGTGGCGAACCACATGTACCCGTTCTTATCCTGGCAGATATCTTTCACGCTGTTGTCGGAGAGTCCGCTCCGCACGTCGTACCGCCGATAGGAATTGATCCCGGCTGCGGGGAGAACCGAACCGAGGAGCAGGGCCAAAGCCGTGATGCAGAGTCTTCTTCTCATAGCGTAACGTATTTTTTGCCGAAAATCCGTCGGGAACGGTTAGCCGTTCCCGACGGAGTTCAGGATGAATCATTCGAATGTTGCGGTGTGGCCGTGCCGTTACCGTTCCGGGGAGACCTCTGTCAACCGGAATTCATAGTGCCCTTTGACCGGTGCATTCGCTGCTGATGTCAGGTTGATGCGGCGCAGGTTCGAGCCCCATACCTTGACGAATTTCGGATCGTCGAGTGGCTTTATGTCGACCGAAGCCTTCAGCGTCTTCGGGAAGGTCATTTTTACGGTCAGCCCCTCGTCGCAAAGGATCAGCAACTCACCTTCGGCCACCGTTTCCCCGTTGTATGGCTCTCCGGGCAGGATGACCGTTCCCTTGACAAGGAAGTGCTCGACATCGGGATTCACGCGTCGCTCGAGCGAGAAGGAGTCGGTGATCGTAATCGACGGCCGTCCCTTCAGCGTCAGCCGGTAGCTGCGTATCCATGATCGGCAGGCTGCCTCTTCGGGGTAGGCGTTTGCGAGATCGAGTGTAAAGAGTCCCTTCTTCAAGTCGCATCGAACGTCCTTCGAACGGTATTTGCCTCCGAAGGGTTGTGCTACGCCGTTGATCATCGGCAGGTTGTGCCAGTCGCACTGCATCGACCAGATCGAATAGCGGTCTTTGCTGAAGGTCTGCTTGGTATAGGTGCCGACCCCGGCGTCGACCAGTACCGGGATGTCCCGGACATAGACTACGCAGGTCCCCACGTCGTTGTGGTTGTGGCTTTCATTGTTGTACCCGCCCTTGGTGCCGAGGTACCATTGTGCATCGTTGCGCATGAAGCACATCTCGGTTTCGGGATACCACGTTGCCGGGGGAACCCCTTCGCGCAATTCATGGAGAATTTCCTCCATCGGGCGCTCTTTGAGCAGCAGGTTCAATGAATCCACCGCCTTGCGGATCATTGGGTTGAAGCGAATAGTCTGCGTGGTGCGATAGGAGTCGTTCCCCGAGTATGCGGGATTCCGAAAGCGGTTGTTGGAAATATCAGCCAGACAGTAGAGAGCGTAGTTCTTCATTTCGGTGCTTCCAACGGCGTTCCCGTAGCTCCAGACCAATTCGTTCGGAACGTCCCGCAAGGGGCTTGCGTCAGCAAAATTGACGACGTACCGGCCTCCGATGTAGGCCCTCGAGATGAATTCTCCCATCTTGCGGATTCTCGGGTTGTCGAATACCGAGAAGGCGCCATCCGAGGCGTCATGGAAGATCTGGAGCCAATCGTAGAGTTTGCCCGCTGCGGCACCCCAATAGCTCGGGCCCTCTTCGCAGGCACCGTCCTTCTGGATGTAGTCGAGGAACAGGTCCATCGACTTCACCGACTGGGCCACGGCCTTGTCGAGCCGTTTCTGGTCCTTTTCCATGAGCAGGAAGCACAGCATCACGTCCGAGTTGCACCAGGGCGTCCAGTTGTTGAGCATCGCATCTTTGGACGCGAGTCCAAGCCACCAGTTCGCACGGTACTCGTTCGGATCGAGGAACGGATCGAGGATGTTGCGTTTGACCGCAGCCTCGACGGCTATTGAGATTGAGGGGTCCAGCTTGTCGAACTCCTTGTGGAAGAAGTGGTAGGCGATCGAGACGATCGACCCGTAGCGGCCTGATGCCAGGTCGATGAAGTGTTCGCGGGCATCGGGCAGCGCCCGGCCGCTCCGCTGGCGGGACTGGTGTGCCGAGAGCACCCAGGAGTATTGTTGCGATGCCTGCCAGACTCCGTTTGCGATCTGGTCGATGAAACGGCCTTCTCCTTCGGCGAGTTCGGCGAGGATGAGCGCGATCATTGCCCCGCGGTTTGCTCCTTCGGGGTTTTCCATGGCGCGGCGGTCTCCGGTTCGTTCGAAGGCCAGGTACGCCGTGGCGGGAATGACCTTCCATTCATAATCGAGGAGTTTCTCGCCTTGCCGGATCAGCCGCTCGGCATCGGGCCCGAACAGTTCGGCCCAAGCCGAGCGTTCCTCGTAATCCGGTAGCGGGAACCACTCCTTGCCGGCGACGAACGATTGCGCCACGCCGGGTTTTTCGTATTGGGTTTGCAGCAGGCCCCGGGGTTCGGCCCCTTCCCCGGCAGCCATCGCAGGCAGCAGCGTTGCACATGCCAGCACTAAGGGTATGATAATGCTTTTCATCGGTTTCTTCATCTGCAGTATTATTCGTTCGGTGAGAGTGTTACGGTAAACGTGTCGCTCTGTCCCGAGGTCACGCGGGCTTCGAATCCGGCTTCATAATACCCGGAGTTGCTGGCGTCGTACGACTCTCCAACCGTTGACCAGGTCTTCAGGGTGATATTGGCGTTGTTGGCGCTCTTCACCGTAAGATACATGTTTTTCTTCGAACCCTGCAATACGATCCGGTTGGCCTCCACCTTCGGCATGGCCTTGGTGACCATCGTCCAACGGACGTTGGCCGCCTTGTTGTAGTATGCCTTGACGACGTCGACGACTACCAGATCGGTGTCGTTTTCGAGCGTTATGGTACGTGTGGCCTTTTCGCATTCGTCCGACAGGATGTCTGTCATGTCGACCGTTGCGCCCTTCGAGGTCTCGGAGTTGATGACGGCCGTGATCTCGGCCGTGGCACTGGCCTTGTGGAGGGCGTCGTTGATCGTCAGGGTGCTGTGGTTGTAGTTGTTGTAGCGGAAAACAGCCCAGCGGAAGGCACCCTGGTCGTAGCTGCCGAAACCTCCGGTGTAGCCGGGAAGGGTGACGTTTTCGATCGTCCCGTAACTCTGCAGCCCGAGGTCAGCCGACCAGCGGGTCCCGTAGGCGTCGTAGACGAACGATCCAACATCCATGTGGCCGTGGCTGTAATTGGCCCGCCCGGCCTTGATGCCGAGGAATTTGTCGGTGTCGGAGAAGGACCAGTCGCTGTGTACGAGAGCGACCGGATTGATACCTCCTCCGCTCCAGACCTTGTCCGACGGTGCAGGGACGGCATTGAGGTCGAACTTGCTGGCATAGACGGCGGCCATCGGAAGGTATTTCAATTCATCGGATGCCGTGTAGCGTCCGTCGTTGAGCTTGATCAATTCGCCATAGAGCAGCGAGGAGTCGTTGAACTTGTAGGCAAGGTACCACAATGCCGGCATGGCAACGCTCGAGGGAGCGCAGTCACAGTAGTTGAACGCCTCCTTGTTCATCCCCTCCATGAAGAGAATCCACTTTCCGGTCTTCTTGAAACCGTCGACGTTTGCCAGGCCGTTGTCGGTCCCCGTACACGACTCCATGGCTGCCAGCATGATGCACTCGAAGGCTGTTCCGTAGCCCCAGTATCCGTATCCTTCGGGGTAGTTGCCGTCGGGGTTGTACATCTCGGGCATGACGTTGGCGTTGCTCTCGATGGCCTTGTCGATGATCTCCTGGGCATCGGCCTTGCAGGTTTCGTAGATGGCGAAGGCCGCTACGACGAGTCCTCCGTTGCAGACCTGGTTCCAGTTGGTGGCCGATTCGTAGAAGTTGAGGTTCCACTTGCTGTTGAGCGCGCAGTAGAAGGCATAGTCCTGAATGGCCTTTTCGGCGCTTTTCTTGGTCGCGTCGCTCAGCTCGTTATAGAGCCAGTCGTACCCGATGCCCACGCCGTGGGCCATCTCGGCGCCGTCGAGGAAGTGCGTGGCGGAGTTCCAGTCCTTGAAGGCGCAGACCGTCTGCATGTCCTTTTCTGCCTTTTCGAGGTATTTGCTGTCGCCCGTAAGCCGGTAGGCATACGCGCAGGAGATGATGCGGTTCGCCGCCTCGGTCGAGACATCCAGCAACCGTTTGCCGGCAAGCTCGTAAACGAGGTCCTTGGCCGTAAGCGTCTTGTCGGCATAGGTGATGATGCAGTCGTGGAGCTTCTTCAGGTTGGCGTCGCTGCCGGCGTTAAGCTTCGTTTTGATGACCTCCACATCGTTGTCGGTCATGATAATCCGGGGATGATTCTCCGCCGTGAGGTTTGCGTAGTTGCCCGATCCTCCCGGTTCGTTTCCTCCCTCACCGCCTTGTTCTGTACCGCCGCTTCCGGGCTTGTACGAGTTTTTGTCGTCGTCCGAACACGATGTGAATGCGCACAGCAGCGCAGCGATCCAGACCACATGTTTCAATAGTTTCATAATTGCGTTCGTTTTCGGTATGATTCGGTGATGCGCCCGGAGCCTTCCCGGGCTGTTTTTTGTCGATGTCGGGGCTGCCGGACCCGCAGGTCCGACAGCCCCGGAACATCTCAAATGTCACTGACTTCCGGTCAGCGGTTTTCGTCGTCCTTCATGCAGCGTACCGACATGCCGGCTGCACGGCCTCCGGCGTCACTCCACGTACCCTGCGAAGTACGGTAGTACATCTGGTAGACATTGTGGTCCGAAGCGTCGTATCCATGGTAGGAGGAGTTCGACCATACCCCGACGATATCGTTCATTTGGTTGTTGGGGTTACCTCCCGATGAAGCCCATTTCAGACCGCTGAAGTGCCAGTAGGCCTTGTTCACTCCGTCGTACTTGTAGATGATGGACTGTACCGAACCGTTGGTTTCGAAAGCGCTTTCCATTCCCTCCAGGACCTCTTTGTGAATAGTCGGGGAGACTACCATCCACCCCTTCGGGCAGGGGTCGAAGATCGACTTGGTGCCCTTTTCGGGGGATCCGGCCTGAGCCGTGGTGTTGGGATTGCCCCAGAAATCGTCTTTGCGGTCGGTGCGTGCTCCCTGCCAGTCGCCGAGCCACCAGTCACCATTGTGGTTCTCCGCGCCGTCGGTTTTGTAGAATATCTCCGGATGCGAGGCCGAAATCTTGAGGTCGGTAACATTGGTGGAGCTGATCTTGTACGAGATAGCTCCCCACGAGAACCCGAAGGGGCGTCCCCACTGGAAATAGGCACCCACGCCGTGCCAGTTGCCATAATCCGGGGCATAGCTGTCGCCGATGTAACGATCCATCACCACTCCGTTTTTGTAGGTATGCTCCCCGAATCCACCGGGAATATACCATACGTTGAATGCCCAAATATACTCTTTTTCCGCATTCATGATACCGACTTTTCCGAACCAGCCTTCGTAGCTGCCCTTCGACGTCTTGATTGTCAGCTTGTAATCGCTTCCGATTTCCACATCTTCGGCATAGTCGTCGGGAGACTCGGGGTTGTTGCGTTTCCCGTTGATGGCTATGGTGTAGTTCGTCCCGGAGAGGTTGTTCGCGAATATAATCTTGGCGTACTTGGGCTCCTCGCAGCCGTTGAAGAATCCGCGGGCCTTGACGTCGATGGTGATCTCCTCGCCGTCGGTCGTCGTCACGAAGGTGTTGGCCTCGCCATAGGCCCATCCGGCCGCCAGGTAGCGCGTCTCTTCGGGCTGGTACCAGGCGAAGGTGTTGTCGTCCATGCTGACATCGGAGACCGTGATCGTATTCACGGCGTTGGCCTTCAGCTCCTTGACGTCAACCTTTACAGGTATGGTCACGTTCTTCGTACCGTCGGACATGGCTACCGATACGTATACATCCTTGCCGGTGAGGTCGACGGGCAGCGTTACGAGCCAGAGCTCCTGAGCCGAGGTCAGCGGCTGGGGCTCCTCGACGAGTACCGTAGCGTAGTTGCGCGGTGTCTGGGTCGTGGTCTCTCCGGTCGAGAGATTGACGGCTATGTCTCCGGCAATGGCCTCACCGTCGCACCAGATCGAGGCTCCGGTGAGGTTGTAGGAGGCAAACTCGGAACTCGAAATCACGAATTTGACATAAGCCACAGCGTGCTTCAACGCGAAGGTTACCGACGGGGACTTGCCCTCCTGTGCCGTGGCGGGGTCGATCGAGGTGGAGGCGTAAGCCAGAGTGTATTTTCCGGTGTGGGACGTTTCGTTCGGACGGGCCTGTTTCTGCTCCATCGGTACGACCGAGTGGAGCGCCCCTTCGCTGTAAGAGGTAAGGCTGCTGTACGGATAGTAGATGATCAGGTCCATCTTCTGCTCTACGGGAGTCTCCGTGTCGAGGACGAAGATGCCGCTGTTCTGACCCCCATCGCCGGCATTCAGTGTGGCGCTGGCATTCTGGAAGGTCGTTTCGACGGGCGAAATAATCCCGATCTTGTCGCCTTCGCACCACAGTACGGGGTAGGTCGATCCCTCTTTGTCGCCGATTTCGGTCCGGGTCCGGGTATCAAAGGCCTCGCCTACGAACGTAATGGAGTTTTTCCCGTTCCCCGAGGCTGTATTCATCTCCGGTTCCTCGGTGTTGCAGGCGGTGAGGGCCATCAGGATGATTCCCGACATATAAAGTATTTTTTTCATGACGTATG
Source organism: Candidatus Alistipes intestinipullorum (assembly GCA_019113885.1). Taxonomy (GTDB): domain Bacteria; phylum Bacteroidota; class Bacteroidia; order Bacteroidales; family Rikenellaceae; genus Alistipes; species Alistipes intestinipullorum. The sequence goes on along the minus strand of DXGO01000032.1, from coordinate 7,785 downwards.
TTCGTTTAGAGGATTATTACTGCGGATTGTCTTCGAGGTTTCCGGCCGAGTTTTCATCGCTGATACCGTCCGGATCGCCCTCTGCCGTGAAGGTTACATAACTCGAGGCGCAGGCGCGTCCCGTCTGGTCGTATACGATGACAGCACAGAGGTAATCCTGGTTGTAGATCAGATCGGTGAGTTCGGTAGTGTAGGGCATGGCATCAATGGTCGATCCGTTTTGCTCGACATACTGGATCAGCGGGATTTCGCGTGTGTAGTCGAAATCGAGCGTCGAGATGCGGATACCGGCCACGATTTTTGCGCCATGGAATTTTCCGGTTTCGAGTGCAGCGGTGACCGTTGCCTTGTTGTCGGCGATGTTGCTGACCTCGATCTTGACGGAAAGTGTTTCTCCACCCCCGCCTTCGGACTCCGAGGAGGAGGAATCGCTGCAGGACCCGCAGAGGAATCCCAAAAGGAGAACCATTGAGATCAATAGGCTTTTTTTCATATCGGTAGAAGTTTTCAGGTATTAAAATTGTTTCTCAGATCAATAAACCCAGCCCGGACGGACCTCCAGTGCAGGATTCCGCTGGTATTCTCCCTGCGGGACACTCCAGGGCCAGAGGCAGTCGTCCCAATACCAGGAATACTCGACCGTATTGTCTCCCCACCACGACTGACCGCCGTGTACGTCTTTCCCCTGGAATTTGGTCTCCTTGTAGGTGCCCCATCGTACCTCGTCGAAGAAGTTGACCGCTTCGATCGGGAATTCCACGCGGCGTTCGTAACGCACGGCCTCGCGCATCTCCTCGAGCGATCCGATCTGTATGCCCGGCATGTGGGCGCGGGTACGCACCTGGTCGATGAGGTTCTTGGCCGTGGTAAACTCATTCAGCTCGATCAACGCCTCGGCCCACTGCAGGAGCACGTCGGTGTAGCGGATCAGCGGGAAGTCGGTGTGGCAGCGCTGCCGGTCGATCAGCTCGCCCTTGAGGAAGTAGACGTATTTGCGGTAGCAGTAGTAGGCCGAAGTGCGCTTGTCGAGCCAGAAGTCTCCGCCGTCGGCGCCTTGCTGATAGAGGGGCCAGCGGAGCTGCTTACCGATCATGTTTTCGTCGTTGTTGTAGTTGGAGGTGTAGCAGTCGACCGGATCGTAGGGGGTGATGATGGTCTGCTTCAACCGCGGGTCGCGGTTCTCGTAGGCGGCCTTGATACGGGCCTCGTTGCCGTCGTCGAGGTAGTATTTGTCGAAGATGTCCTGCCCGCAGACCCCGACGGCCTGCGTCTTCTGGGAGGAGAGCGCCGCGTTGCTCTTCAGTCCGTCGCGGCAGAAGAAGACGGCGCGCTGTTTGGGTGTCAGCTGGTCCCAATCCTCAAGCCCGGGGACCTCGCTCCATTTGAACTTCGAGCCGTCGGCGTTCTGGTAGTAATCCACGAAATCCGAAGCGGGTTTTACCTCGTCCCAGCCTCCGTAGGTGTCGCGTGCCCCGACGGCCTGCTGGATGTTGTCGCAATAGCCGGACTCCTCGTCATACTGGATGGCGAAGATCATCTCGTTGTCCTTTTCGTTGGTGGCGGTGAAGAAGTCGGCATATTCGCCCTGCCAGAGGTCGTATCCGCATTCGCTGACCTTGCTGAAGTCGTTGGCGGCATTCTGCCACTCCTCGAGCCACATGTAGGCCATGCCGCGGAGTGCATAGGCGGCGCCCTTCGAGGGTCGGCCATAGTTCTCGGTCAGGGTGTTGTCGGGGAAGTTCTCACTGTTGATGCAGTCGTTCAGGTCGGGGATCACCACCTCGCGCCATACGTAGTCGGCCGAGGACTGCGTGCGGGTACACTCCTCGTTGGAGATGGGTTCGAGATAGACCGGAACCCCCTGCCAGAACTTGTTCAGACGCGAATAGGCCCATGCGCGGAGAAATTTCGCCTCGCAAAGGTAGCGGTCGTACGTCGCTGCATCCAACCCGGCTTTGTTGAGGTTGGCGATGGCGTCGTTCGTGGCGTGCACGATCGTATAGCAGAATTTCCATTCGTGGTTGATCTGCCAGTCGTTGGCCTGTTTGGCCTGGTTGTAGAGCAGGTAGATCGGGTAGTTGTTGGCGTAGTAGTCGGTACAGAATCCGAGGGCCTCGATACCGTATTTGTTGAGCCCGTCGAGGTTTTCCGAACGGACCTGGGTCCCGTTACTCTGCAGACGGTTGTAGAAGGTCTCGTAAAGGCCGTTCATTCCCTTCAACGCGAGTTCGGGGGTGGTCCACATGTTTTCACTGGCGATCTGGTTCGCCGGGGAGGTGTTGAGCATGTCCACGCAGGCGGTGGCAGTCAGGGCTGCTGCGGCGACAATCAGGGTATTATATATCTTTTTCATGGTTGAGGTTAGAATGTGATTTGTGCTCCGAAGGTAACTGAACGCATGAGGGGATATCCGATCGTGGAACCCTTCTCGGGATCAAGTCCGGGGTAGCTGGTGAAGGTAAGCAGGTTCTCGCCCGAAACGAAGAATCGCAGCTGTTGTACGTAGAATTTCTTCGTAATATGCGACGGCAGGGTGTATCCGATCTGCACGTTCTTGAGCTTCAGGTAGTCGCCCTTGTACTCGTAGAACTCGCTCGACTGCCGGTTGTTGAGCGGCGTGCCGTAGGTCAGACGCGGGTAGGTTGCCGTGAGGTTGGTACGCGGGTCGGTCGGGTTGTCGACATCGAAGAAGTAGTGGTCGTTGGCCACCCGTTCGCTGATGCCGTGTCCGTTCGTGGTCTGCGTGCCGTTGTAGTAGAGAGCGTTGTAGATGATCCAGAAGTCGAAGGCTCCCGACCAGGTCATGTTGAAGTCGAGCCCTTTCCATGCGAAGCCGAGGTTGAGACCCAGGTTGTAGGACGGGGTGCTCGTGCGGCCGTTGAAGTCCATATCGTCGTCATCTCCGTAGTTCCCGTCGCCATCCCGGTTGGCATAGATCATGTCGCCGTACCAGAGCTGGTCCTTGCTCATGGCCGAGACGCCGCAGAAGGTGTAGCCGGACTCGATCATGGCCTGTACCCACTCGAAGTCCTGCTGCGTGCGGATGATACCGTCCTTGGGGCCAGCATTGATGTCGACGGCACCTCCCGTGTAGCCTGCGCCGGTACCGCTGTAGACCTTCCGGAGGTAGTGCTCGCCGAGGGCGTGTCCTTCGCACAGCTTGCCGCTGCCGTATCCGGCCGTGACATCCGAGAGGTTGTTGATGTATTCACCGTCGACCCATTTCTTGACCAGGTCGCCCTTGAATTTCGTAACGCGGTTCTTGTTGTAGGAGAAGTTTACGCCGGCGTAGTAGGAGAAGTCCTTGCCGATGTGGCTCTTCCAGTTGAGAGCCACCTCGATACCGTTGTTGACCACGCTTCCGAGGTTCGAAGGCACGCCCGACACTTCACCCATCGTCATGTAGATGGTCGGGGTATAGAGGATGTCGGTGGTGTTTTTGCGGTAGTAATCGATTTCGGTGGTCAGGCGGTTGTCGAAGAATCCGAGGTCGAGTCCGATGTCGGTGGTTGCGGTGGTCTCCCACTTGAGGTTGGCATTGCTCAGCGAGGAGATGTAAAGGCCTTTGGTCGGCACGCCGTCGACAACGACGTTCTGCGTGGCGTATACGGCCTGCCAGGCGTAGTTGCCGATACCCTGGTTGTTACCGGCCTGTCCCCACGAAGCCCTCAGCTTGAGGTTCGAGAGCCAGTCCCGGGTCCCCTCCATGAATGCCTCTTCGTGGATTTTCCATCCTGCGGAGAATGACGGGAAGATACCGTAGCGGTTGTTGCTGCCGAAGCGCGAGGAACCGTCGGCGCGCAGGTTCGCTTCGAAAAGATAGCGATTCTTGAAGGCGTAGTTGATTCGCCCGAAGTAGGAGCGAAGCCCCCATCCGTTCTTGGCCGTGCTCGACGACCCGGAAAGGGTCTCGAAGGTGCCCAGGTCGTTCAGGATCCAGTCCGTAGCGCCCTTTTTGCTGACGCCCCAGCCCCACGTGCGGTATTCCATGGCGGAGTATCCGAACAGGACGCCGAAGTCGTGGTCTCCGATGGTCTTGTTGTACCGGGCGAGGATTTCGGACGAGAGGTAGTAGCTGCGCGAGGTGGTGTTCGATACCGAGGAGTTTGCGAGGTCCGAGCTCGAGTAGCGGGTGTCGGTGGTATAGTCCCAGTATCCGTTTTCACGCCCGTAGGTGTGCTTTTCGCCGAACGTGGGCGAATAGTTCACCGTGGCCTCGATGCTGACACCTTCGTAGGGGCGGATTTTCGCGTAGATCGAACCGTTGACGCGGGTCGAGACGTTGTATCCTCCCGAGCCGTACATCATGCCGAAGATGTTGTTGGCGTTGGACGACTCTTCGGCGTTCAGGGCCGGGCGCCCCCAGGCGTTGACCGTGCCGGGATAGACGCCCGGAGTTGTCTGGTAGAGGGCGTTGAAGGCGTTGGAGATGTTGGCCAGGCCGTACTCTTGCCGCTGTCCGAACAGGCGCACGCCGGCGGTGAACCATTTCGTCACGTCCGCTTCGATATTGCTTCGGAAGTTGACCTTCTGGGTCGAGGAGTCGATGCCGAACCGGCCCATGACACCCTGGTTGTCGAGGTATCCGAGTGAGAGGAGGTAGCGGACGGTTTTCGAGCCTCCGGAGATCGAGAGGTTGTGCTCCTGGGAGTAGCCGTTCTCGAAGATTTCGTCGAACCAGTCGGTGTTGGGGTAGGCGGCGTAGTTCGGTACGCCGTACTCGTTTACGCCATACGGATCGAGGGCTTTCTCACGCCAGAGGTCGATGTTCGACTGCGAGAAGATGCGCGAGGTGCCGATGTTGTCGCACGACTCGTTGATGAGTTCCATGTGGCGGGCGTAGTCCGAGACGAAATGGAGCTTGTTGTAGGGCATCTGCAGGATTCCCTTGTAGGAGTAGTTGATCTGAGGTTTGCCTTCGGAGCCGTTTTTCGTCGTGATGAGGATGACGCCGTTGGCGGCACGGGTACCGTAGATGGAGGCTGAAGCGGCGTCCTTCAGCACGGAGATCGAGGCGATGTCGTTGGGGTTGACGTTGTCCATGCTCCATTCGACACCGTCGACGAGTACCAGCGGGCCGTTTGCGCTCGAGGTGAACGATCCGTCACCGCGGATGCGGATCGTGGCGCCGTCGGACCCGGGCTGCCCGGAGCTCTGGGTGACACTCATGCCGGGAGCGAGACCTGCCAGGGCTGCCGAGGTGCTGACGATGGCGCGGCTGTCGGAGGTTTTGGCAAAGTCGATCGAGGAGACCGAACCGGTGAGGTTGACCTTTTTCTGGGTGCCGTATCCCACGACGACGACATCCTCGAGCAACATGTTGTCGACTTCGAGCGTGACATCGATGATACTCCGGCCGTTCACGGCTTCGGAGGCCGTGATATATCCCATGCAGGAGATCTCAAGGGTGGTATTCGGGTTCTTGACCGAAAGCGAGTATTCTCCTTCGGAGTTTGTTGTCGTGGCTTCGCGAGGCGAGGCCATTACTACGGCCCCGACAACGGCAGCACCGTCGTTGCCGATGACCTTTCCGGTAATTGTGTGGCTGTCGTTGCCCGCGCCCTGTTGGGCGAATGCCGGGATGGCAAGGGCAAACAATACTGCCGAACACAGTAGTTTGGTCAGTTTGTGTTTCATAGTCAACAGGTTGGTTTAGTTGGTTGGTTGTGGTTGAGTGTTGTTTTGGTATTTAAGCAGTGCTTCGAGGAAATAGTAGTCCGCATAGGTGAGGGGAACGTCGATTTCGGAGTCGTCGGGAACGGAACCCACGCTGTGCTTCAGGATGAAGTTCCCGTTCTCTCCGGGTGCGGCCATATATGTTCTGGATGCGAGTGTCCGGAGTTGTTTTTCGGCCATGGCGAGATATTTGCTGCGGGCGCCGGTCATGTTGGTCAGCGAACTCAGGTCGACGAATGCTGAGGCCATGATGGCCGCGGCGGAGGCGTCTCGCAGGTCGTCGGGAATGCGGTCCGAGTCGAAATCCCAATAGGGGATGCCGTCCTCGGGAAGCCGGCTGATCAGCATCTCCGCGATATTTTCGGCCTGAGCTCTGTAGCATTCGAGGCCGCTGTGCCGGAACATCATCGTGTATCCATACAGTGCCCAGGCCTGCCCGCGGGCCCATGCCGATTCGTTGCTGAATCCCTGTACGGTCTCTTTACTGCGTACATGCCCGTCTTCCGGGTCGTAGTCGACCAGGTGGTAGCTTGTGTAGTCTGGGCGGAAGTGGTTGCACATGGTCGTGTTGGCGTGGGTCACGGCGATGGCCTTCAGGGAGTCGTCTCCGAAGAGCTCTCCGGCGTTGTACAAGTGCTCGAGGTTCATCATGTTGTCGATGATGACGGGATATTTCCAGTCCCGGCCTTTGCGTACGAAGTCCCAGCTCCTGATCGTCCCCGTTATGGGGGAGAAACGTTTGGCAAGTACCTGTGCCGAGGTGCGGATCGGCTCGAGGAATTTCTGGTCGCCCGTGATGCGGTAGGCGTTTCCGAAGCTGCAGTTCATCTGGAATCCCAGGTCATGGTCCGTACCCTTGTATTTGAGCGCCTCGAGTTTGAAGGTGTTTTTCTCGGCCAGCGAACGGAACGTGTCGTCGCCCGTATACTCATATATATACCATAACGAGCCGGGGAAGAACCCGCTGCACCACCATCGGTTGTCGGAGGTTATGAGCGCTCCGTCGGGTCCGAGGGTCCTCGGAAGGGTGTTTTCCGAGAGCCGTTCGTCCATCTGCCTGTATTGTGCCTGGGCTATGGCGAAAACCCGTTCGGTGAGTTCCGGCATGGTCTCCTGACGGGCGCATCCTGTTGCCAGGACGATGGTCGACAATGCGACGTAACAAAATCTGCATTTCATTTATTGGTCGGTTTAGGTTTATGTATCGGAATATCGGATGTGATCCCCTGTTTTTCTCTACCTCAAAATTATATTTTCGGACATGGAACGCGCGTCCGGATTCGGTCAAAAAATAACACGATTCGGTCGAAAACCCTTTGCAGGGGCCTCTGGAAGAGGGTGTGCGGGCGCCTGGCGATTCTTTGAACCGAAGGCGCGGAGGCGAACCGCGACCAGGTCACGGGGCGTTTCGGGCATTCGTCCAGGTGCCGGCAACCCCGGACAAAAAAAGCCTTCCGGTGTATCGGAAGGCTTTCATGGATGGGATGGCGGCGGGCGGTCAATGCCCCTTGCGCCGGGCCGAGGTGCGGACTTTCGGGGAGGTCCCGTGTCCCTTGCCCCGGGATTCGTCGCGCTGCCGCGGTGCGACTCCGGGCAGCAGGAGCTCGAAGTCGAGTTGGCGCTTTTGCAGGTCGGCGCGTTTCACGCGTACACGTACGGGGTCGCCCAGCGTCATGCGGCGTCCCGTCGAGTGCCCGATGATTTCGTAGAGCTGTTCGTCGAACTGGAAGAAGTCTCCCTCGATGTCCCTCAGGAACGACATGCCCTCGATGTGGGTCTCGTCCAGCTCGACGTAGACGCCCCACTCCGAGAGCCCGGAGATATGGCCGTCGAACTCTTCGCCGATATGGGCTTTCATGAATTCGACCATCTTGTACTTGATCGAGGCGCGTTCGGCCTCGGCGGCGATCACCTCGCGCTCCGAAGCCCGTTCGCAGAGGGCCTCGAGCTGCGCCTTGTCGACCGACTTGCCTCCGGCGAGGTAGTGGGCCAACAGCCGGTGGACCATCATGTCGGGGTAGCGGCGGATCGGCGAGGTGAAGTGCGTGTAGTAGGGGAACGCGAGTCCGTAGTGGCCGATGTTGTCGGTCGAGTAGTAGGCTTTGGCCA
>DXGO01000031.1 GCA_019113885.1 Candidatus Alistipes intestinipullorum | reverse complement strand
GCGAATACGTGCTGCTGAACGGCAACCAGACGCTGGTGCTGCTGTTGAGCTACCAGCTCACGCGCTGGGCCGAGCGGGGCGAGATCGACGGCAACCAGTATGTCGTGAAGACGATCGTGACGTCGCAGATGGCCAACGCCGTGGCCGAGCATTTCGGGGTGAAGTGCTACGACTGCCTCACGGGCTTCAAGTACATCGCGCGGATCATCCGCGAGCATGAGGGCAAGGCGAAGTACATCGGCGGCGGCGAGGAGTCGTTCGGCTACCTGGCCGGGGACTACGTGCGCGACAAGGATGCCGTATCGGCCTGCTCGATGGCTGCCGAGGCTGCCGCGTGGGCCCGCGACACGATGGGCCTGACGCTCTACGAGTGGCTGCAGGAACTTTACGTGAAGTACGGGTTCTACCGCGAGGGGCTGGTTTCGGTCGTCCGTAAGGGCAAGGAGGGCGCCGAGGAGATCCAGCGGATGATGGCCGACTTCCGGGAGAACCCGCCGAAGACGATCCTCGGTTCGCCGGTGGTGCGGATCAACGACTTCCTGACTTCGGAAACGACGGATGTGAAGACGGGTGCGAAGACGCCGATCGACGAGGAGAAGAGCAACGTGCTGCAATGGTTCACGGAGGACGGGACGAAGGTTTCGGTGCGTCCGTCGGGCACGGAGCCGAAGATCAAGTTCTACTTCGGCGTGAAGGAGCCTCTGGCATCGGTCGAGGCGTTCGACACGACGCTGGCGGCGCTGGATGCCAAGATCGAGGCGATCAAACAGGAGCTGAAGCTCGTGTAGGGACTCCCCTGCCGAAGGTTGAAAGCCGGAATCCGATCAGATCGGGTTCCGGCGTTTTTTGTAAGGGGCAGCGGTCATCTGCACCGATATTGTGCGACAGGTGGCAGGCCGCAGAATCTCCGGCGACCGGGATACCGGGTGCCTCGGCGGGATTCAGCCGCGGAGTTTCTCGTTGTGGAGGTGGCGCTCCTTGTCACGCGAGGTTTTCTTGGCGAAGTTCGCCTCGATGGCGGCCGTGAGGTCCACGCCCGTCTGGTTGGCCAGGCAGACCAGCACCCACAGCACGTCGGCCATCTCGTCGGCGAGGTTGGCTTTTTCGCCCGCCTTGAACGACTGGTCGCCGTACGTCCGGGCCATGATGCGGGCCAACTCCCCCACCTCCTCCGTGAGGCAGGCCATGTTTGTGAGCTCCGAGAAGTAGCGCACGCCGTACTCTTTGATCCAGGCGTTTACCCTTTCCTGCAATTCCTTGATTTCCATTATTCCATTGTTATTTTACCCAAATGAGATTCAGCCCGTCGCGCAGCGGAACGATGACGTTTTCCACACGGGGGTCTTCCACGACCATGTTGTTAAACTCCAGCAGGGCCTGCGTGTGGCGGTCGCCGTGGGCAACGGGCTCCACGACCTTCCCCGACCAGAGGATGTTGTCGGCGATCATCACCGAACCGCTGTGCACCAGAGCCTTCGTACCGTTGTCGCCCATCAGCATGCGGTAGTAGTCGGGGTATTCGCGCTTGTCGCCGTCGATGAAGACCAGATCGTAGACCTCGCCGAGCCGTGGGGCGATGTCGAGCGCCGAGCCGATGTGGAAACGGATCTTAGCGCCATGCTCCGAGCGGTCGAACCACGACCGGGTGAACTCTTCCAGTTCGTCGTCGACCTCGATGGTGTCCAACCGGGCCCCGTCTTCGAGCCCCGCGGCCATCGAGAGGGCCGAATAGCCCGTGAAGGTCCCGATCTCCAGCACCCGCCGGGGGCGGATCATCCGGACGATCATTTCGAGCAACCGTCCCTGGATGTGTCCCGACAACATGCGGGGCGCTACGGCGCGGAGGTTGGTCTCGCGGTCCAGTTCGTGAAGCAGCTCCTCCTCGGGGGCCGAATGTTCGTGTACGTATCGTTCGAGTGCGTCCATGGCATCTATTTGTAGATCAGCCGCGACATATTGGAAAATACCTCTTCGGCCACCTCGGTCAGCTGTGAGGCGGTCAGGGCGCGGACCTTGGCGTAGACCTGCTCCATGGTGTCGACCTCGTCGTGCGTGAGGAGGCTCTTCCCGGCACCGAGCATGTAGCTCTCGTTGCTTTCGCTCGAAATGGCCAGCTGTGCGATGAACTGCTTCTTGGCCATCGAGAGGCGGCGTCCCGTGAGCGGCGCGGTGCGCAGTTTCCGCAACTCCTCTTCGATCAATTCGATGCACTGTGCGGCATTGTTGTGGTCGGAACTGAAGTAGATGGCCAGGATGCCCGTGTCGCCGTAGGGGGTGTACGACGACTCGATGTTGTACGACAGCCCGTGGCGTTCGCGCACGACGACGTTGAGCAGCGAGTTGGCGCACGGACCTCCGAGGATGTTGCTCAGCAGCGCCAGGGGCAGGCGGCGTTCGTCGCCGATGCCGTAGGCGCGGTTCCCGAGGATGCAGTGCACCTGATGGGTATGTTTTGTGACGGTCTTGTCGAAGGATGGGCACGGTGCGGGCGCTACCCTTCCGAACTGGCGCGACGTGGCGCCCTGCCCGGCGAAATAGCGGGCGGCAACGGCCTCGGCCGCCTTGGGCGAGAAGTTGCCGATCGACGAGAAGACCATGCGGTCGGTCGTATGCGTGCGTGCGAGGAACGCGCGGATGGCGTCTCCGTTGTAACGGGCCAGCGCGACCTTGCGCCCGAGGATGTTGTGCCCGAGCTCCGAGCCCTCGAAAAGCAGGTCCTCGAAGGTGTCGTAGATCAGGTCGGCGGGCGAATCCTTGTAGGTGTTGATCTCGTCGACGATCACCTCCTTCTCGCGCTCCAGCTCCCGGTCGGGGAAGGTCGAGCGGAAGGCGATGTCGGCGATCAGCTCGGCCGCCTTGGCAAAGTCGCCGCGGAGCGTCGTGGCGTGGATTGTCGTGTCCTCCTTCGTGGTGAAGGCGTTCAGCTCGCCGCCGAGGTTTTCGAGGCGGCAGTTGACCTGCCACGCCTTGCGGCGCGCGGTGCCCTTGAAGAAGGCGTGCTCTGCGAAGTGTGCCAGGCCGTATTCGTCGGCATGTTCGTCGCGGCTCCCGGCACCGATGACCAGTGCGCAGTGGGCCACCGAGCCTTTCACCTGGCGGTGGATGCCGCGGATGCCGTTGGGTAAGGTGTAGGTATGGAATTCCATAACGGTGTTCAGTGTTTGGTATGCAGGCGCAGGAAGTGCCCCGTATGGCTTTCGGCGCACTGTTCCAGCTCGCGAGGCGTCCCCTCGAAGACGATGCGCCCTCCCCCGGCGCCGGCTTCGGGCCCGAGGTCGACGACCCAGTCGGCACACTTGATGATCTCCATGTTGTGCTCCACGACGACGATCGTGTGCCCCTTCTCGATCAGGGCGTTGAACGCCGCGAGGAGTTTCGAGATGTCGTGGAAGTGCAACCCCGTGGTGGGTTCGTCGAAGATGAACATCACATGGCCTGCGGTGCTCTCCTTCGTGAGGAACGACGCGAGCTTGATGCGCTGGCTCTCGCCGCCCGAGAGGGTTGACGACGACTGTCCGAGCTTGATGTACCCGAGCCCGACATCCTGCAGGGGTTTGAGCCGTTCGACGATGCGGCGGCAGGTGGCGTTCGAGGACTCCTCGCCGAAGAAGGCGATGGCGTCGTCGACGGTCATCTCCAGGACGTCGTAGATCGACCTCCCGCGGTATTTCACCTCGAGTACCTCGTCGCGGAAACGCTTGCCTCCGCAGGCTTCGCAGACCAGCTCCACGTCGGCCATGAACTGCATCGAGACCTTGATGACGCCCTCACCCTGACACTCCTCGCAGCGGCCTCCGGCGATGTTGAACGAGAAGGACGTGGGTCCCAGCCCGTTGTGCTGGGCATAAGGCTGGTCGGCGTAGAGTTTGCGGATTTCGTCGTAGGCCTTGATGTAGGTCACGGGGTTCGAGCGCGACGACTTGCCGATGGGGTTCTGGTCGACCATCTCCACGGCCTTCAGGAGTTGCACGTCGCCCTCCAAACCGTCGAAATCGCCCGGCTTGACGCCCGTGTCGTAGAGCATGCGGCGCAGCGCCGGGTAGAGGATGCCCTTGGCGAGCGATGACTTGCCCGAGCCGCTGACTCCCGTGATGCAGGTCATGGCCCCGAGCGGGATGCGCACGTCGATGTTGTGCAGGTTGTTCTCCCGGGCCCCTTTTACCGTGATGGAGCGGCTCCAGCCGCGCGGGCTCTTCGGGACGGGGATTTCGCGCCGCCCGGCGAGGTAGTCGGCCGTCAGGCTGCGCGGGCAGTCGAGCAGTTGTGCCACCGGACCGCTGAAGACCACCTCCCCGCCGTTGTACCCCGCCCCGGGGCCGATGTCGACGATCCAGTCGGCGGCATGGATCACCTCCTCCTCGTGTTCGACGACGATCACCGTGTTGCCCAGGTCGCGCAACTGTTTGAGCACCTTGATCAGGCGGTTCGTGTCGCGCGGGTGGAGGCCGATCGAGGGTTCGTCGAGGATGTAGAGCGACCCGGTGAGGTTGCTTCCGAGCGAGGTCGAGAGGTTGATGCGCTGGCTCTCGCCGCCCGAGAGGGTCGACGAGAGGCGGTCGAGCGTCAGGTATCCCAACCCCACGTCGGCCAGGTATTGCAGGCGGTTGCGGATCTCCACGAGGATGCGCGCGGCGGTTTTCGAGTCGTGCTCGTCGAGCTCCAGCGCGCCGAAGAACCCGAGCAGTTCGTCGACCGGCATGCGTACCAGCTCGGCGATCGTGCGGCCGCCGACACGTACGTAAAGCGCCTCGCGGCGCAGGCGCGAGCCGCCGCACTCGGGACATGTGGTCTTGCCCGTGTAGCGGGCCTTCATCACGCGGAACTGAATCTTGCGCCGTTCCGAGTCGATGTATTCGAAAAACTCGTCGAGCCCGTGGAAATAGTCATTCCCGCGCCACAGCAGGCGTTTCTGCTCGGGGGTGAGCTCGTAGAAGGGCGTGTGGATCGGGAAATCGAACTTGTAGGCGTTTGCCACGAGCTGGTCTTTCCAGCGGCGCATCGTTTCGCCCCGCCAGCAGGCGATGGCGTCGTCGTAGATCGTGCGGCTCTTGTCGGGGATGACCAGGTCCTCGTCGATGCCGATCACCTTGCCATACCCCTCGCACCGGGGACAGGCCCCCAGGGGGTTGTTGAAACTGAAGAGGTGCTCCGTCGGGGGCTCGAAGGCGATGCCGTCGGCCTCGAAGCGCGAGGAGAATTCCCGACTCCCCTCTTCGGTCGTGATCGTGCAGACGCCCCCTCCGTAGGAGAAGGCCCGGGCTATCGAATCGCGGACGCGTGTCTGCGTGTCGTCGTCCGTGGCCACGCGCAGCCGGTCGATGACCGCCTGCAGCGTTTCGGCCTTCGTCGCGGGGCCGATCTCGGGCAGCACTTCCTCGATCAGACGGGTCTGCCCGCCGACCTGGACACGCATCAGTCCGTCGGAGAGCAGCAGCGTGAGTTTCTCGATGATCCCCTGTCCGGGCGCAAGCACCAGCGGTGCGGCGATCACCGCACGCTGCCCCTCGTGGGCGAGCACATAGGCCGCCACGTCGTCGACGCTGTAACAGCGCACCTCACGGCCCGAGACGGGCGAGAAGGTGTGTCCGATGCGGGCGAAGAGCAGTTTGAGGTAGTCGTAGATTTCGGTCGTCGTGCCGACGGTCGACCGCGGGTTGCGCGTGTTGACCTTCTGCTCGATGGCGATCGCAGGGGCGATGCCCGATATGATGTCGACATCGGGCTTGTTGATCTTCCCGAGGAATTGCCGGGCATAGGCCGAGAGGCTCTCGACGTAGCGCCGCTGCCCTTCGGCGAAGATCGTGTCGAACGCCAGGGTCGACTTGCCCGATCCCGAGAGGCCCGTGATGACCACCAGCTTCTCGTGCGGAATCTCGACCTCGATGTTACGGAGGTTGTGGACGCGGGCGCCCTTTATGTATATGCAGTTTTCGTGTTTCATCGTAATGCTTCGCCGGGGCGCACCCCGGGATTTCGTTGTCGTTCTGTCGTGGATTTCATGCTTCGTCCGCAATCGACCCTCCGGCCTTGCGGAGCCGTTCGACAAGGGCTTTGGCGCGGCTTTCGCGGATCATAAGGCGCATGGTGCAGAGGTTGTCGAACTCCTGCCCGACGATGCGCGGCTGCTCCTCCTTGACCACGCGCATGATGTCGTTCATCGCCACATAGGGGAAATCGACCCTCACCGTACGGTCGACCGTGCGGTCGACGATGCTGGCGGCGGCAATGGCCTCGGCGGCCGATTCACGGTAGGCGGCGATCAGCCCCGGGACCCCGAGCTTCGTGCCCCCGAAGTAGCGCACCACCACCAGCAGGCAGTCGGTGATGTCGTTCGAAAGAAGTTGTCCGAGGATGGGTTTTCCGGCCGTTCCCGAGGGCTCCCCGTCGTCGTTGGCGCGGAAGCGTTCGCCGCGGGGCCCCAGCCGCCAGGCGTAACAATGATGCGTGGCGTCGAAGAAACGTTTATGCAGGTCATCGAGGATCGTGCGGATCTCCTCCTCCGAACTTACCGGGTAGATGTAGGCGAGGAACTTGCTGCTCCGCTCGCGGCAGGCGGCCTCGGCAGGCGCCGCGACGGTCCGATAACGATCGTCATCGTTCATCTCAACGCACTTTTCTGAACATCCTGCTCCAGCGGATGTTCGACGGGAAACTCTTCTTGGCGTCGAGCGACAGCCAGACGAACGAGGCCTTTCCGACGATGTGGTCCTCGGGCACGAAGCCCCAGAATCGCGAGTCGGCCGAGTTGTGGCGGTTGTCGCCCATCATCCAGAAGTAGTCCATCGCGAAGGTGTAGCTCGTGGCGGGCACCCCGTCGATAAGGATCGCGCCGTCCCGTACGTCGAGCTCATGGCCTTCGTAGACCTCGATGATGCGGCGGTAGAGGGGCAGGTTTTCGACCGTGAGTTCCACCGTGGCACCCTTCTTCGGAATCCAGATCGGACCGTAGTTGTCCTGGCTCCAGCGGGCGTCGTCCCACTGGGGGAATACGTCGGTATTGGGCGAGAAGACGTAGCGGCGCACGGAGATCACGTTGTCGAGTGCGGCGATCTTTTCGGCCGCCTCGTCGGTCAGGGCCATGTAGTAGGCCGAGCCGTTTCCGCTGTACTCCGTGATGCCGAGGTTGTCGATGGCATACTGCGTCAGGGGCGACGAGGTCTGCACGATGTACTGGAACTGTACGCCCGGCACCGGCTCCTGGGGGGCACCGTTGACGTAGACCTGCCCGTCACGGATGGCGAGCGAATCGCCCGGGAGCGCCACGCAGCGTTTGATGTAGTTCTCCCGCTTGTCGACCGGGCGGCTGATGACCGTATACTTCTCGTTGAGGCGCTTGCGGCCCTCCTCCTTGCCGAAGGTCGCCTCGAATTCGCGCAGCACGTCGTAGTAGGTGACGTTCTGGTTTTCGAGCAGCACGGTGTCGCCGGCCGGGAAGTTGAAGACCACCACGTCGTTGCGGCGGACGGGCTTAAGCCCCTTGAGTCGGTGATAGGGCCATTTGACTGCTTCGGAGAACGACTTTTTGGTCTGCGAGAAGGGCATCGTGTGGTGTACGAAGGGGAATGCGATCGGCGTGTTGGGCATCTGCGGGCCGTAGGAGACCTTGCTCACGTAGAGGTAGTCGCCGATGAGCAGTGATTTCTCCATCGACGAGGTGGGGATCACGTACATCTGGAAGAAGAAGATGTGCACGAGCGTTGCGACCACCGTGGCGAAGATGATGGCGTTGACCCATTCGTATACGGTCTTGTAGACTTTGTTTTTCTGGCACAGTTCGGCGTTGTGGCGCCAGACGTAGCGGTAGAAGAGTTTCGAGATGTAGAGGTCGTAGAGGATCGGCAGACCGAGCAACAGCCAGAGGTTCCCCGTCCAGACGACGAACCAGAGCGTATAGAGGATGGCGGCCAGTGCGAATCCCACCCATTTGTTCCGTAGTATCTCCTTGATCTTATTCATCTTGCAAATCTTGTTTCGACTATTTCAGCAGGTCGTCCATGCCGTACACGCCCTGCTTTCCGCAGAGAAACTCTGCGGCGACGACGGCCCCGAGGGCCAGCGTGCGGCGGTTCTTGATCGTGTGGCGCAGTTCGAGGATGTCATCCTCCGACTCGTAGGTCACGGTGTGGATGCCCGGGACCATCCCCTCGCGCACCGAGCGGATTTCGATGCGGTCGGCGGGGGTATCCTCGCTGCGTTCCACACGGTTCGTGGCGTGTTCGATGCCGGGGGCGTAGTTGACCCACCCTTCCTTCGTCGAGAGGTTGTCGATGATCCCCTCGGCCAGCGTGATGGCCGTGCCGCTCGGGGCGTCCTTCTTCTGGGTGTGGTGCACCTCCTCGATGCGCACCTCGTAACCGCCCACGCGGTCGATCATGGCGGCCAGCTGGCGGTTGAGGCGGAACATGAGGTTGACGCCCAGGCAGTAGTTCGAGGCGTAGAACATCGCTCCGCCCCGCTCGCGGCAGAGTTTCTGCAACTCTGGCAGACGCTCCGTCCATCCGGTCGTGCCGCTCACCACGGCCACGCCGCATTCGAGGCACGTGCGGATGTTCCGGTACGCCGTTGCGGGCGTCGTGAACTCGATGGCCACGTCCACCCCTTCGAGGTGTGCGGCATCGAGGTCGGCGGCATTGTCGATGTCGATAATAAGGGCCACGTCGTGTCCCCGTTCGGCGAGAATCCGTTCGATCTCGCGGCCCATTTTCCCGTAACCTATGATGGCTGCTTTCATCTCTCCACTCTTTTTTCCGGTTCGTGTGGCCCGCGGCCTCTTCGACCGCCCCTGAAGGGGGCTTTCGGCGCTGTGCCGGGGCGCAAAACGTTTTCTTGCAAAGATACGAATTTATTTCGAATTCAAACGTAACCCGAGGGCATTATCGTATCCCGGGAGGCCGGGAAGCGCGCCGGGAGGAAAAATTTTCGTATCTTTGGGGCCAAAGAGACGGAGATGCGCTATTTTCTTGAACTTCGATACAACGGCGGTGCCTATTGCGGATGGCAGCGGCAACCCGACCAGCCGTCGGTGCAGCGGACCCTCGAAGAGGCCCTTGCGACGCTCTTGCGCGAACCGATCGAGGTGACCGGGGCGGGCCGTACCGACACAGGGGTCAACGCCTCGTACTACGTAGCCCATTTCGACGTCGCGGCACCGGTGGCCGATCCCGTGCAGACGGTCTACAAACTGAATTTCCTGCTTCCGGGGGACATCTCCGTATGGAGCATGACGGCGGTTTCCGATGATGCCCACGCGCGCTTCAGCGCCTGCGAACGCGAATACCGCTACTTCATCGAGCCGCAGAAGAATCCTTTCACGCGCCACCTGACGTGGCAGTACTACGTGCCGCTCGATGTCGAACGGATGAACCGTGCGGCGGCCATGCTGCTCGAATACGAGGATTTCACCTCGTTTGCGAAACTCAACTCCAACAACCACACCAACATCTGCCACATCCGCCATGCGGCGTGGACGGTCGACGAACAGGGGGTGCTGTGCTTTACGATCCGTGCCGACCGGTTCCTGCGCAACATGGTACGGGCGATCGTGGGGACGCTGGTCGACGTAGGGCGCGGGCGCTATACGCCCGAGGATTTCCAGGCGATTATCGAGAGCCGAGACCTGTCGCGTTCGAGCGCCGGGGCTCCGGCGCAAGGTCTCTTCCTGAGCGACATCCGCTACCCGCCTGAGGCGGGTTTCAGGAGGACGAAGGAATGCTGAGGCGTTCCCGGGCCAACCACGCCATCCGGGGCTAAGAACCCCGTTTTAGGAGAAGGAAGGAGGGTTGAGACGATTCCAAAGACCCCTGCGCTTTCGGTCTTTAAATAAATACAAAAGCCTCCTGACAGGGAGGCTTTTGTTTTGGTGTTAGCGGATGTGTCGAAACAATTGACTACAAATGGATCGCTGCGCCGAGCGCCGCCTCGGCGGCCTCCATCACCCCTTCGTTCATCGTCGGATGGGCGTGGATCGTGCGGGCGATCTGGTGCGCCGTGGCGCCCAATTTGCGGGCCAGCGTCGGTTCCGCAAGCATCTCCGTCACCGAAGCCCCCACCATGTGGGCCCCCAGCAGGTGCTCCTGCTCGTCGAAGATCAGCTTCACGAATCCGTCGCGGTCGCCGGCGGCCGTGGCCTTGCCCGATGCCGTGAAGGGGAAGCGGCCGATTTTTACGGCGATGCCCCGCTCGGCGGCCTGCTGTTCGGTCATGCCGACCGACGCCACCTCGGGCTGTGTGAAGACGCACGACGGAATGGTCGAATAGTCTACCGGGGCGGGGTCAAGCCCACAGATCGCCTCCACGCAGCAGATCGCTTCGGCCGAAGCCACGTGTGCCAGGGCCGGGCCCGGTACGATATCGCCGATGGCATAGACGCCCGGGATGTTGGTGCGGTAGAATTCGTCGACCTGGACTTTACCGCGCTCGACCTCCACACCCAGCTCCTCGAGGCCGATCCCTTCGATGTTGGCCTGAATGCCTACGGCCGACAGCACGACATCGGCCGTGAGGGTCTCCGGGCCCTTTTTGCCCTCGATTTCCACCTCGCAACGCCCGTCGTCCGTGACGCGTACCTGCCGGACGGCCGTTCCGACGAGCACCGTGGCGCGCAACTTGCGGAAGGCGCGTTCCATGGTCTTCGAAACCTCCTCGTCCTCGAGGGGCATCATGCGCGGCAGGTACTCGATGACCGTGACCTTGACACCCAGCGCGGCGTAGAACCACGCCAACTCGCTGCCGATGGCCCCCGAGCCTACGACGATCATCGTCTCGGGCAACCGCGTCATGGCCAGGGCCTGCCGTGAGGTGATGACCCGCTTGCCGTCGACCGGGATGGTCGGCAGCTCGCGCGGGCGCGCTCCGGTGGCCAGGATGATGTGGTCGGCCTCGTATTCTGTGCCGTCGACGTCGACCCTTCCCGGGGCCGTGAGGCGCCCCGTGCCGGCGATCAGGTCGATGTTGTTCTTCTTGAGCAGGAACTGCACGCCCCGCGACATGGTCTCGGCCACCGCACGCGACCGTGCGACGATCTTTTCGAGATTCGGGCGGATCTCTCCGGAGAGCTCGAGCCCGTATTGTTCGGCGTGGTTGCAGTAACCGTAGACCTGGGCGCTTTTCAGCAGCGCCTTGGTGGGGATACAGCCCCAGTTGAGGCAGACGCCGCCCGCCTCGGCACGCTCCACGAGGGCCACCTTGCGGCCCAGTTGTGCGGCGCGGATGGCGGCCACGTAGCCCCCGGGGCCGCTGCCGATAATCAGGATGTCGTATTTCATAGATTTTCCAGATTTTTCAAGTGTTATGCCTGACGCCCGGATATTGCGCAGGATTACTTGCGCACGCGCAGCACCTCGCCGTTGTCGGCGGCTACGGCACGCTTCCACTTCTCGTTGTAGCCCGGGAACTGAATCTTGTCGGGAATCTGCTTGCCGTTTCCGTTGTCGACGAAGTGCGCCGCCGAGCCGTCGCCGTCGAGGAACGACAGCACGTCGCCATGCTCGCTCTTGACGTTGCCGTCGACGTACTTGATGAGCAGGTAGCCGTTGAGCCGCTGCCAGCGGTCAAACAGCTCCTGGGCCGTCGAAACGCTCAGTTCGGAGAGGTAGTTGCGGCGCGCGGCGGGCGACATGCGTCCCGTGCGGGCCATGATCGTCTCCATTTCGGCCAGACGGGCATTCTCCCACTGGTCCGTTACCTTGCGGATGTCGGCCGCGATCATGTCGTAGCGCATGTAGGCGAAGTTCGTCGTGCGGTTGAAGAGCCAGAAGGCCGACGTCGGCGAATATTCGAGCATCGAGCCGTTCTCCTCGCTGAAGCACTCGGGAACCTCCTCCGCCGAGCAGAAGATCGGCGTCAGGCACGACGTCGCGGCGTCATCGACGCCGAACCAGAGGATGCCCATGTCGGCCGGGCGGTCGGCGCGGGCCTGTCCGACGAACCAGAAGCCGGTCTGCTGCGTCGCCGTGGCGCGTTCGTTGAGGTAGGTTTCACCGTCGACCTCGAACTCCATCGGGCGCCAGCGATAGGGGCAGTTGTGGCCTCCGGCGCCGAGGTCCGTGGTCATGTCCATCGGGGTGCCCTCGTAGTGGTCGCGCATGCAGTCGAAGACCGTCTTGGGCGACACCTTCGTGCGGGGTTTCACCCACAGCGGCATCCGGTTCTCCAGGTTGTAGCCCATGGCGTAGTCCTCGTAGGCGTCCATGCCGTCGGCCACGGTGCGGAAGAAGGCCCACACGCGGGCGTCGCAGCCGCGGACGGTGCCGAAGTCGGCCGGGCAGTAGGCGTCGGCAAAGCTGAAGTCGGCATCCTCACCGTCGAAATAGCCCATCTCGCGGGCAAACGTCACGACGTCGGGGGCATAGAGGCAGTTTTCGGGGTCGTCCATCGGGAAGGTCGTGATGCGGGCCTGGTTGGCGTGGGCGCAGACGTATCCGTCGGGAATGCGGCGGGCCACCCAAACGATGCCCTTGCGGGTGTTGTTGCCCTGGCCGTCGTCCTTGTACCCCTTGCCGATGAGCTCCATGATCCACGCCTCGTTGGGGTCGGCGATCGAGAACGACTCGCCGCTCGAGGCGTATCCGTGGGTGTTGGCCAGTTCGACGATCACCTCGATGGCTTCACGCGCGGTCCTGGCGCGTTGCAGGGCAATGTAGATCAGCGATCCGTAGTCGATGCGTCCGGTGGGATCGGCCAGCTCGTTGCGCCCTCCGTAGGTGGTCTCGCCGATGATGACCGAGTGTTCGTTCATGTTGCCGATCGTGGAGCAGGTTTCGCGGACCTGCGGAATGTCGCCCAGGTAGCGGCCCGTGTCCCATTCGTAGACAGGCAGCAGCGCCCCGGCCTTGAACTTCCCGCCCGGGGTGTGGTAGAGGGCTCCGTAGAGCGAGTGGGAGTCGGCCGCGTAGCTGACCATCACCGAGCCGTCGGTCGAGGCGCCTTTGGTGATGATGAAGTTGGTGCAGGCCGAGACGGTCCCGTAGGTGACGGCTGCCGCCGCCGCAAGAATCAGTCGGATTTTCTTCATGGATGGTATGGATTTTTCGGTTTCGATCGCTTCGAAAGAATGCAGGAGACAAAGATAAAAAACTATTCGGAAACGGCAAAAAAAAGCTATCTTTGCCTTGGACATGGGAGCCCTATGACCCGATACCCCCCCCGATTCGGAGGTAATACGCTAATTATCAATGATTATGAAACGAATATTCATGTTGCTGCTTATCGGAATCTGGGCCGTGGCCTGTTCCGAAAAGGATTCGTCCGGCGAGGCGGACCTGGTCCGGCAGGTGGTCATGCCTTCCGAGACGCAGGAGTTCATGGCCGGCGATGCGGTCACCGTCTCGGCCGAGGGGTTTGCCGAAGGGGACCAGATTCTGTTCGAAATCCATTGGACCGAAGGCTCCGGAGACTTTGCCCCCGAGGGATACGCCAAAGGCGTCCGGGGCATCGTGACCTCCTGCACGTCCACGGAGTTGACCTTCCTCGCTCCGGGCCACTACCCTGTCTCGACGGTCAGTGTACTCCTGTTCCGCGGGGGATTGATCCAGACGTTGGGGCGGATCCGCGTGGCCGAGGGACTTCCCGAAAAGGGCCTTTATGGACTGGTTCCTACTTTGGCGGGGACGACCGCAGTGGAGCGCATCGACCTCGCTACGGGCGAAGCTATCCCCTGGCATACGATGCAGGAGACCGAGTCGCTGCATGCGGTCGTGTGTGCTTCGGGGTCGGGCATCCTGTCGGGCCTGAACGATGACGGCCGCGGTGCGGCGTTCGATCTGACGATGAACCTTTATCAGGACCTTGATGGTGTGGAGTTGTTGGCACTCTGTGCCACCAGGGGGAATGACGTGGTGGGCTTCGCCTATTCCGAAGCATTCGAAATGCTTCATGTCGTCGGCAACAGCCGTTATTCGTGGCGCCTGCCCGAAGGGGTGACGCCCGGGATGATCGAGGATTGTCCTGCGACTTCTGCGTTCGATCTGCTGTTGCTGGGACTTTGTTTGCCCGATGGCCGCCGGGCCCCGCTGCTGCTGACAGTGTATGGCGGGTCCCATACGGGGTCTGCGCTGTCGGCTGATGCCTTGTTGCCCTTCTGGTGCATCACACCCACGGCCGGGACTCCGGAAACGTATAAACTGGCCGGAGGATATGCCGTTTCGGTCGGAGGCCGGACCCGCCTGCAACTCTATGATGCCACCGCGAACGATTTTTCCGAAACGTTGGCCGAAGTCCCGGGTACGGTGCTTTCGCTTACGGTGCTGAACGACGCCTCGCAAGTCCCGGAGCTGTACCTGCTGTGCGAGAATGAAGGTGTGCGCATGATCCACGTCTACAACTGTCTTACGGGTGCTGTGCGGACACTCCCCGCCCGGGTCGACTGCATGGAGATCGTCGGAGTGCAATAATCCGATGGAGAGAAAAAACTGCACGGGCCCGGGAAAAATCTCCCGGGCCCGTACCATTTGCGCGAAAAATCCGTAATTTTACGCCCAAACAAGCATACCCATGTCAGAGATAGCATCCCAACTGGCCCTTGTACGGGAGTCGCTGCCCGCAGGCGTGACGCTGGTCGCCGTGTCGAAGACGCACCCTGTGGAGGCGATACGCGAAGCATACGACGCCGGGCAGCGGATTTTCGGCGAGAGCCGCCCGCAGGAGCTGCGCGAGAAGTACGAGGCGCTGCCCCGCGACATCGAGTGGCACATGATCGGCCACCTCCAGACCAACAAGGTGAAGTATATCGCCCCGTTCGTGTCGCTGATCCATTCGGTCGACAGCGCCCGCCTTGTGGAGGCGATCCAGACGCAGGCCGCGAAGTGCGGCCGGGTGATCGACATCCTGCTCGAAATTCACGTGGCGGAGGAGGAGACCAAGTCGGGCTGGGCGCCCGACGAACTGCGCGCCTACCTTGCCGCGGAACCCTTCGCCGTGATGCCCAACCTCCGCGTGCGCGGCGTGATGGGCATCGCCACCAACACCGACGACGAGGCGGTCATCCGCCGCGACTTCGAGGCGCTAAAAGGTTGCTTCGAGGAGTTCCGGCCCCGTTTCGGCGCGTCGTTCGACACCCTCTCGATGGGCATGTCGCACGACTATCCGCTGGCCGTGGCGTGCGGTTCGACGATGGTGCGCGTCGGTTCGCTGATCTTCGGCGAGCGCGACTACTCGAAGTGACATGGCGGAAGAAAGGCCCCTTTGCAAAATCGAAAATCAACGTGGATACTATGAAAGTCGGATTTATCGGATTCGGAAACATGGCACAGGCCCTGGCCCGCGGATTCGTCCGCACGGGGGCTTTGGAGCCTGCGCAAATCGGCGCTTCGGCCCGTGACCGGGCCAAACTGCAACGCAATACGGAACCCCATGGCTTCCGTGCCTTCGATACGGCGGCCGAGACGGTGGCGTTCGCCGATGTGGTGGTCATTGCCGTAAAGCCCTACCAGGTCGAGGCGGTCGTCGGTCCCGTCAGGGAGTTGTTGGCCCGGAAGATTGTCGTCTCGGTGGCGGCAGGTGTGACGTTCGACGACTACGAGCGGATGCTCCGGCCCGGTACGGCACACCTCTCGACCTGCCCCAACACGCCGGTGGCCGTCGGTGAGGGAATCATCGCCTGCGAACGGCGCCATTCGCTTGCCGAGGCGCAGTGGCGTGAGGTTGAGACGCTGTTGTCGCATGTCGGCATGGTCTTGCAGGTCGACACCCCGCTTCTGGGGCTGGCCGGCACGATTGGCGGTTGCAGCCCGGCGTTCGTCGCGATGTTCATCGAGGCGTTGGCCGATGCCGCCGTGAAGCACGGCATGGTGCGTGCCGATGCCTACCGCATGGTGAGCCAGATGATCGTCGGTACGGGACGCCTGCAACTCGAAACGGGCCAGCACCCGGGCGCGATGAAGGATGCCGTCTGCTCGCCGGGCGGCACGACCATCGTGGGTGTTGCGGAACTCGAACGCAAGGGCTTCCGCGGGGCCGTGATTGCGGCCATCGACGCCATACAGCAGAAGAAGTAGGTATCGGTAAATCGGTATGAGCCGATATGCCAATGAATGAATGCGTGACCCGATGTGGATCACGCATTCTGTTTTTCGGCTCGGTCGAAGACACCGATATCCTTCGGAAACCTTTCAGATACCCCTCAGGTTTTCCTTCGCCGCCCTATCCGGCTTCTTGAGCCGGCCCGCCTTTTCGGCGGGCGGTTAGCGGACGCGCAGGGTGCGGCCGATGCGCAGGATCGTCGTCGACTTGATGCCGTTCAGGCGGCAGATGGCCGATACCGTCGTGCCGTACTTGATGGCCAGGGCCCCGAGCGTGTCGCCCGATTTGATCTTATGGTAGCGCATGGCAGCCTTTTCGGCGGCCTCCTTCTTGTCCTGCTCCTCGTTGGCGATCTCATCGTCGAAATCCTGCCCGGCGTTGGAGTAGATGCTGAAGAACGACTTCTTCAGGAGGAACGTCTCGCGGCACAGCACGCCGTTCTTGAAGTCGATCAGCCGCTCGGGGTCGAAGGCCTGCCCGTAGTAGCGGGTTTCAAAATGCAGGTGCGGACCCGTCGAGCGTCCTGTCGAGCCGCCCAACCCGATGATGTGGCCCGCCTCGACCCACTGGTCCGGCTCCACGAGCCGCTCCGAAAGGTGTCCGTAGTAGGTTTCCAGCCCGTTATCGTGGCGGATGATGACCAGGTTGCCGTAGCCGCGGACGTATTGTGAGATGCGTACCCGCCCACAGAAGGTCGCATAGACCGAATCGCCGGTTTTCAGGGGCAGGTCGACACCCTGGTGGCGGCGTCCGCGGCGCGGTCCGTACTTGCCGCGGGGGTTCACGGCGCCCTTGTAGGGATAGTGGTAGCTCTTGGTCGAGTCAATCAGATCGATGACCACCGACTGGGGCATCGACGACATGTCGACCTTCTGGTACGGGAAGAGCGATTTCGTGTCCCAGTACTTCTCAAAGATCGTGCTGTCGCGCGCCACGGCGCGGTTGCGGACGTATTTCCAGGTGTTGTTGCCGTAGAGGATGACGAAGAGCGCATCGTTGCCCGACGACAGGGTGTCGAGCACCGTCAGCCCGTTGGTGTCGAACGTCGATTCGATCTGCTTGCGCTCGAGGCGCAGTTGCAGGTCGGCGATCGAGTCGGCAGCGGCCTGTGCGGGGTCGACGGGCGTGGCTTCGGTGTTACGGTTCGCATGGCTGCGGCTTTCCAGAAGGGTTTCCATCCGGTCGAGGAGGTTTTGCAGCGAGTCGATGGCGGCGCTTTGCAACCCGGATATCTGGCGCAGCGAGTCGGCCTCGGCCATCGCCTCGACGGCCTGTTCCTGGAGTTTGGCCCGTGACGGGCGTTGTTCGCGGGCCTGGGCCGCGAAAAGCGTTGTGGATGCGGTGAGCAGTAAGATGTATTTTTTCATGCGTATCTTTTTCCCGTGGTCCGGGTTCGGTTGTTTCGAATTAGGGTGCGTATGTCCGTTTATTGCTGCTTTATCAACTCTTCGGCGGCTTCAAGTGCGTGGTAAAACGCCTCTCCGAAGCGGCGGATGATCGGCTCGCGCAGCGCCTTGTAGACCGGGATGCCCAACTTCGTGCCGCAACGCCGCGCCGGTTCGCATACCGACCAGCGGTGGTAGTTCAACCCTACCGTTCCGTTCGAAAAGCGCATGACGCGGATCGGGTACAGGTGGCACGAGATCGGCTTGCGGAACGTGGTGCGTCCCTCTTGCCACGCCTTTTCGATGGCGCAGAGCGTCACGCCGTTCTCTTTATAGGTGTAGGCGCATTCGGCCCCGCCGACGAGCGGTGTGGTGAGGTCCCCGTCGTCGTCCACGACCATGAAGCCCTGCTGCTCGACCGCCTCGATCCCCTCCCCGGTCATGTAGGGACGGTAGTTCGGGTATTCGCGTTCGAGAACCTCTACCTCGTCGGCTTCGAGCGGCGCCCCGGCGTTTCCTTCGACGCAGCAAATCCCCTTGCATTGTGCCAGATCGCAGGCGAAACACTCGCGCAGCAGGTCGACGCTCACGATTTTGTCGTCGATCTCGATCATTGGCGGCAGGTGTCGGCGATAACGAGATCATAAAGTTCGCCGAGCGAGATGCCCATTTCGCGGGCCTGTTTCGGCACGATGCTCCCGGCGCTCATGCCCGGGATGGAGTTCAGCTCGATGAAATAGGGCTTTCCCGCAGGGGTCACGATGAAGTCGACCCGCACGACGCCCGAGCAGCGGCACGTACGGTAGGCCTCGAGGGTCATGCGGTTCAGCTCCCGCCGCACCTCGTCGGAAATCGGCGCCGGGGTAATCTCCTCCGACCGCCCGGCGGTGTACTTGGCCTCGTAGTCGAAGAAGTCGTTCTTCGGGACGATCTCCGTGATCGGGAAGATATACTCCTTCTCGCGCGTGACGAGGATGCCGCACCCCATCTCGCGCCCCGTGATGCACTCCTCGACGAGAATCTCGTCGCCCTGGGCGAAGGCCGCGTCGATGGCTGCCGGAAGCTCTTCGGCCGTGTGAACCTTCGTCACGCCGAACGACGAGCCGTTGGCGTTGGGTTTCACGAAGAGCGGGAGGCCCAGGTCGGCGACGATCTCCGCCGCATCGTACGCCTCGCCGCGGCGCAGGAAGCGTTCGCGCGCGAGGTTCACCCTCCCGGCCAGCGTGCGCTTGGTGGTGATCTTGTCGAAGGTCACCACCGACGAGGTCATCGAGCACGACGAATAGGGAATGCCCATCATGTCGAGGTATCCCTGCAGCTTGCCGTCCTCGCCCGGTGTGCCGTGGATGAGGATCAGCGCGTAGTCGAAGCGTTTGTGCTCGCCGTCGATCGTGATCGAGAAGTCGTTCTTGTCGACCTGCCACTGCCGTCCGTCCGCCGTCGTGCAGTGCCAGTCGCGGTGGTGGAGGTCGATGACCGTAATGTCGTATTTAGTGTGGTCGAGCGCTGCTTCGATTTGCGCGGCGCTCTGCAGGGCGATCTCCCGTTCGGGAGAGTCGCCGCCCGCCATGAGGGCGATCTTGAGTCGTGTCATTCTCAGGGATTGTATATGTCTTTGTATCGGAATTCCAGAATTTCCTGCACCATGCGTGCATATTGTGCGGCCTCGACGTGCGCGGCGTCGAGGCGCAGCACGGCGTTGAAGTCGTTCAGCGCCGGGCCCCACTCGCCCAGCCGGTAATGGAGTTTGCCGCGTTCGATGAGCAGCTCCGTATTCTGCGGTTCGGCGTCGATCTGCCGGGTAAGGGCTGCAATGCGTGTCGCCGGGCTCCAGAGGCCTTTTTTTCGGATGTAGTCGATGACCCCTGGGTAGAGCATCTCTCCCATGTCCTCGCCCCGGGCGATCCCTTCGCGGATGTCTGTCGAGGCGAACTCCTGCAGCGGCGCGTCGTCGAGCACCGTGATGCGTCCTTCGTAGCCTGCGGTCGACTCCCCGCGCCGCGGATAGACGTAGATCGGGTATTCGAGCAGCCGCTCGTACTCCTTCCATCCGTCTAGCCGTGCGACCTGGTCGCCGCCCATGAGGATCGAGAAGCGCATGCGGTCGCCGGCCACCTCCTCGAGGTAGCGCAGCGTGTCGATCGTATAGGAGGGCTTCGGCAGCAGGAACTCCACCGCCGAGGGCTTGATCCGTTCGGGGTAACGGGAGGCTGCGCAGGCGATTTCGGCCATCTCGAAACGGTCCATCTCCGGGGCCAGCGCCTCCTGCGTCTTGTAGGGGCTTTGGGGCGAGACGATGAGCACGGCCTCGTCGCACAGCCCGCGTTCGACGACGTATTCGGCCAGGGCGATGTGCCCCCGGTGCACGGGGTTGAACGACCCGAAATAGAGCATCACGCGTTTCATCGTCTCTCTCCGGGTATTATCGGGCGATGAAGGCGTCGAGCAGCGCCCGGGTCCCGGCAATGGCCTCCTCGAGTTGGTCGTTGACTACCACGTGGTCAAATTCGGGGGCTTTGGTCAGTTCGAACGAGGCCTTCTCGACGCGCCGTTCGATCACCTCCGGGGCGTCGGTCCCGCGGTGCACGAGCCTCCGGCGCAACTCTTCGATCGAAGGCGGCATGATGAATATCGAGCAGGCATCGTCGCCGAAGATGCGCTTGAGGTTGATGCCACCCATGACGTCGACGTCGAAGACGATCACATGGCCTTTGTTCCAGATGCGTTCGACCTCGCTGCGCAGCGTGCCGTAGCAGGTACCCTGGTAGACCTCCTCCCACTCGACGAAGCGGTCTTCCGAAACGGCCCGACGGAACGCCTCCTGCGAGAGGAAATAGTAGTCCACGCCGTCGCGTTCCTGGCCGCGGGGAGCGCGGCTGGTGGCCGAAATCGAGAACTCCAGCTGCGGATAGAGCTCCAGCAGCCGATGTACGATGGTGGTTTTGCCCGATCCGCTCGGTGCGGAGAATATGAGAACCTTACCCATTATTATAATATGTTCAGTACCTGCTCCTTGATTTTTTCGAGTTCGTCCTTCATCTTGACGACGAGGATCTGCATGTTCGATTCGTTGGCTTTCGAGCCGAGGGTGTTGATCTCGCGGCCCATCTCCTGGGCGATGAATCCGAGTTTGCGTCCGACGCCCTCTTCCGACGCGGCCACCTCGCGGAAATAGCGGCAGTGGTTTGTCAGGCGCACCTTCTCCTCGGTGATGTCGAGTTTCTCGAGGTAGAAGATCATCTCCTGCTCGAGGCGGTTGCGGTCGACCTCGACGGGGAGTTTCGAGAGGTTTTCCAGAATCCGTGCGCGGATTGTCTCCGTGCGGGCCTTCTCGTATGGCTCCACCTGGGCCTTGTACTGCTCGATCAGGTCGACGCGGCGCAGCAGGTCGGCGATCAGCGTGGCGCCCTCCTGTTCGCGGAAGGCGTCGAGGTGCGCGGCGGCCGACTCCACGGCGGCCAGCAGGGCGGCGTGCTCCTCGTCGGAGATCGCCTCGGTCTCGGTGGTCACGACATCGGGCAGGCGCAGGATCGACTGCACGATCTGGGCCTGCGCTTCGGCTCCCGCCAGGGCGGGGTTTGCGGCGCAGAGATCGGCGATCTGGCGGTAGTAGGCCTCGAACGCCTCGCGGTTGATGTGCGCCGAGGTCTCGACGGCCTGCGACTCGACAGAGACGAAAATATCGACCTTGCCCCGCTGGAGCGCCTTGCTGACCAGGTTGCGGATTTCGTACTCCGACTGCCGGTAGGCTGAGGGAAGTCGCAGGGCGAGATCGAGTTGTTTGGCGTTCAGGGAGCGGATTTCTACCGTGATTTTCTTGTTCCGAAAAACGGCTTCGCCTTTGCCGAAGCCGGTCATGGACTTTACCATATGGGCGGATATTAAATTTTGGCAAAAATAATAAAAACAATCCAAAAACGGACCGGCTTCCGGCGGCGAAGTGAAATTTATTTGGCTACTTTTGTAAATCTAAAAATTTTTATTTACTTTTGTTGTTAGCTTACTAACAACGACGTCAGACCTTTCAAATCCTAATACGAATTATGAAAAAGCACAATTTCAATGCGGGACCTTCCATCCTGGCGGACGAGGTCATCGAAAAGGCGGCTCAGGCGGTTCTCGACTTCAACGGATCGGGACTTTCGCTGCTTTCGATCTCCCACCGGACGAAGGATTTCGATGCCGTGATGGCCGAGGCAGACGCTCTTTTCCGTGAGTTGCTCCACATCCCCGACAACTACAAGATCATC
>DXGO01000030.1 GCA_019113885.1 Candidatus Alistipes intestinipullorum | reverse complement strand
GATTCGTAAATATCTCCTTCGTCCTCAATCTCCTGCAAATTCTCCAAAACTTCCAGGGGAGCGCCCGAACGTACCGCATAATCAATCAACTCCTCTTTCGTCGCAGGCCACGGAGCATCTTCGAGCTTCGAAGCCAACTCAAGCGTCCAATACATAGTCACAAAGTTTTAAGTTCCTAAATAACAACGGATTACCAACCTAACCAGGAAGTCGCACCGTCATGACTGATGTGCAAAAGTATAAAAAAAAAGAGAAGTACAAAGAAAAAAACAAAAAATATACCTCCGAACAAATAAATATACTGAATTTCAGGATTTTAAGGAATCCAAAGCGTCTCCTCCACCCCGAAATGAGCCGTTAGCGTGCGTCCGAGCGTATAAAAATAGTCCGAAAGGCGGTTCAGCCACATGAGCGCCGTAGCGTCGACCCCGTATTTCGCGTCGGCGCGCAGGGCGGCACGTTCCGCACGGCGGCAAACCGTCCGGCAGACGTGGCTCAGCGAAACAGCACGGTGACCGCCCGGCAGCGTGAACTTGTCGATGGGTTTCAGGGCGGACTGCAACGCGTCGATCCGCCCTTCGAGCCACGCAACCGTCTCGGGAGCCAACGGCATCACCTTGTCGCTTCCCGAAGGGCCCATCGCCAACAAGGCCTCAACGGTCATCAGACGCGACAAAATCCGGTTCAGGTCGTCGACATACCCCGCCGCCGTGGCGTCGGCGCGCAGTTCGTCGGCCAGCAGGGCCGTGAAAGCCGTCAGTTCATCAACCGTCCCGTAGGCCTCGACCCGTTCGTCACTTTTCGGGACACGCTCGCCGCCAATGAGCGAGGTCATTCCCTTATCGCCCGTTTTGGTATAGATTTTCATAACTTGAAGTGTTGTTTCGGAAGGTGGTTATTGAATACGAGCAGGTAGCCCCGGTTGTCGACCGTCGTCGAGCAGTGTTCCGCGACGATCTGTGCGCACAACGCATGGCGCTCACGTCCGGCGTAGGGAGCCATCAGTGCCACGGTATGCTTCGCAAGCGCCGCCGCACGCACCAGCGCCAGCGTCTCGGCCCGCGGCACATCGGCCGTCACCACACACAGTTCGGCGTCAGCGCGATTCAGTCCGCAATCGGCATAGCCGCAATGGATGGCAAGGTTCTGCAGCTGCACGGCGCGCCGTCGCGGAATCCCCGCACGGCACAGCGCGTCGTAGAGCGCCCGGTCGCCGGGCAACAGTTCGCGGCGCATGAAGACCTCGCGCACGACGGCATAGACGAAGGGCGAGTGGACACCGTGCCCCCGGAAGTAACGCGCCCGGGAGAGGCGGTTGCTAAGGGTCGAGATACGGCCCGGCAGGTGCAGTGCGATGCGATGGTGTCCGAGTTTCATGGCGTTTATCCGTTCTGACGTTCGCTTCGCAGCAGGCCCGCCAGGCGTCCCGTCGAAAAGGCGATCTGGAGGTTGTAACCGCCCGTGTTGGCATCGATGTCGAGCACCTCGCCCGCAAAGTAGAGCCCCGGCACCTTCAGCGACTCCATCGTATGGGGGTTCACCTCGTCGCACCGCACGCCGCCTGCTGTCGTCACGGCGTATTCGAACGGCGCGTAGTCCGAAATCGGGAAGGTCAGCCCCTTGAGCGTGCGGATCAGGCGCGTAACCTGCTCGTCGGTGATCTTCGACAGGTAGGTCTTCGAGTGGACGTCGATCTCGTAGCAGAGCGGCATTACCAGCGGCTGCGGCACGAGCTTGCGCAGCAGTTCGCCGAAGAACTCCGTCGGGGCCAGTTCGGCCCGCTCGCGGGCGATGCGGTCGCGCAGGACCTCTTCCGTAAGGGCAGGCTTGAGATCGAGCACCAGTTTCACGCGGCGTCCGTCGATCAGGGCGTCAACCGCATCGCGGCTCATGCGCAGCGCCACGGCTCCTTCGATGCCCCGCGACGAGAAGCCCACCTCGCCGAACTCCTCGCGCACAGCCTCGTCGTCGACCCAGAGCGTTGCACGGACGTTGCGCAACAGCAGTTTTTCGAGATGGCGAATCTGGGCGTGCGTCGTGACCAACGGCGTGAGAGACGGACGCAGCGGCTCGATCGTGTGGCCCAGGTCGGCGGCAAAGGCGTAGCCGTCACCCGTCGATCCGGTAGCCGGATATGACACCCCGCCCGTGGCAAGGATCACCCGCGGGCACTCCTCCTTGCGTTCGAAGCCCCGCTTGTTGATGTATTTCACACCGAAAACCCGCCCCCCGAGGGTCAGGATCTCCGTTACACGCGTATCGTAGACGATCTTGACACCGTTGCCGACGCAGTAGTCGAGCAGGGCGTTGGCGATGTCCCAGGCCTTGCCGCTGTGCGGGAAGACCCGCTCGCCGCGCTCAATGTCGAGTTTCACGCCCTGGCGTTCGAAAAAGCGCATCGTCGCCCGGTTGTCGAAGCCCGCGAAGGCCGGGGCGAAAAATTCGGCGTTCGTGCGCACCTGCGAGGCGAACTCCCCGGCCGGCCGGGCGTTGGTTACGTTGCAGCGCCCCTTGCCCGAAATACGCACCTTGCGGCCCGATTTCTCCATCTTTTCGAGCAGCAGCACCCGTTTCCCGGCGTTGGCCGCCGTTCCCGCGGCCATCAGGCCCGCGGCGCCCGCCCCGACGACGATGACGTCGAACGGCTCCCGCTCTGCGCGGGTCGGTTGTTTTTCTTCCATGGATTCCATACGGGTGCAAAGATAAAACTATTTCGCCACATTTTGCGGTTTTTTTCGTCCCGGCACCCCGGGGCCGGCCGTTTCGCCCGAGACAAACGCCCAAATAAATTTGGCAGTCCGAACGAGTTGCATTATCTTTGCGGCCGAAATACCGTTCTAATAGTTATGTTGAGCAGAAGATTACTCCGTATCAAGGTCATCAAGGCCCTGTTTGCACACCTCAAGTCGGGCGCCGACAACATGATGGCCTCGGAAAAGACGCTGATGGCCTCCGTCGACAAGGCATACGACCTCTATTTCCAGCTGCTGACCCTGCCTGTGGAGATCGCCGACTACGCCGCACAGCGCATCGAACTGGCCAAGCAAAAGAAACTGCCTTCATACGAAGACCTCCACCCGAACACGAAATTCATCGACAACGCCGTCATCCGCACGATCGCCAACAGCGACGCCGTAAACGACCGTATCGCCGCCCGCCGCCTGGGGTGGAAACAATATCCCGAACTGATCCGCACGCTCTACACGCAACTTGCCGAGAGCGACTCTTACAAGGAGTACATGCAACACGGAGAACGTTCGTTCGACGAGGACAAACGGCTCGTCGAGGAGTTCTTCAAGGGGCTCCAGGAGTGCGACGCGCTCGACGAGGTGCTCGAGGAGATGTCGATGCTCTGGAGCGACGACCTCCCCTACATCGTCATCATGATCCTGCGTTCGCTCTCCGGACTGCGCGCCTCGCACACCGAGCTGAAGGTGCCCTCGAAGTTCAAGAGCGAGGAGGATCCGGAGTTCGTCAAGACCCTCTTCGAGAAGTCGCTGGTCAACTACGACGCCAACCAGGACTACATCGAGAAGTTCACCGCCAACTGGGACCTCGAACGCATCGTCTTCATGGACAACCTCATCCTCGGGACCGCCATGACCGAGTTGGTGTCGTTCCCCTCGATTCCCGTCAAGGTGACCCTCGACGAGTGGATCGAAATCTCGAAATACTACTCCACGCCCGGCAGCAGCACCTTCATCAACGGCGTGCTCGACAAGATCGTCGTCTCGCTCACCGAAGAGGGGCGGATCAAAAAGAGCGGCCGCGGCCTGATCTGAACCGGGGCATGCGAACCTTCCGACAACCGCTCGGCCTCTGCCTCGCCGCCGGCCTCTGTCTCTGCTCCGCCGCCTGCGGAAACCGGCCTCGGGATGCCGTGCGCAAAGGCCCGATCATCGTATTGACGGACACGACACTCACTGCGGGAGGGTCGGATACCGTGCGTTTCGGGCGCCTCCGCTCGGGCGAAATCGCCGTGCAACGTATCTGGATCGAGAACCGGGCCACACGCCCCACGGCCGTCGTCTCCTACGAAACCTCCTGCGGATGCACAAGCCTCGAATTTGACACTCAACCCGTTGTCCCGGGCGCCGCACAGTGCGCCACCCTGACCTTCGATTCACGCGGCGAATACGGTTGGCAGTTCAAAACCCTCGACATATCCCTCGCAGGAGCCTCGCGCCCCCTGCGGCTCTTCGTCGAAGCGGAGATCGAATAAAACCCTTGGATATTCGACAATAATTCGTATATTTGCGACGTTTAGAAAAAAACACGACAACAATCACATAAACCGATAACTATTATGATCAATTTCCTTCAAACGCCGCCCGTGGACCCCACGCTGAATCCGACCTTCATGCAGCAGTACGGCTTCATCATCACGATCGCCCTCATGGTGCTCGTGCTGTGGCTCTTCATGTGGCGTCCCGAAGCCAAGCGCCGCAAACAGATGCAGGCATTCCGCGACGGGCTGAAAAAAGGCGACAAGATCATCACGGCCGGAGGTATCTACGGCACCGTGAAAGAGGTCAAGGAGACCTCCCTGCTGATCGAGGTCGACAGCAACGTCACGCTGCGCATCGACAAGAACATGGTCGTGGCCGACAACTCGGACCTGCAGCGCCAGTAAGCCCGCAGAAGCCTTCGGGGCGACCCACGGCAAACATCGACGGGAACCGTTTTCCAGACGGCTCCCGTTTTTATTTGCATTTCAGCCCGGGGTTTCGTAGCTTTGCGGCCGAAAAACGAATTCACCATGACTCGCCATATCACCCATCTCTGCCAGGGCACCTGCTCGCGGCAGATCGACATCGACATCGAAGAGGGCATCATCCGCCATGTCGCCTTCACGGGCGGCTGCCACGGCAACACGCAGGGCGTCGCGGCCCTCGTGTGCGGCATGCCGGTCGAAGAGGCCATCGCCCGGCTCGATGGCATCGACTGCCACGGCAAGGGCACCTCGTGCCCCGACCAACTGGCCCAGGCCCTGAAATCGGCCAGATAGCCCCGCCCAGCCCCCCGACCGCGAACCTCAAGGACTCGTCAACATCCCCTCTTCCGCGTTTTCGCACGGACACCGCTCCGGACTATCGTTTCGGAACGGATTTTGCGCATGGCTTCCTGTCTAACAAAACATCGAAGCCATGTATTTCATCTGGTATCTTCTGATCGGTCTGGCAGCCGGGTGGCTCGCCAACCTGATCGTCAAGGGCGGCAGCTCGGGGCTGTTCGTCAATCTCATCGTGGGGCTCATCGGCGGCCTGCTCGGCGGCTGGCTCCTCTCGCTCTTCGGACTGGTGGCCGTCGGGACGCTCGGCAGCCTCGCCACGGCCGTCATTGGCTCGGTCGTCCTGCTCTGGATCGCCGCCATCATCAACCACCGTCGAATCCGCTGAATCCCGATCCGTATGAACCGCGACAAAATCGACGCCGGGATCGACCGCGCGGCCGCCGAGGCCAAAGAGACGGTCGACCTGCTCTCCGACCGCATCGACGCCGCCACGCGCTGCGCCCGCGAGAAACATGCGCAGGCCAAACACCGCCTCAAGGAGACGATCCTCCACGCGACCGACACCATAGAAGAGGGAGTGACAAAAACCGCCGACCGTATCCGCGAAAAGGTCCGGCAGGAGTGACGGCCACGGAAATGCCCCGCCGCGTTCTCCCATGCAACGAACGAGGGTGACCCTTTGGAAAGGATCACCCTCGTCGTGTTGAGCTGCCGGGATTCGAACCCAGAACGACAGAACCAAAATCTGCTGTGTTACCATTACACCACAGCTCAAACATGCGCTCGAAAGCGTCTGCAAAGATACGTAAAAATTCATAATTTGCAACTTCCCCGTTGAAAATATGTGAAGACACTCTGCGTTTTTCGCTATCTTTGCACACAAATCTAAAGAGATGAAATTATGATTACATCCATGATTCTGCTCTTCGTCGTGGGATACCTCTTCATCGCCCTGGAGCACAAAACCAAAATCGACAAAACAGCCATCGCCCTGTTGATGGCCGGAGCGATCTGGACGGTCTTCAGCCTGCTCGGAAACGACCCCCAGATCCAGCACGAAATGATCGACCACCTCGGCGACACGTGCGAAATCCTCGTCTTCCTGATCTGCGCCATGACCATCGTCGACCTGATAGACAGCTACGGAGGATTCAGCGTCATCACCGACCACATCACCACCCGCAACAAACACAAATTGCTTTGGCT
This sequence comes from Candidatus Alistipes intestinipullorum, assembly GCA_019113885.1. GTDB lineage: Bacteria > Bacteroidota > Bacteroidia > Bacteroidales > Rikenellaceae > Alistipes > Alistipes intestinipullorum. The sequence goes on along the minus strand of DXGO01000030.1, from coordinate 37,561 downwards.
GCTCGCAATCATCGCCTTCGTCATGTCGGCCGCCCTCGACAACATGACCACGACCATCATCATGGTGATGCTGCTCCGCCGGCTCATCGCCGACAAAACCGAACGCTGGATATTCGCCGGCGTCATCGTCATCGCAGCCAACAGCGGCGGCGCCTGGTCTCCCATCGGCGACGTCACGACCATCATGCTCTGGATGCGCGGCAACGTCACGGCCGCAAACCTCGTCTCGACGCTCTTCCTGCCCTGCCTGGTCTCGGTCCTCATCCCCACGGCCATCGCCTGCCGCTACATCCGGAACACGGACGCCGAACCGGTCAACGCCGAAAACCTGGCGACCGGATGCCCGCCGGGAATCGGCCCGAGACTGCGCAAGTTCATGCTCGCCGCCGGCATCCTGAGCCTGCTTTTCGTCCCGATATTCAAGGGCATCACCGGACTGCCGCCCTACATGGGCATGATGGTGTCGCTCGGATTCATGTGGATTCTCTCCGAACTGATCTATTACCGCAAACGCAGCCTCCGCAACCTCGAGGAGTCGATCCAGCCCCGCGTGGCAAAAATCCTCAAGCACATCGACATGCCTACGATCCTCTTTTTCCTCGGCATTCTGATGTCCGTCGCAGCGCTCCAGACCGGAGGCGTTCTGACCGACATCGCCGACTGGCTCGACAAAAACATCCACGAGGTATTCACCATCGCCGGATCGATCGGTATCTTCTCGTCGGTAATCGACAACGTACCGCTGGTAGCTGCCTGCATGGGTATGTATCCCGTTGCCGACGCGGCATCGGTCGCCGCCAGCGTCGACCCGGCCTTCACCCAGGCATTCATCCAGGACGGACTCTTCTGGCACCTGCTGACCTACTGCGCCGGGGTTGGCGGCAGTCTGCTTATCATCGGTTCGACGGCCGGCGTCGTCGCCATGGGGCTCGAAAAGATCAACTTCGGATGGTACCTCAAACGAATTTCGCTGCTCGCACTGGCCGGGTATCTCGCAGGTATCGCCGTCATCTACCTCGAGCACCTCTTCACCTCGCTGCTCTGACCAGGCAGACAATCACAGACGGCAAAGGCGGCGCAAACCCAGGTTCGTGCCGCCTTCGTCATACAGAGACCGTTCCATCAACGGAGTTTGGCCATGAAACGCTCCCGGTCGACGACATAGCGGACATGTACCCCCTCGCCGATCATACCCTCGGCATCGCGCGCCCCGACGTTGAAAACCAGCCGGCGCCCTTCGACCTCGGTCAACACGGCCGTGGCCGTAATTGCGGCCCCCAGCGCCGAAGGCTTGATGTGCGAGACGTTCATCTCGGCTCCGACCGTCGTCGCCCCTTCGGGAAGATGCTGCGCCACGGCCGTCATCGCGGCATTCTCCATCAACGCCACCATCGCCGGGGTGGCAAATACCGGAAGGTCGCCCGAACCCATCGCAGCGGCCGTATTCTGCTCCGAAACCGTCGTATCGCTCCGGGCCGAAAGTCCTTTTTCAAGCATTGTTTTTCCTTTTTTAATATATACCATTTGTCGGCAGAAACCGCGGCACAAAGATAATCTTTTCGGCCGATCGGCGAAACCTGCGGATGCCGACAAACCGGGGAAAAACATGAAAAACGGCAATAATAAGAGAATGTAAGACATTTTTCCCGAAAAAAGCGTTGCCCGATCTCCGAGAAACCGTACATTTGTGCATGCGCCTGTTCCCAATCCTCCGCCGCCTGTTGCCGCTCATCCTCCTCCTCACGCTGCCCGATGCCCGGGCGCAGGGAGGCCGGGGTTTCATGCTCCAGGAGTGGACCGTCGAGGAGGGAGACTCCACGGCACTCATCCACATCCTTCCGGTCTATGTTTTCAGTCGACCGGTCGACCTGCGACGCTACCGGCGGCTGGTCGACGCCGTGATCAAGGTCTACCCCATTGCCAAGATCGCTCAGGACAAACTCCGCACCATGGAACGCGAACTCGCCCACCTGCCGACCAGAAAGGAGCAAAGGGAGTATATCCGGAAGGTTTACGACGAGATCAAGGCCGAATATACCCCCGTGCTGAAACGCATGACACGCACCCAAGGGAAGGTTCTGCTGAAGCTCATCGACCGCGAAACGGAATACACCGCCTACGAAGTGTTGCGCGAATTCCGCGGCGGATTCATTGCCGGGTTCTGGCAGGGTGTATCGAAGATTTTCGGCCAGGACCTCAAGTCGGAATACGACCGTATGGGCGAAGACCGCATCATCGAGCAGATCGTCGTCTACTACGAGGCCGGGCTGCTCCGATAATACGGTCCAAAATACCTCCCTGAAAGAGTCGGGTGAGACGAAAACTATCCTTATTCAGAGCGTTTCCGGACAGCTCGGGAAATCTCCGGATACAGAGCCGTAACAAATCACCCAAAATTTCCATTTTGATAGCTACAACGCGCCATATACTTACAGTTTGAAACTTTCAGCATTCAATATCTATCTGTTCGACACAACCCAATACCGACAACGACAAAAAAGTTCAATTACAGAACGTTGCGATCCGGACAAAGGGCATGTCCCAAAGCTGCAAAAACGCCTCCTGAGGCCCTTGTAAGGCCGATTTCAAGCCAAAAAGCCATATTTACAAAGAGCTTTTCCTACCCGCACTTCCGCTCTGTCTTCAGGCAGACGAATCGAAGCAAAAAATCCCGAAAAACGGATAATCCACACCCGTATCAGCCCCGCCTGACAAACTTTTTTCACTTTTTTTCACCCTTTTTGGTTACAAATCGTAATTTACACATAACATTTTGTATAACAACATTTTAAATAATTTAAAAAACAAAAATATCACCACATGATACCCCGAGATGCTTACATTCCGTTCGGGAAACGCACTTGTTTTAATCATAGATAATCCCTTTTTTTGTAGCGTCAGAAAGTAATTTCATCATGCAAAAAACCAAATTTCTACTCCTGAAATTCGCTTTCCTGCTGTGTTCCTTACCTGCCCTGGCTCAGGGGGGGGGAACCGTCACGGTCAGCGGAATCGTCACCTCCGCAGAGGATAATCAACCTCTGATCGGGGTACACGTGGTTTCCGGAAACGCCTCCGGTGTCAGTACGCTCGTCGACGGATCGTACTCGATCTCGGTAACCCCCGGAACAATTCTCTCCTATCATTACATCGGATTCCAAACCGTCGAGTTCACCGTTCCCGAAGGATCCGGGGCCTTGACCCACAACGTTGCTCTCCAACCCGAGGCACAGGCCCTCGACGACGTGGTGGTCATCGCTTACGGCGTCCGCAAGAAGGGAACCATCGCCGGGTCCGTCTCGACCGTGAAGGCCGAAAAGATCGAATCGACCCCCACGGCCGCCTTCGACCAGGCCCTCCAGGGACAGGTCCCCGGTCTGACCGTCCTCTCCAGTTCAGGTGAGCCCAGCGTCGCCGCCACCCTCAGCATCCGCGGTACCAACTCCATCAACTCGGGAACCGCACCGCTCTTCATCCTCGACGGCATCGCTATCTCCAGCGCCGACTTCAACGCCATCAACCCCGCCGACATCGAGTCGATCTCGGTCCTCAAGGACGCCTCCTCGACCTCAATTTATGGCGCACGTGCCGCCAACGGCGTGGTGGTCATCACCACCAAACGCGGACAAATGGCCGAGAAACCCAACATCACCTACCGCATGCAGCTGGGATTCTCGCAGTTGGCAAAGGGCAACTGGGACCTGATGAACACCGCCGAGCGCATTCAATATGAAAAGGAGATCGGACTTACCTCGGGCAAAGACTACGACCTGCTGAGCAAAACCGATGTCTGCTGGCTCGACGAAGTCTACAACAATGCCGCGATGCTCCAAAATTACGAGATTTCGATCTCCGGCGCCACCGAAAAGACCAACTACTACGTCTCGGGAGGCTACTACAGCCAGGATGGTATCGCCGTGGGTTCGAACTTCGACCGTTATTCCATCCGCGCAAACATCGAACAACGCGCTGCCAAGTGGCTCAAGATCGGCACCAACACGATGCTCAACTACCAGGGCATCGAACAGGCCGACGAGGGCGAGTATACCCTCGTGACGCCCATCTCGGCTGCACGCTTCATGCTCCCCTACTGGAATCCCTACAATCCCGACGGATCGCTGGCTTCGGTCAACGACGGTTCGTGGAAGGGTGACGGCCAGAACCCCCTCGAATGGCTTGAAAACAACCGCCGCGAATACAAGAAATACAAGATCGTATCGAGCATCTTCGCGGAAGCGGCTCCTATTGAGGGCCTTACGATCAAGTCGCAGTTCAATGTCGACTACTCCCATATGACAGGTTTCGGAAATTCCACCCCGAGTTACGCCCCCAACCTCGAAGAGGGTAGCGCACAGCGCATGTCGACCGAAGGCCTCACCCTCTCGGTGACCAACACGGCCAACTACCAGTTCCGCGTAAACGGGAAACACTCGTTCAACTTCCTCGTCGGACAGGAGGGCGTCGACTACCATTATGAGGCCTTCACGCTCCTCGCCGAAGGCCAGAACAACGACAAACTCGTCAACATCACCAACGGTACGCGCGTCTCGTCGTGGAGTGACACCACCGATGACGACTACGCCTACCTCTCGTTCTTCGGCCGTGGCGAATACAACTACGACAACCGTTATTACGCCGACTTCTCGCTTCGCGCCGACGCCTCGTCGCGTTTCGGCGCCAACCGCCGGTGGGCAGGCTTCTGGTCGGCAAGTTTCATGTGGAACCTGCGCGACGAAGCCTTCATGGAGGGCACACGCCGCTGGCTGACCAACGCTCAGATCGCCATCAGCACCGGTACCTCGGGTAACTCCTCGATCCCCAACTACGAGCACCTCGCCCTCGTGAGCGGAGGCCTCAACTACTTCGGGGACGCAGGTATCGCGCCCAGCCAGCCGGGCAGCGACGACCTCGGATGGGAGAAACTCTGGACAACGAACCTCGCCTTCCACCTCGGATTCTGGAACCGCCTGAATGTTGACCTCGAGTTCTACAACAAGCGTACTTCCGACATGCTCATGCTCGTACCGGAATCGTATGCCAACAAGGGATACGGATACAGCTGGAGCAATATCGGCGTGATGGTAAACCGCGGTGCCGAGCTCAACCTCTCGGGGACCGTTCTCGCCACGAAGGAGTTCTTCTGGACGGTCAACGCCAACTTCTCGTACAACAAGAACAAGATCGTCGAACTCTACAACGGCGTCCAGGAGTACGAAATGGCTTCCACATCGATGAAACTCGTAGTGGGCCATGACTCGGGCGAATTCTACGTCAACCGTTTCGCAGGCGTCAACCCCACCAACGGAGACGCCCTGTGGTACACCAAGGATGGCGAAATCACCAACGAAATGAGAGACGAGGACAAGGTACTCGTCGGCAAAAGCATGAACGCCCCCTGGACCGGAGGTTTCGGAACCACCCTCTCGTGGAAGGGCATTTCGCTCTCGGCTCAGTTCTCGTGGGTGGCCGACCGCTGGATGATGAACAACGACCGCTACTTCGATGAGTCCAACGGCCGCTTCAGCACCTACAACCAGTCGCGTCGTCTGCTCGAGCGGTGGAAACAGCCGGGCGACATCACCGACATCCCGCGCCACGGCGTCTACACCGAGTTCGACGACCGCCTGCTCGAGGATGCCTCGTTCATGCGTCTGAAAAACCTCATGCTCAGCTACACGTTCCCCGAGAACCTGATCCGGAAAACCCGGTTCATCAGCGGCCTGAAGATTTATGCCCAGGCCCAGAACCTGCTGACCTTCACCGGATTCTCGGGACTCGACCCCGAAGGCGTGGGCAACATGTACCAGGCTCAGTACCCCATGTCGCGGCAATTCACCTTCGGCCTCGACCTTATGTTCTAAACGAATGCGAACGAATATGTTACGAAATATCAAATACTATCTTGCAGCGTTGCTGCTGCTCGCGGGGACGACGTCGTGTCTCGAAAAATTCCCCGAATCGTCCATTCCCGAGGATGAGGCCATGCAGACCTACAACGATGCCGAACAGCTCGTCACCGGCATCTATGCGGGCTTGCTGAGCAGCTCGCTCTTCAGCGGGAACCTCACCGTCATGCCCGACATCCAGGCCGACCTTGTCTATGCCGTCGAGGACTTCTCGAATGTCTACGGCCCGATCTGGCAGTGGAACATCCTCTCAACCGACTCCGATGTAGAATCGGTTTACGCAGCCCTTTACACCATCATCAGCCGATGCAACTTCTTCCTCGAGCGCATCGATCAGGTAAAGGCTCAGGAGACCGACGTCGAGAAGATCGACAACCTCGACGTATACACCGGCGAGGTACACATGATCCGAGCCCTCTGCTACTCGAAACTCCTCGAGTGCTTCTGCAAGGCCTACGACCCCGCAACGGCAGAAAATGAGTTGGGTGTCGTGCTGCGTTCGAAGTACTCCGAGCCGGAGCCCATGAAACGCGCCTCCCTCGCAGCCTCCTACCAGTTTGTGATCGATGACCTGAAAGCGGCCGAATCGCTGCTCGACGAGGACGACAACACGTACAATTCGCTCTACGTCACGCTTGCCGCCGCCCAGGCCCTGCATGCCCGCGTAGCGCTCTACATGCAGGACTGGCAGACGGCCATCGACTATGCATCGGAGGTCATCGGCAACAAGACCTTCACACTGGCCGACGGAACGGTCTCCTACACCTCGACCGACACCTACCTGAGCTACATGTGGAACTACGATTCGAGTTTCGAGATCATCTGGCTGCTCGGCTACACCACGACCTCCTACGGAGGCGCCCTCGGGCAGGTGTTCCTCAACGCCAACCGCGACTACATGTACACCTATCCCGACTATGTGCCAGCCCAGTGGGTACTCGACCTGTACGTCAGCAACGACCTGCGCAACGACATCTACTTCAAGGAGTACACAACCGGATACGCCAACGGACTGACGTGGCCCCTGCTGAACAAGTACTTCGGCAACATGAACCTCATCTCCTCGGCGAAGAATATGTACATGTACTCGATGCCGAAACTGTTCCGCCTGGCCGAACAGTACCTGATCCGCGCCGAGGCCTACTGCAACCTCCCGACGCCGAACTACTCGGCCGCAAGCAAGGACCTCACCACGCTGCGCTCGAAACGTTTCAGCGGCGGCGCCGGAGCCATCACCGTCAGCCAGAGCAACTGGCTCGAGACCATCTCCCAGGAACGCGTTCGCGAGCTCTACATGGAGGGTTTCCGCCTCAACGACCTCAAGCGCTGGCAGATGGGATTCGAGCGCACCCCGCAGACGAACTCGCTCCCCGAGGGTAGCTCGCTCAAGATCGAAGCCGACGACCCGCGCTTCGTATGGCCCATTCCTCGCCACGAACTCGAAGCGCCCGGATCGGAAATCGAACCGAACGAAAGCAACATCTAACGAAACAACGACAAACAGATACGAACCATGAAACGAATTACCACACTGCTGTTAGCGGCCGGATTCGCCGGAATCCTCGCTACGGGTTGTAACTCGGAGAGAACCACCTATTCGGGCGGGGAGTATATCATGTTCGCCGACACGATGTCGACCAACATGGTCTTCGCCGACGGAGGGTATTTCAACGTTCCGATCGCCTCGACCGTAGCATGCGACTACGACCGCACGATCGGTGTCGAAATCATCGATCAGGGCAGCTCGGCCATCGAGGGTTACCACTACCGGTTGCGTTCCAACACCGTCACGATCAAGGCCGGCGAACGGACAGCCAATGTCGAGGTGGCCGGCTATTACGACCACATTCAGGATACCGACTCATTGGGCTTCATCCTCAAGCTGGTGATGCCCGAGCAGTTGGAATGGAAAGGACTCTATTCCGATTACAACACATCGAAAGTCATCCTCTATAAGGGATGCCCGTACGAGGAGGATACCTTCACCGGCTGGTGCGTGGTGACCTCGCTGATGCTCTACGAGTATCCGAGTGCGCTGGATACCAACTACCAGCGGTTGATTCTCACCGAGAAGCACCCGACGGAACCCAACACGATCATCCTGCACGACTTCCTTTACGACGGGTATGACGTAACGATGCGTCTGAATACGGACGACCCGGCCGAGCCGCTTGTCGAGATGGACGAGGATCAGGTGCTGAGTGACGAACAAATGGTTTTCGGACAGATCAATGCCGACAACAAAATTCTGGGAACCGTAAGCCCCTACTACGTCTCTTACTACAACACCTGCCAGCGTTTTGCTGCCATTTGGCTGTATGTCTATCTGAAAGACCTCGGCACGATGGTCGGAAACGTAGGTAACTTCTACAACATCCTCGAATGGGTTTCGCTCGAAGAGGCAATACGACTTAAGAAGGAAGAGAACATGTCGGGAGCGCGCATACCGGAAGCCCCGGAGGAGTCGCAAGACAGCAACGAATAATCCCATTCTCTTTAATTATAGTTCAAAAAATGCAAAGCCTTATGAAAAGAATGATTCTACACTGGGCATCGGTTCTGTTGGCGAGCGTTGCAGTATTGTCCACCTCGTGCAATGAGGACAACGAAGATAAAAAAGTTGTCACCCCCGAATTTCCGGAGCCTCAGAGCCTAACCATCCCGGCAGGTGAGACCACGTGTCCCGTAACGTTCACGCCGAACATGGACTGGACGATCAGCATCCCGACCGATCCCGAAACCTCCAAATGGTTCGAACTGCGCGACGGCGAAGTTTCGGTTACCTCGATCCAGGGCAAAGCAAGCAAGGACCCCGTAACCGTCACGATCGCCACGACCGATCAGGTGGAATTCGATGCCACCCCGAGTTGCGAAGTATCGCTGACGATGGGCGGCCAGACGCAGGTAATCGCTACGATCACCCGTGGAACGACCGAGCGCCAGTTCGATATCTACCAGGTCGAATTCGACGAGTACGGACAACTCTTCAATCCCGGTATCTATAACGAAACTCCGGAGGCGAAAAACAACCAGGACTCCCCGATCGAGATGTTCTGGACGTACAACGGAGCACTGGAGTATGTGTTCAAGGCCACGAGCAACTTCTCCTGGCTCATCAACATTCCCGAGGAAGCCGAGGGGTGGTTCATTAAAGCCCGTGAAGTGGACGTTGACGGGGATAATAACTCGAAGGAGGTCCGTTTCGACATCAAGTTTACCACCGAGGAGATTCTCGATGGCACCACGATCGGAATTGATTTCTACGACGCCTCGGTCGGCAAGGACGAAGACCCCGGCAACAATACGCACAACATGTATTACTTCAAGGTGCCGGCAACCCGTGATCTTGTCCGCCATTATGACATTCCCGAGAATAAGACGCTGAATTTCCAGGCCAATGGCAAATACGCTACCCAAACGGCAGGAACGGATGTCGAGCGAGACTCTTTCGATGGTTCCGTATCCAGCACCAAGGGACTCTCATTCTATGCTGTAGACGATACATATACGATCATATCCGGCTTGAATTCGTGGATTAAGTTCGAGGACAAATGGGATGATGAAAGCGACGAGTTGTTCCAGAAACGCGACTACTCGATTACGGTTTCAGAGAACGATGGAGACGCCCGTACAGCCATATTGCTCGCCATTCCCCAAAGCAAACTTCCCGAAGGAGATCCGTCCGACATCATAGCAGATGGTTTCACGGACATCAAGGAGGAGTACAAGCAGTATATCTTTGCTACCGTCGAGCAAGCCGGAAACAGCGATGAAGGTGGCGAAGATGGATTCACGCTCGGCTATCCGAATGATTTCATGACCAATTACTACCTCCAGAACGGATACTTCAAATTTGAGGATCTGACCGACGGAGATCCCAACACCGATCCGGATGTTGCAGAGTTTGCCGGCGAGATCGAGATGGGAGCCAAACTCTATCGTCTGACTTACAATAACCTCTCCATGAGCCAAAGTTCGCTGATGCTGACATTGAGCGGCGAGTACACTCAAGTCATGTCCAATCCCTACGGCAACGAATGGCTGGTGTTCATGGATATGGAAGACGGTACCTGCATGATCTCCATGGAGGGATACGGAGATGTCGGCCAAAAGGGAGACAAAGGATCGCTTGCTTTCTATGGAATGACCCCCTACGGCGATGGTGTCGTTGCACGTGTTATCTGCATCCGTAACTATTGATCCGAGGCACTTATTGACCGCATGAAAAACAAGGGCCCCGTTGAATGGGGCGGGGCCCTGTTTTCAAAAAAACTATAATTAAAGAGTTTACAAGACAAGGTTTTCTATGAAACTTTTCAAAAACAACGTAATATTCGCCTTCGTCGCCTGCTGCGCGGCCCTCTTTGCCGGCGCCTGCACCGACGATGACGGTATCGACAACCGCGAATCGGATTACGGGTACGTACAGTTCAAACTCTACAAGGAGGGACTGGAACCCGTCGATCCGAGCACCGATCTTAAAACCCGCGCAGTGGACGAGCTCGACTACCTGTCGGACGCCTGCAAACTGGAAATCCGCCTGCTCTCGGGCGACATTCAGATATCCCAGACCCTTACGCTTAACTACGCTGACAAGGAGAGCGCAGAATTCGGCCTCCGCAGTGACAAACTGCAACTTCTGGCCGGAGAGTACCAGATTGTCTCATACATCCTCTACGATGTCCTCGACAACGAACTTTACCGCGGTACCACCGAGAACAACATGTTGACCGTCGTGGCCGGAGGCCTTACCTCCCACAACCTCACGGCGAAGGTAACCCCCCGCGGCAAAGTGCGCTTCAACGTGCTGAAAGACATCTCCGAATTCAAAAACATGCCCGGTAACGGTACTCGCGCCCTCGACCGGAAACGCGAATACATGTTCGATGAGATCGCTTATTTCGACGTCATCATACACGAGGTCGGAACCAGCAAGGAGAACATTACCTACTCCAAACTCAAGGCTGACTTCTCTATCCATTTCGATGAAGACGATGTCGAAAGCGACGAGTTCGGATACCAAACCTCGTCGATCTCCTGCGACTCGCTCTTCTCGCTGCCCGCAGCGACCTACGAGATCGTCGGATACGCAACCTACGACACCAACAAAGACCTGCTCGAAGAGTGCTCCGACAAACTCCCCGAAAAGTGGAACTTCACGGTCGAAGACAACAAAACGACCGAAGCCAATGTCTCCATCAAGCTCTACGAAGCTGACGAATACATGAAGGACAACTATGCCCTGAGAGAAATCTGGCTGGCCCTCGACGGACCCAACTGGTACTACGGCGGTCAGGACTACAACAAGGGCTGCAACTGGGACTTCAACAAGTCGCCCGACCTGTGGAGCGACCAACCCGGCGTGGAGATACACTCCAACGGCCGCGTGGCCAAGCTCGTGCTGAGTGAGTTCGGTATCAGCGGCAAAATGCCGAAGGCTCTCGGACAGCTCACCGAGCTGGTCGAGCTCTACCTCGGCACCCACAACGACACGAATACCGGGACGTATGATCCGATGCTCGATCAGTCGAAGTCGCTCGAAGAGCGCAACCGCAACCGCATGGAGTACAACAAACAGTACATGCAGGCTATTCACCCCATGCCTCAGATGTCCTACCCTTGTGCGCTGGCGCTCAAGGAGAACGGGCTCACCAGCCCTGCCATGGCCCTCTACGAGCAGGGATACACCGAGCAGGAGTTGATTGACGCCAAAACCGGACGTCACCTCGAAATCGAGCCCAAGGATGTAATCGCAGGACGCTTCTGCAACAACCTCGAAAGCCTGCCTGCCGAGATCGGCAACCTGACAAAGCTCGAGTACCTCTACCTCGGCAACAGCCCGATCAAGGAGTTGCCCAAGGAGATCGGAAAGCTCTCTTCGTGCACGCTGCTCGAAATCTACAACTGCCCCTACCTGAACGGCCTGCCCGATGAGGTCAAGGACATGCCGGCGCTTGTCCAGGTCAATATCTCCTGCAATGCAGGTACCAGCACCATCCCCGGATGGGAAGACCAGCAACTGCAGCGCACCATCAGGAACCTTGCAACCGGAAACTCGAAAAACGTGATCCAGATGCTCTATGTCCGCGACAACAACCTGACTTCGATACCGAAAGAGATCGCCGGCATGGAACGCCTCGGACTGCTCGACCTGTCGAACAACAAGATATCTGGCGAAGTCGAGGCTTTCGGCAACGACTTTATGCCCTCGGAACTCTATTTCGACAACAACCAGATCACGAAATTTAAGACGGTTGCAACTCCCGACGGGAAACGTCAGATTTTCTGCAACACCGATAACCTTGATACCTTCTCCGCTTCGTACAACCAACTCACGGAGGTGCCCGACATCTTCACCAGCGATACCCCCTACTATCTTTCGGGTGTCAACCTGGCCTATAACAAGATCGAAGGATTCGAAAACGGTAAGAACGGCAAGTATCAAGGAATCAATGTCACGACCTTCACGCTGTCAGGGAACCAGATCAAGGAGTATCCCGCCTGCATGGTGAAAAGCAATTCGCAGATCAGCTACATCATCCTCAGCGGAAACGGCATGACCTCCTTCGAAAAGGATTGCTTCACGCCGACAAAGCCCGAGAATCTGGCCAATCTCATCTCGATCGACCTCACCTACAACCGCTTGACAGAGTTACCGGATGATTTCCATGCCGGGAACCTCCCCTATCTCTACGGAGTGGATTTCTCGTACAACGCCTTCTCGAAGTTCCCCTGGAACCCGACCGACGCCCTTAGCCTGACCGTCTACGCCGTCCGCGGACAGCGTGCCGACGACGGTTCGCGCTGCCTGCGCGAGTGGCCTACGGGTATCTACAAGCACACAGGATTGCGAGGGCTGTTCCTGGGATCGAACGACCTGCGAAAGATCGACGACACAATCTCCTACCTGATCTACAACCTCGACATCAGCGACAACCCCAATATCACGTTCGATGCTTCGGACATCTGCTACTATTGGCAAGCTGGTGCATTCAACCTCACCTACGATAAGTCGCAGAATATTATCAACTGCCCCGCTATGCTCGAATAATAAGCTACGGAAACATGAAAATACTGAATTATATCGCATCGTCACTTCTCGCCGCAACCGTCATGATCGGTTGCACCAACGACGAGACCGTTGCCTTCGGCATCGACTGCAATACGATTACCATCGAGGCTGTAGGCGGAACCCAACGCATCAAGGTGTCCTCAAGCGACAACTGGGTGGCTTCGTCCACCGTGCCTTGGGTCACTGTATCTCCCGCAAACGGAAAAGGCAGCAAGGAGTGCAGCCTGATCATCGACTCGGCCCTCACCTCGCAGCCCCGCAGCGGCATAGTGCGTATCGCCAAAGCTGAAAACAGCTCTGATTATAAGGAAATACAGATCACCCAGGAGGGCTTCGACTACGCCATCACACTCGATGAATCGGCTGTCAGCATCGAAAACTATGCTACAATCGACAAGCGTTATGTGGATGTTCAGGTCAAGACCAACGTCAATTTCGACGTCAAGGTTCCTGACGAGGTCGCCAGCTGGATCAACGTAGAGAAGGGTGAACTCGTCTTCGATCGCGGACTGCGTCCGCGCGAGGTCAATCTTCGCATCAACTGGGGCATCAACTCGATTCCCGAAGACCGTATCGCCGAGATCACCTTCGAACCGACGTCCGAAGGCGTGACCTCCGACATGCTCGCACAGAACGATAAACTCGTCATCACACAGAGTGCCGCCCAAAAGATCGAAGAGGATTCGCGTGCCGGTGACTCCGTGGCACTGCTCGGCATTGCCCGCACGCTCGCCGTCTGGGCCTCCGACTGGGAAAGCTCGGGAGATAAAATGGACAACTGGGACGGCGTGACCCTTTGGGAAGAGGGCATGGAAGGATACAATGAATCGTTGAAAGGCCGTGTCAAGTCCGCCCGCTTCTTCATGTTCTCGACCAAGGAGGGAATTCCCTACGAAGTGCAATACCTGACCGCCGCCGAGGAGCTGGAGTTCTACAGCAACACCAACACGTTCCTGCTGAACCTCGATACAGGCGAGTATATCTGCAAGCTCACGCAGCTCAAGCGCCTTACGATCGGCGCCTATGGTCTGACCTCGCTCCATGAGGACTTCAAGAACCTCCGTAACCTCGAATACCTCGACCTGGGTAGCAACAACTTCGAAAAAGTTCCGGAAGTCATCAACCCCGACAACTTCCCGAAACTGCACGTGCTGAGAATGCTCAACAACCAGCGCAGGTTGATTTACGACCTCAGCAACACTACCTCGACCGGCTTCGGAGGCCTCTATGAAGAAACGTACCGTGATGACCAGATCCAACCTTTCCCCTCACGGCTGTTCAAGTGGGAGCACAAAACCAATACGAATGGTGAAGAGGTCACGGGTCTCGATACGCTGATTCTTTCGGTCAACTACCTCCAGGGCGAAATTCCCTCGTTCGAGGATGACGATGAGATCGGATTCTACACCGAGGAGGACATCGCCAAGAGTAACGATACGCTTCCACGGAAGATGCTCGAAGTAAAACGCGTAATGCCGCAGTTGAAGAGCCTTGCCCTGAACCTCAACCGTCTGACGGGCGAACTTCCCCAATGGTTGCTCCTGCACCCGTCGCTCGACTGGTGGGATCCCTACGCGCTGGTCTTCAACCAGGAGGGCAAGGACAAGTTGGGAAATCTTGCAGGTTTCACCAACGTCCCGGCAAACCTGAACGAGTATTACAAGATATACACCAAGAAAAAACTCGCCAACACGTCGTCCGAAGACTCCGAAAGCACCGATGATACCACGGACACTTCGGGCAGATAACGAACTGAGACACCATGAAAATAAACAAATATCTTGTTTCGGCCTTCAGCGCCCTTATGCTGATCGCCTTAAGCGCCTGCTCCACAGAGGAGTTTAACGAACCTGCAACGACCCCCGAAACAGGGACCGAACCGGTCGAGATGTCGGGAGAGGTCATTGTAAAATTCGCCCCCTACGTCAGCGATATGCTCGATGAGTTGGGCGCAGCAAAGACCCGTAGCGGCGCGGCCGCTACCCGATCGGGCATCCTCTCGGTCGACGAAGTACTCGACCTGCTCGGCGATTGTGAGGTGGAACGCATCTTCCCGCTCGACGAACGCACCGAAGAGCGGACACGCGAAGCCGGCCTGCACCTGTGGTATGTCGTGCGTTTCAGCGAGGACCACTCCGTAGAGGATGTCATCTCACGACTTTCGCAACTCGGTGAAGTGCAAACCGCCGCGCCCAACCGTACCATCAAACGTGCCTACCGCACCGATCGCAAAGCCATTCCACTCTCGGCAAACCTGCTCAACGGGGCTGCCACACGCGCCAACGGGGCCAACGGATACGTCTACAATGACAACCTGCTCCAGTGGCAGTGGAACATCATCAATTCGGGCTATCAGGCCAACTACGTCATCGGCGCCGATGAGGACACCGAGGTTGGCGAAGCGAAGTTCGTTGCCGGAGCCGACGTCAACTGCGAGAAGGCCTGGGAGCGCACGACAGGTGATCCGTCGATCATCGTGGCCGTGCTCGACGAAGGCATCTACTGGCGACACCCCGACCTGATCAACAACATCTGGGTGAACGAAGACGAGGTCTACGGCTCGCACAAGGACAACGACGGAAACGGATATGCCGGCGATTACCACGGCTATGACTTCATCAACAATACGGGAATCGTCTCGTGCGACGCTTCGGCCGACACGGGACACGGAACACACGTAGCCGGTGTCATCGCCGCCCGAAACAACAACGGTATCGGTATCGCCTCGATTGCCGGTGGTACGGAGCAGAATCCGGGCGTGAAGGTCATGTCGTGCCAGATATTCTCGGGCAACTCTTCGAGCAACACGGTAAGCCTGGCCCGCGCCATCAAGTATGCGGCCGACAACGGCGCCGTGATCCTGCAGTGCAGCTGGGGTTACACCTCGAGTGCCGCCAACGGCTATGAGAATACCCCCGGCTTTGCTACCGAGGAGGAGTGGGAGACCTATTGCCCGCTGGAGAAGGCTTCTCTCGACTACTTCGTCCACAACGCAGGGTCGCCCAACGGGCCGATCGAGGGCGGTATTCCGATCTTCGCCTCGGGCAACGAGTACGCCGCAGCCGGCGGATTCCCCGGAGCTGCCGAATACTGCATCTCGGTAAACGCCACAGCCCCTGACTACACGATCTCGACCTTCTCGAACTACGGAGAGTTCACGGACATCTCGGCTCCGGGAGGCGACCAGGACTACTATTTCGAGTTCTTCGACAACGACCATCCGCGCGGAGCCGTCGGCTGCATCCTCTCGACACTGCCCCCGCAGGTGAGCAGCGGCACCGAATACGGCTACATGGAGGGCACCTCGATGGCCTGCCCGCACGTTTCGGGCGTCGCAGCGCTGGGCCTCTCCTATGCCGTGCAACTCCGCAAACACTTCACGGCCGCCGAATTCCGCAAATTGCTTGTCGAGAGCGTCCGGCCGATTGACGACTACCAGGTCGGAACCAAGTACTACTACTTCTACGTCACGGAAATCGGCAAAAACCGCTATACGAGCATTCCGCTGTCCCAGTACTACGGATGCGTGGGAGGCATGACCGATGCCGAGATGCTCCTCGCGGCCATTGCCGGAGAGGATGCCGGGTCGAAAGTCTCGTTCCCGAACATCTACCTCGGCGTAGGCGAGGAGAACAAGGTGATCGAAACCCCGTCGCGCTATTTCGTCGACGGAGAGTCGCTGACTTACACCCTCACGATCGATGACACCTCGATCGCCACGGGCGAGATCAAGGACGGAAAGGCCATCTTCACCGGAGTGAAGGAGGGTGCTACGACCGCCTCGATCACCTCGAGCAACAACGAAACGCACAAGTTCAACATTACCGTGCGCAAGTCGGCCAACGGCAGCGGCTGGCTCTGACGGGTACACGACGGGCATGCGGATCGAAAGCGTCATACGGCACCTTCTGTTCCCGCTCGGGGCGGCGACGGTTCTTCTGACCGCCGCCCCGGTGCAGGGCCAGATACGTACTGTGTCGCGAGCACTGCTCGACAGCCTGGCCAACCCCGGGCTTGCACCGGGCAGCAAGGCGATGGCTTTCGAGCGGACCCGGATCGACACCGGGGAGATCGATGAGGACGGCGGGCCGAAAAGCTACACGTTCCAATGGCGGAACACGGGCGACGAGCCGCTGGTCATCACGCACGTGAAGAGTACCTGCGGATGTGCCGTGGCCACCTACGACCGCCAACCGGTCAATCCCGGGCAAGACGGCAAAGTCGTGGTGACCTATCACCCCAAAGGCCATCCGGGGCACTTCCTGCGCAAAATCTTCCTCTTTACCCAACTCGCGGCGAATGCCCCTACGGCAATACTCGAGCTCTCGGGACAGGTGATCCCCTCGACACGCCCGACCTATGCCTATCCCTATGCGAAAGGATCGCTGCTGCTCAAACAGCAGGAAATTCATTTCGACGGGACGGAACTCCGCACCGAACGGATCGAATGCCTGAATGCAGGCGATGCGACACTGCGGGTCAAGGTCGACAAACAGCTCCTGCCCCCGTGCATCGAGGCGGAATTCCTGCCCGAAGAGTTGAAAGCCGGGGAATTGGGCGAGTTGACCGTTCGCTTCGACCCCTCCGCCGGACGTGCACCGCAACGGGTTCCCCTCATCCTGCAGGGATTGGGGCTCTCCCCCGGACAGAGCAGCATCACGATCCGCATCCAACCCGACAACGACGACACGAAACAGAACAAAAATTGACAACGATATGAAAAATTTACTGAAACTCACCCTCCTGCTGCTGGTTGCCACGACGTTTGCAAGCTGCGAGAAAGACAACAGCTACGTAGACCCGGGACTCGACGTCTCGCTCTACAACATCTCGGGCACATGGCAGCTCGAGACGTGGAACAACGGCGAAGCTCTGGCCGAAGGAAGCTACGTGTATATCGAGCTCTCGTACCGCGACGGCAACAGGTTCACGATCTACCAGAACCTCGACAGCTTCGGCCCGCGACGCATTACGGGCTCCTATAATCTCTACACAGACGAATCGCTGGGTTCGGTGATCCGCGGCATGTACGACTACGAGAACGGCGACTGGACAAGCCGCTACGTCATCCGCAACCTCTATACGGACCGGATGACGTGGATTGCTACGGACAATGCCGACAATGTCTCGCTCTACAAGCGTTGCGACGGCGTTCCGCAGGAAATTCTCGACCTGTTCAAGGAGGAAATCGACTCGGAGAAGGACGAAGAATAGCGACACAGCGGCAGCGCTTCCGGATCGCCGGATGCGACATTCATTCTGTATTTGCAAAGCCGGGAAGTACATGTAGTTATGTACTTCCCGGTTTCATGCTAAAATAAATTTCCAAATCTGCCCATTCAAGATAAAATTATATATATTTGTATTCATATACAAGTCCTTCAAAAGAATGTCCATAGAGTCAAATCGTCCAGGATTAAAAAAAACTCTCACTACCCGAAACAATTCATAAATATCAACCTCATTTTTACCACATGAAAAAGATTTTATCCCTGATGGCTCTGTTGGCCATGGCATTCGTGAGTACCCATTGCAGTGAAAGCGATCCGGATGAGGAGAAAACCATTCTGATCCCGTCCAATGAGCTCACAGCTTCGATCGATCCCGAAGCTGTCAACCACACGATCCATTTCGAAACCACCCAAAGCTGGACGGCCTCCGTCAAGCAGACCCGCGCTGAAGATTGGATATCGATCTACCCTACCTCGGGAGAAGCCGGAACGAACGAAATTGAGGTCACACTCGCCGAGAACACCGACAGCGAAGAACGAGAAGCGGTTATCACCATCGTCAGCGGCAGCGACAAAGTGACGGTGACCGTCACGCAACGTGGCAGCGATGCGACAGAAGAACCCGAAGAGCCCGAGGAGCCCGGATATCCGGAGGTCGCTCCCGAGGACCTTCTCACCTACATCGAGATCACCGAAACGGACTCGGAAGAGTATCAGTACAGGAATTATGCAACCCTGTCCTATGACGACAAAAACCGTTTGACCAAGTTCGAATACTATTCGTACGACAGCGATATCCAGGATAAAATCCGCTCCTCCTACACCACAGAAGTCGTATGGGGCTCGGACAAGGTAACGCTGAGCGACCGTGACTTCGACCTCAACGGTTCCGTTGCGGACGGCGACCTGATCTATCCCTCAAAGGTATCGAACTGGGAGATGGACTACCTCCTGAACGGAGACGGGCTGTTCTCCGGATACACCGATCCGGACGGGGACAACCGCACCTACTCGTACAACGCCGACGGTACCCTGGCAAGCATCACGAACGTCAATCCTGGTTATCCTGAAGCCAATTACCAGTCGACCTTGACCTGGGAGGAGGGTAATCTGACGAACATCGTCACCTCCGGCAATGACAAGGATCGTGAAAGCGAGACCTTTACCTATACCGACTATTCCAACTCGTGGAACGGCATCGACATCGGAGCCTCCCTGATCACGGATATTACCGAGACCGACATGATCATAGGGATGACCGGCATCCATGTGAAGAACCTCCCCGCCCGTCGGGAAAACAATTACGGAGATGCCACGACCTATACCTACACGTTCGACGGAAATGGCCGTGTGAGCACGATTGTCGCCAGTGAATCGGACGGAAGCTACACCTGCGAGTACAAACTCCACTACGGAGCCCAGACGGTTCCCACGCCCGAATACCTGACCCACCTGACCGAGCAGACAATCGTGGACGAAGGGACGCTCCCCTACACGTTCGAGGAAGAAAACCCCGATGTGCACCACACCAGCAACAATGCCTACACCTCCTACGTAAAGGTCCGCAGCAAGATGTCAGACGGTTCGACCAAGGAGCAAACCTTTTATGAGCAGATCGTCATCTGGCCGTCCGATGAGGGAGCACTTCCTCCCTTCCTGACCGTTTCGCAGGAGGACATCGACTCGTTCGGAATCGTCTCGACATCGTTCCAGGAGGTGGATCTGGGAGAAAATGTCATCAACCCCCACCGTTTCGTCTATACCCTCGTCTACAACTGCGTCGAGGTGAATCTGGTTTGTGACGTCAACTATCCCTACTGCCAGGTATTCAATGCGGATACATACACGTTCGAGGAGCACCAGATGCCTATTCTGCCGATCAAAAAAGAAAATTTCCTGCTCAAGGAGCCAAGCATTCAGAAATCCCACGACGAGGAGAACGGCGACGGTTCAAGCCTCACCTGGTACAACTTCACACACGAGTATCTCTTCAAGATCAATGAGGAGGCGCCCGTTTCGGACTCCGACTACCAATCGATATCCTGCAGTCTGATCGTCGAGCATCCGGCGGAATAGGAGGAAAAACCATACCACACAACAACAGAGCCCTTCGAAGAATCGAGGGGCTCTGTTTTTTCTCCGCCCCGGAAGGCGAAATGGAGGTGCCGCGGTTGGCAGTCTGTGAATTGTTTCGTATATTTGCCGCAAAAATCCGGCAAGGGGAGAGGCAGGCATCGCCGACCGAAAGGAACGGCTTCCTCTTCCACCCTTTTCGCCAACTGAAACAAACGTTATACGGTCAGCTATGTTCGAAAACCTTACCGACAAATTAGAACGGTCGTTCAAAATCCTCAAGGGCGAAGGCCGCATCACCGAAATCAACGTCGCTGAGACGCTCAAGGAGATCCGCCGGGCGCTGATCGATGCCGACGTCAACTACAAGGTCGCCAAGTCGTTCACCGACGAGGTGAAGCAGAAGGCCTTGGGGCAGGACGTGCTGAAGGCCGTCAAGCCGGGTCAGATGATGACCAAGATCGTGCGCGACGAACTCGCCCAGCTCATGGGCGGCACGGCCACCGACATCCGACTCGAAGGCACCCCCGCAGTGATTCTCATCGCCGGGTTGCAGGGTTCGGGTAAGACCACCTTCTCCGGAAAACTCGCCTCGATGCTCAAGAGCAAGAAGGGGCGTCAGGTGCTGCTCGTCGCCGGCGACGTCTACCGTCCGGCCGCCATCGACCAGTTGAAGGTCCTCGGAGAGCAGGTCGGCGTGGAGGTCTACACCGAGGAGGGCAACAAGAACCCCGTCGAGATCGCCGAAAACGCCATCCGCTATGCCCGGCAGAAGAGTTACAACGTCGTGATCGTCGATACGGCAGGACGTCTGGCCGTCGACGAGGCGATGATGCAGGAAATCACCGCAATCAAGACGGCCGTAAAGCCCTCGGAGACTCTGTTCGTCGTCGATGCCATGACGGGCCAGGACGCCGTGAACACGGCCAAGGAGTTCAACGACCGCCTCGACTTCGACGGCGTGGTGCTCACGAAGCTCGACGGCGATACGCGCGGCGGTGCCGCCATCTCGATCCGTTCGGTCGTGAACAAGCCACTGAAATTCATCTCCAGCGGCGAGAAGATGGACGCCCTGCAGGTCTTCCACCCGGAGCGCATGGCCGACCGGATTCTGGGCATGGGCGACGTCGTGTCGCTCGTCGAACGCGCGCAGGAGCAGTTCGACGAGGAGGAGGCCCGCAAGCTCAAGAAAAAACTCGTCAAGGACCAGTTCAACTTCAATGACTTCATCGCCCAGATTCAGCAGATCAAGAAGATGGGCAACATCAAGGACCTGGCCTCGATGCTCCCGGGCATGGGCAAGATGCTGAAGAACGTCGACATCCCGGACGACGTTTTCAAGCAGACCGAAGCGATCATCTCGTCGATGACCCCCGCCGAGCGCGAGCATCCGGAGATCATCAACGCCCGGCGCCGCGAGCGCATCGCCAAAGGTTCGGGCACCACCGTGGCAGACGTCAACCGGCTGATGAAGCAGTTCGACGACACGCGCAAGATGATGAAGGCCGTGGCGGGCGGCGGCCTGAAGATGCCGAAGATGCCCGGCATGATGCGTCGGCGGTAAACGATACCCGGACTCGAACCGGGCCTCAGGATACAGTGAAACTCCCCGGGCGACAAATGCCCGGGGAGTTTCCGTTGCCACTGTCAGCCACAGCTCCGCGCGGGCAAATTTATCGGACAAAATTCACCTACAGGTTTGCAGGAGGAGCTATTTATCCCTATCTTTGCGGAGATATTCTTCCTATACCGAAACGTCATGCACAAATCGGGCTTCGTAAACATCATCGGCAATCCCAACGTCGGGAAATCCACCTTGATGAACGCACTCGTCGGAGAGCGCCTCTCGATCATCACCGCCAAGGCCCAGACCACCCGCCACCGTATCATGGGAATCGTCTCGGGCGAAGAGTTCCAGATCGTCTATTCCGACACGCCGGGCATCCTGAAACCCGCCTACAAGCTGCAGGAGTCGATGATGAAGTTCGTCAACGGAGCGCTCACCGATGCCGACGTCATCCTCTACGTGACGGACACCGTCGAACAGACGGACCGTTCGGCCGACATCCTCGAAAACATCCGCCGCAGCGCCATCCCGACCGTCGTCGTCATCAACAAGATCGACCTCTCGAACCCCGCGGCGCTCGACGCACTGGTTGGGAAGTGGCACGAGACACTCCCCGAGGCGCGTATCGTCCCCGTCTCGGCCAAAGAACAGTTCAACATCGAGGGGCTCTTCAAAACGATTCTCGAACTGCTGCCCGAAGGCCCGGCCTTCTACCCCAAGGATACTCTGACGGACAAGACACTGCGTTTCTTCGCCTCGGAGATCATCCGCGAAAAGATCCTGCGCTTCTACGACAAGGAGATCCCCTACTGCTGCGAAATCGCCATCGACACGTACAAGGAAGAGCCGACGATCGACCGCATCGCCGCGACGATCTACGTCTCGCGCGACTCGCAGAAGGGAATCCTCATCGGGCACAAGGGCGAAAGGCTCAAGAAGGTGGGACAGGCCGCACGCGAAGACCTCGAGCAGTTCCTCGGCAAGAAGGTCTTCCTGCAACTCTTCGTCAAGGTCAGCGACGACTGGCGCAACAACGAACGGCAACTCAGACAATTCGGATACGACCCGGAGTAGCCGGGATAATAAATCGGCCGGGACAACGTTTAAAGAAAGAAACCTCCAGTCAATGCGTCAGTTCATTATCGGAATCATCGCGGGAATCGCCCTCATGTGGGCCACGCCTTCGCACGCCCAATACAACCGGGAGTACTTTTTCTGGCTGGGCCGTTCGTGTATGATGAACAACGACTACCAGGAGGCCATCCGCACGCTGAACACCCTGCTACGCTTCGACGACGAGGCCTATGAAGGCTACTTCCTGCGCGGCATCGCCAAATACAACCTCGACGACCTGCTGGGTGCCGAGGAAGATTTCTCGACGGCCATCCGGCTGAATCCCGTCTACACGCAGGCCTACACCTACCGCGCCATCACGCGCTCGCGGCTGGGCAACTACGACGACGCCCTGCAGGATTTCCGCGAGGCGATCGAGCTGCGTCCCGACCTGCCGGGCCCCTACTACAGCCGGGGCGTCACGCGGTTGCTGAACCAGCAGTTCAAGGAGGCCATCGAGGACTTCGACAAGTTCATCCGCCAGGAGAACAAGGTCGCCGACGCCTTCATCTGCCGGGGTCTGAGCTACCTCCACCTGAAGGACACCACGAAGGCGTACGAGAACTTCAACACTGCCATTCGCACCAACCGCGAATACCCCAACGGCTACAACCGCCGCGGCGGACTCTACCTCGACCAGGGGCGCTACGAGGAGGCCGAGGCCGACTTCAACAAGGCCATCGAGTGCGACTCCACGTACTTGCTATCGTATTTCAACCGCGCGCTGGTCTACAACGCTACGCACCGACCGATGCTGGCGCTTGCCGACTTCGACAAGGTGCTCCAGCTGGACTCGACCAGTTCGCTGACCTACTTCAACCGAGCCATGCTGCGCACGCAAATCGGCGACTACAACCGGGCGCTGGAGGATTACGACAAGGTGGCGCTCTACTCGCCCAACAACGTGCTGGTATACTACAACCGCGCCGGCGTGCACACCCAACTGGGCGAGATTGAGAAGGCGGTCGACGACTACTCCGAGGCCATCAAGCTCTATCCGGATTTTGCCAACGCCTACATCTACCGCGGACGTCTGCGCGAGCTGCTCCGCGACCCGAAAGGAGCCAAACAGGACCGCGAAACGGCCCAGCGGAAGATCGCCGAATACCGCTCGCGCCTGAGCGACAGCACCTATTCGATCTTCGCCGACACGACACAGCACTTCGACCGGCTGCTGTCGTTCGACAGCAACCTCGCGGGAGGCAGCTTCGAGCGCATTACGGGACACGGGGGCGGACACGAGGAGATGCATCTCCTGCCGTTGTTTAAATTTACGCTCATGCGCCCGGATTCGGTTCCCGCACCCAAGACCTACCGGCTGCAGCGCGTAGAGGATTTCATCAAACGCATCGACAACGGATACCTGACGCTCTCCTGCCGCGAAAGCAACATTACGCCCGATTCGCTCGTGATGTACGACAAGGAGTACGCCCGGCAGCTTGCGGCAGGGAACACCTCGTGGACGCTGCTTTTCGAACGGGGTATCACGCAGCTGCTCATCAAGCAATACACCAGTTCGGTGAATACCCTCACCTCGGCCATCGAACAAAACCCCTCGAACCCGTTCCTCTACCTGAACCGTTCGACCACCCGGGCCGAGATGATCGACTTCATCTCGTCGATCGACAACTCCTACCAACGGATCACGATCGACTCGGACCCCGCCAACCGACTGAACAACAATTCAAAGCGCACATACAGCTACGACGAGGCCGTCGCCGACCTCAACAAGGCGATCAAGCTCTTCCCCGACTTTGCGTACGCCTACTACAACCGCGGAAACCTCGAAGCACTGTCGGGACGCCTTCCCGAAGCCTTCGAGAACTACACGAAGGCCATCGAGCTGAATCCATCGTTCGCCGAGGCATACTACAACCGCGGAGTGATCCAGATCTTCATGAAGGATACCCGCAAGGGGTGCCTCGACCTCTCGAAAGCCGGCGAACTGGGCATTCTGGACGCCTATGAGATGTTGAAGCGCTATGCGTCGATCGAGAACTAACTCAAATCACATATCCATGACAGCAACTATCCAACGAAAACTCAACGACTCCCCCGTGGCCCGATGGACGGCCCTGGTGCTCGTCGCCCTGATGATGTTCTTCGGCTACATGTTCGTCGACGTGATGTCGCCGCTCAAGTCTCTTATCGAATCGGCCCGCGGCTGGGACAGCGCCACCTTCGGGACCTACGCCTCGTCGGAATACTTCCTCAACGTATTCTTCTTCTTCCTGATCTTCGCGGGCATCATCCTCGACAAGATGGGCATCCGTTTCACCGGACTCCTTTCGGCTTCGCTGATGGTCATCGGCGCGACGATCAAGTTCATCGGCATCTCCGACTGGTTCCAGACCACGGAGTTCTGCGCGTGGCTCAACAGCTGGTGGGTCGCCTTCCCCGGCAGCGCGAAGATGGCCTCGCTAGGCTTCATGATCTTCGGATGCGGCTGTGAAATGGCCGGTACGACCGTCTCGAAGGCGATCGCCAAATGGTTTGAAGGCAAGGAGATGGCCCTGGCCATGGGACTCGAGATGGCCATCGCACGACTGGGCGTATTTGCCGTGATGTGGCTCGCCCCGATGATCTCGAACCATTTCGACAAGTCGGTCGTGGCGCCCGTGGCCTTCTGCACCGCACTGCTCGTCATCGGACTGCTCTGCTACACCGTATTCGTCTACATGGACCGCAAACTCGACCGGCAACTGATCGCCGCCGGCGAAATGAAGGAACAGAAATCCTCCGACGAGGAGTTCCACGTCCGTGACCTCGGGCTCATCTTCCGCAGCAAGATGTTCTGGCTCGTGGCACTGCTCTGCGTGCTCTACTATTCGGCCATCTTCCCCTTCCAGCGCTATGCGCCCAACTTCCTCGAGGTGACCCTCAACATCGACGCCGAATCCGCCGCACGGCTCTTCAGTTGCTTCCCCATCCTGGCCATGCTCCTCACGCCGCTGCTCGGAGCCATGCTCGATTTCCGCGGCAAGGGCGCCACGATGCTCATGATCGGCTCGATCATCATGATCGCCTGCCACCTGAGCTTCGCCTTCCTGCTGCCGGCCTTCCCGTCGAAGGGGCTCGCCCTGCTGCTCGTCGTCACGCTCGGCGTCTCGTTCTCGCTTGTGCCTGCGGCGCTGTGGCCCTCCGTCCCGAAGATCATCGACACGAAGATACTCGGCTCGGCCTACTGCCTGATCTTCTGGATCCAGAACGTCGGGCTCTGCCTGGTGCCCCTGCTCATCGGGCTGGTACTCGATGCCACGGGCGGCTACACCGCACCGATGATTATCTTCTCGGCATTCGGCATCCTGGCCTTCATCTTCAGCTTCTACCTCAAGATCGAGGACCGCAAGAAGGGATACGGACTCGAACTGCCCAACGTCAAGAAATAGTTCCGGACCCGCGCCTGAAAATATCGAAGGCCTGCCGCGCAATGCGGCAGGCCTTCGCGTTTCACGCCCACGGCAGGTTATCGGCCCAACCCTTCGTAAAGCTCCAGGATGCGGTTGCACATCTCCTCCCACGAGAAGCGGCGTCGCTCCTCGACACAGTTCAACCGGAACCGCTCGAGCGTATCGCCTTCGAACATCCGGCAGATGGCTGCGGCAACCCCCTCGGCCGTGGGTTCGCAGATATACCCCACCCGGCCGTCGGGGACGATCTCGGGAAGCCCACCGACGCGTGTGACAACCATCGGCAGGCAGAACTGATAGGCGATCTGCGTCACACCGCTCTGCGTGGCGGTCTTGTAGGGCTGGACAACGAAGTCGACCGCCGAGAAGTAATAACGCACCTCCTCGTCGGGGATAAACCGGTCATGCAGCACGACCTCGTCCTGCAAGCCGGCCTCGGCAATTTGCCGCAGGTAGGGCTCCTTCGCCGTGTAGAACTCTCCGGCAACGATCAACCGCCGGCCTTGCGTCTGTCCTTCACGCCTGAGTCGCGCCCAGGCGTCGAGCAGCAGGTCGAGGCCCTTGTAGTCGCGGATCAGTCCGAAGAAGAGCACATAGCGGCAGGAGGGGTCCAACCCGAGGCGCACGCATGCCTCCGAGCGCTCGAGGCGCTCGCCGAAGTTCTCGAAGAGCGGATGCGGCGAGAAGAGCGCCGGGGCCTGGGTATAGGCCGCCAGTTCACGGTGTACCTGCTCGGACATGTAGACGAAGCCGTCGACGGAGCGCAGGAAATAACGGTTGAAGGGTCGGTCGACAAAGTGGTGTTCGTGGGGCTCGACGTTGTCGATCTGGCAGAGCACCTTCGTGTGGCCGTTGCGGCGCACAAGGCGGGCGATGGAGCCGAAGCAGGGAGCCATGAAGGGCGTCCAGTACTTCAGCAGCACGAAATCGGGCCGCTCGCGACGGATCGCACGCCCGACGCGCCACCAGTTCAACGGATTCACGGTGTTGACGCAGCGCGTGATCCGCAGGTCCGCCGGAGGCGGGGTCGTGACGGTCTGGCTCTCGCCGGGAAACAGCAGCGAGGGATACTGCAACGTGAAGGTGCGGATGTCGACCTCATGGCCACGCCGCGCAAAGGTGCGGGCCATGATCTGCATGATCGACGCCAGGCCGCCCCGGTAGGGATGCGCCGGACCCAAAATGGTGATTTTCATCGGAACGTCATCCTTTTTGTCCGTTCTCCTTCCACTCGATGCAGGCCCGCACGGCGACCGTTTCGCCGTCGCCCGAAACCTCGAACAGTGCCGAACGCTCGTGCTGCTCGCAGCCGATCGCAAGCGTCTGCCCGAAGCGGCACTCCTTCAGGAAATGGATGTCGAGCCGCACGGGCGCCTCGCAGGTCAGCAGCTCCACGGGCAACATGTCGAGCATCATCTCGATGTAACGCATCGTATTGACGTGGCGGTTGAAGTCGATGTCGCTGTAAACCACGCGGTGTTCGGCCCGCTGCGTAGGGGTCACGGAGCGGATTTTGCGCGGCCGATCGGTCGGAGGCGGCACCGGGACCACCGCCCCGTCGTGCTCACGGCCTACCCACGAGAGGTCGACCGCCGAGCGCGTTGCCAGGTCGATCATCGCCCATTGCGTCACAGCCCGCCCGAATTCGTGTCCCGAAGCGTCAACAAGCACAAAGTTGCGGGTCGACAGCACCCGACCATAGTCGCTGATCCATGTTCCGACGGTATAGTCGGTATATTGCCGGGGGCGTTCATCGATCTCCAGCGCCATGCGCGAAAGCACCCACGAGCGGTTTCCGGCATTCAGCGCATCGACCCCAAACCCTTTGCCGTGGGCGTCGATCCCGGCCGTATTGAGCACCGCCGCGCCGAGTGCGGCCAACGTCGCCCGCAAGGTAAAGTCGACCTCCTGCGGTTCGACACGATAGGCATATTTCGAAATATCTGCCATATGAATCGGTTTTTTGTCAACGACAAAGATAACGATTTTCCCCTACCGTTCTTTTGAAGCATCCCGGAATAAGGCAAAATGCGGAGAAATACACCCAACGGTATTGTCCCGAACTTCGCGGGACAATGGAGCGGACTCACTACAATGTGTTTTGATCCCGATGCACCCGCATATCGAAAAACGATAAATATTATTTGTTTTTCGAAAATATATCGTATCTTTGTACTCGTAAACCAAACCATCGGAAACCATGCAGAACAAAAAATCGCTGCTCAAGCGACTCCTGTTCCTCTACATCGCCCTGTTCCTCGTCATCGCTACGGGCGTCGTCCACAGTATCTTGGGCGATTTCGGCCGTGGTGCCGCCGACGGTATGGAGATGGGTACCCGTATTGCCGAGAAACTCCAGCAGGGAAATCCCCGGCTGATCTACCTGCTCGGCGACGTCCGCATCCTCCACAGCAACGGAGAGAGCGTTCCAATCCAAAACGGAGCGATCGAGATCGAACCCTTCGTCACGCGCATGAACCTTATCGTCGACGAACCCGCCGAGGGCATCTCCCCGCTCGGCATTGCATTCCGTTCGGTAGGCGGCAGCCCGTGGATCTATGCCTTTGCCCTGCTTATCCCCCTCTTCTTGCTGGCCATCATCGTGCTGATG
Source organism: Candidatus Alistipes intestinipullorum (assembly GCA_019113885.1). Taxonomy (GTDB): domain Bacteria; phylum Bacteroidota; class Bacteroidia; order Bacteroidales; family Rikenellaceae; genus Alistipes; species Alistipes intestinipullorum. Next base: position 8,578 of record DXGO01000030.1, on the reverse strand, counting down.
GTGATGATCATCCACTCACTGCGCCGTTCGATCCGCGAAGAGCGCACGCTCGACCGCCGTAACGTCTGGTACCTGCGCTTGATCGGCCTGCTCACCATTCTAACGGAGCTGATCAACGGTCTGCTGAGCCGTGCCATGAACCTCCGGGCCGCCGAACTGCTCGCAGACAGCGGCTTGACGGTCGACACGTCGCTCGACCTTTCCTACACCACCATTATCATGGGGCTGCTGATCCTCTTCTCGGCCGAGGTCTTCGCCATCGGCCAGAACCTCAGCGAAGAACAGAAACTGACCATCTAACGCTCCCGACCATGGCAATAATCATCAATATCGATGTCATGATGGCCAAACGGAAGATGTCGCTCGGCGAGCTGGCCGAACGCATCGACATCACGCCCGCGAACCTCTCGATTCTCAAGAACGGCAAGGCCAAAGCCGTGCGACTCTCAACCCTCGAGGCGATCTGTCGCGAGCTGGCGTGCCAGCCCGGCGACCTGCTCGAATACCGCCCTGACATTGACGAACAAAAATAGGACAAAACGAATCACAAAAACCAAACACAACGTAAAACCTTATGAGAAAATTCCTTTTGCTGATCGTTGCGGCCTTTGCCGTAACCAGCGTCTCGGCGCAGATGGACCCCATGGCGCCGATCCCGACGGACCCGGAACTCCGCACCGGCAAGCTCTCCAACGGCATGACCTACTACGTCCGGCACAATGAAAAGCCCAAAGGACAGGCCGACTTCTACATCCTGCACAACGTCGGCGCCATTCAGGAAAACGACGCACAGCAGGGTCTGGCCCACTTCCTCGAGCATATGGCCTTCAACGGCACGAAGAACCTTCCCGACAAGATGCTCATCGAGTACCTCGAGAAGATCGGCGTGAAATTCGGTGCCAACCTCAATGCCGGCACCTCGTGGGACTACACGGTTTACAACATCAGCGACGTGCCGACCTCTCGCCAGGGAATCATCGACTCGGCACTGCTGATCCTCCACGACTGGTCGCACTTCATTGCCCTCGAACCTGAAGAGATCGATTCGGAACGCGGCGTAATCATGGAAGAGCTGCGTACGCGCGACGGCGCCGGATGGCGTTCATCGATCAACATGCTCAAGGCTGTGGGCAAGGGTACGAAATACGAACACCGTAACCTGATCGGCTATCTCGACGGGCTGAAGGGCTTCGACCACGACGAGTTGGAGGAGTTCTACCACACGTGGTACCGTCCCGACTACCAGGCGGTGATCGTCGTAGGTGACATCGATGCCGAGGCCGTCGAGGCACAGATCAAAACCCTGATGGCCGACATCCCCGCTCCGGAGGCAGGGGCCCCCGCCAAGGAGGTCATTACGGTGCCCGACAACGAGGAGCCCATCGTGAGCGTTTTCACCGACCCCGAGATGCAGAGCACGCGCATACAGCTCTTCATCAAGCGCCCGGCCGTTCCCGCCGAGTTCAACAACACCGTCATGGGCGAGATCAACAACGTGATCGAAGCCTATGTCTCGACAATGGCCAACGCCCGTCTGCAGGAGCTCGCCATGCAGGCCGACGCCCCGATTCTGGGCGGTGGCATGGGCACGGGTGACGTCGTGGGCGTTATTCCTACACTCAACGCCACAACGTTCGTCGCTGCAACACAGGACGGCGCTTGGGCTCGCGGTTTCGAGGCCCTCTACACCGAAATGGAGAAAATCCGCCGCCACGGGTTCACGCAGAGTGAATTCGAGCGTGCTCAGGAGAACCTCCTGCGCCAGGCCGAGCGTTCGTACACGAACCGCAACGACCGCCTGAACGAGCAGTTCGTCAACGACTACCTGAGCAACTACCAGAAAAACGCGCCGATTCCCGATGCCGAGACCGAATGGCAACTCGACAGCATGTTGCTCAAGATGATCAACATCGACGCTGTGAACGCCTTTGCCCAGCAGACCATCACCGACCAGAACCAAGTGATTGTGGTCAACGCACCCGAAAAGGAGGGAATCGCCACGCCGACGGCCGAAGAACTGCTCGCAATCCGCGAACGGGTGATGAACTCGGAGATCGAAGCCTATGAGGACGATGTGGTCAAGGAGCCGCTGATCCCCGAGGGCACACCTCTGAAGGGTTCGAAAGTGAAGAAAACGAAGGTGGACGAAGCCTACGGAACGACGGAATGGACACTGGCCAACGGCACGCGGATCGTCGTGAAGCCCACGACCTACAAGGCCGACGAGGTACGCATGACAGCCTGGGCTCCGGGCGGCATCTCGCTGCTCTCGGACGACGAGGTCTACATGGGCGGCATGACGCCGAGCCTGATCTCGATGTCGGGCATCGGGAGGTTCTCCTCGACGGAGCTCCGCAAGCAGCTTTCGGGCAAAAGTGCCACGATAATGCCCGGCGTGGGGAACTACACCAGCACCATGGGCGGTACCTGCTCGCCCAAGGACATCGAGACAATGCTGCAGCTGCTCTACCTGAACTTCACTCAGCCGCGCTTCGACCGTACCGACTACGACAACCTGATGAAGATGGTGCGCGCTCAGCTGGCCAACGTCGAGACCAACCCCGACTACCAGATGTCGAAACGCGTAGCGGAGATCACCTTCGGCAACAACCCGCGCCGCCTGACGCTCAATGAAGAGTTGCTCGACAAGTTCGAGTTCGAGCAGTTCCCGGCTCTCCACGCCAAGCTCTACCCTGCTGCCAATAGCTTCACCTTCGTCTTCGTGGGCAACATCGATCCCGAGGTGCTGAAACCTCTGGTCGAGAAGTACATCGGCTCGATTCCCGCCGCGAAGAAGCCCATGAAGCGCATCGACGATCGGGTACGCGTAGTCGAGGGTGAGATCAACGACGAGTTCCGCTTCCCGATGCAGCAGCCCAAGGTTTCGGTCTATTACAGCTATTCGGGAGAGATGCCCTACACGCTGGAGGAGAAGATCGCCATGACCTTCCTCACCCAGGCACTCGATTCGCGCTACCTGGTATCGATCCGCGAGGAGAAGGGCGGCACCTATGGCGTAAGCGTGAGCGGTGGCACGAGCGACTTCCCCGAGGAGAGCTACAGCCTTGACATCTCGTTCGACACCAACGACGAGATGGCCGACGAACTGTGCGAGATCGTACTGGCCGAGATCCGCAAGATCGCCGAGGAGGGCCCGCTGACCGAGGATATCGAGAAAACGCGCGAATTCCTGCTCAAATCGTGGAGCAACTCCCTGGAGCAGAATGCCGGATGGCTCTCCTACATCCAGACAAGGTACGAGAAGGGACTCGACTACCTGGCCAATTACGAGAAGGCGGTGCGCTCGCTGACCAACGCCGACGTACAGGCCCTGGCCAAGAAGATTCTCGCGGACGGCAACCTCGTGAAGGTGGTCATGCGTCCCGAGGCGGCTGCGGCGGAGACGGAGACGGAGGCTGCCGCGTCTGCCGAGTAATCCGCTCCCCCACGACCGGAGCCGCAAAAGCCCCGCAACAGAACGAGGGCTGCCATCCAATACGGATGGCAGCCCTCTTTTTCTGCCGACAGACGCTCGGAGGGCACTTATTCCGGTTCGGCGCAGGTCCCGGCAGCCGAAGCCCGTTCCAGACGGATGTAGACCGGCAGGTGGTCGCTCACGCCTCCGAGGTATTCGTCGCCGGCATAGGTACGGAAGGGATAGCCGCGGAAATGGCCTTCGGTCTGAAGCAGGCAGGGGCGGCAGAAGATGCCGCCGTAGAACTCCGTGCCGCCGACCGGCACAATGTGCAACGTCCCGGGCTCGGACGTCGTCAACGGCCGCGACACCAGAATCTGATCGAAAAGGTTCCACTCCCCGCGGTAGGCCAACGACCCGTAACCGGCAAGGTACAACGCCTCGAAGGGATTGAACAACGTGCCGTTGCCGAGCGTCTCCATCCGCCCTGTGGTCCCGAGCCCCTCGGTTACGCTGCGGTCGACGGGATCATCGTTCAGGTCGCCCATCACGACGACCCGCATGTCGGGATCGGCCGTCAGCACCGAATCGACCACCCTCCGTACCTCGCGGGCAGCGGCCAGGCGGCGGTGAGACGAGTCTCCCCGGCGGTCGACCCGCGACGGCCAGTGGCATACGAGAAAGAAGAAGGGTTGCGCATTGATTACGCCCCACATCGTCACCAGGTCGCGCGTCCGGAAGTCAGGCGCCTCGGGCAACGCAACCCGCACCGCGGCACAACCCTTCAGTTCGAAACGGTCAGGACGGTAGAGGAACCCCACGTCGATGCCCCTCGGATCGGGCGAATCGAAGTGCACGACGCGGTAACGGGCCGGAGCCAGGGCCGATTGTGCCGCCAGCGCCTCCATCACCGTGCGGTTCTCGACCTCGGCCACACCGATCACCGCCGGAAACCCGCCCTCGGCGGCCGCAAGGTCGGAGAGGACACGCCCGATACCGGCCAGTTTGCGCTCGTAGCGCTCCGACGTCCAACGTTTGGCGCCCCGGGGTGTGAACTCCCGGTCGCGCACTCCGGGAGTGTCGACCGTATCGAAGAGATTTTCGAGGTTATAGAAGGCGATTGTCAAGGAGTCTGACGAAGGCCCTTGCGCGAGACTGTCCGCAACGACCGCCATGGAGGCGGCCGAGGGGTGCTGCGCGAAGCACGCCACGACAACCGCCAAAAGGAGAAGAGTGTTCCGCAAGATTCGTTTCATGGTTCGGGTGGAAATCGGCGAGGAAGAGAACGTGCCGGCTGACAACGCAACGATCCGAAAAGGCCCGGCCTCTTCGGATCGCAAAGGTATGACACGGCGGACGTCGGAATACGTCTCAACGGATACGGTCGGCGGCGCGCACCATCAACTCGTCACGGAAAATCGCCCGCACAGCCAGGTACATGAAGAAAAGGCAGACAATCGGCAGGGCAATGGAGGGTTTGAATCCCTGGGCATGAAGCGTCTGGTCGGAGAAGGCACGCACGCTCAGGAAATAATAGATGACTTCCATGGCCACGGCTCCCAACAGCAGCACCATCTCGACCACACACAGACGAATCTGCAACATCCGGCGGCGGTAGAGGAAGATGGTCAACAGCGGCAGAAGGCACGAAGCCAGCAACAACAGCCCCATATAGACCGTTGGCTGGATCGATTCGCCCTCGAGGGTCTGGAGCGAGAAGGCATAGAGGCGGAATTCCTCGCCGTCGGCGGCAAACCAGGCCAGCGGAGCGAAGAGCGTCACGGCCATCAGCGCCGTAACAACCAGCAGATAGAGGGATTGGATGCGTTGTATCATAATTATAGTGTTTTGTCAATCAAATACTTGTTTCGGTCCGACGAGCCGCGGTTGATCAACTCGCCGAGGAAGCCTGCCAGGAAGAGCTGCACGCCCAGGATCACGGCCAGGATAGCCAGGTAGAAGAGCGGCTGGTCGGTCACGGCGCGCAGGGGCAACCCATGGGCCTGTTTCCAGAGTTTCCCGGCGATGACCCACACCGTCGTACCGCCACCCAGCAGGAACATCAGCGTTCCGAGGCCTCCGAAGAAGTACATCGGCGAACGTCCGAAATGGGTCATGAACAGCACGGTGATAAGATCGAGGTACCCTTTGACCGTACGTTCAAGGCCGAATTTCGAGTGTCCGTACTTGCGGGCATGGTGATCGACGACCTTCTCGCCGATGCGTCGGAACCCGGCCTTCTTGGCCAGGATCGGGATGAAGCGGTGCATCTCGCCGTAGACCTCGATCGACTTCACCACCTTGCGGCGGTAAGCTTTCAGGCCGCAGTTGAAGTCATGGAGCTTGATGCCCGAGACACTGCGGGCCGTCCAGTTGAAGAACTTGCTCGGCCATCGCTTGCCGATCGGGTCGTGGCGTTTCTTCTTCCACCCCGAAACCAGGTCGTAGCCCTCTTCGAGCACCATACGGCGCATGGCGGGAATCTCGTCGGGCGAGTCCTGCAGGTCGGCGTCCATCGTGAAGACCACCTCCCCTTCCGCCGCGGCAAAGCCGCAGTAGAGCGCTGCCGACTTGCCGTAGTTGCACGAGAACCCGATGGCCCGGATGGCCGGATATTGCGGTTTCAACCGCTCGATGGTCTCCCACGAGCCGTCGGACGACCCGTCATCGACCAAGACGATTTCGTAGGTCAGGCTGTTGTCGCGGGCCACACGGTCGATCCACGCCACCAGCTCGGGCAGCGACTCGGCCTCGTTGTAGAGAGGCACAACGACCGAGATGTCGAGTGTCGGACGATCCATCATTCGAGGTTGTCATTGTTGGCGAAAGGACGGGGCTCCTGGCGGGTATAGGCTGCAATAAACAGACCGAAAAAGGCGCCCTTGACGGCCGAACCGACCATCGTGGAGAAGATCAATACCAGCGGCGAATGGAGCATCCGTGCCATCATCTCCAACATCTCGGAGGTGTAGAATCCGGTATCTTCGAGGATGGCGAGCGATTCGCCGATCGAAGCGTCGTACTTCTCCGCAAAGAGCCAGTTGGCCGATACGCCCATGAAGGCCCCTTCGAGAAATCCCGCACAGAGCATCACGGCAACCATGAATCCCAGGCAACGCCCATAGCTGTACCCTTCGCTCGGCGTGGCATGGCGGGCAACGCGGGTCTTCATGCACCACGTCAGCAACACCACGAACAGTGCCAGCGACAGCAACGACAACAGGGCGTGCTGTTTATAGAATCCGATCACATCGAAAACAATGGCCAGCAGCCCCAGGTATACGCCGCAGGAGGCGGCTTCATTCCAAAAATTCGTTCGTTTCATGCGTATGTTATGTTTGATCTCTTTATTTCCAGAGGTTTCCGAATCCCTGCCCGCCGTTCCGGTCACTGCAACTCCCCTTTTCCTTCGCGCAGGATTTCGGGTTCGTCGCCCGTCAGGTCGACGACCGTCGTCGGAACGTTGTCGCCGATGCCGCCGTCGATCACCAGCGCGACCTCGCGGCCGTAACGCTCGTTGATCAACTCCGGGTCTGTGGTATATTCGACCACCTCGTCGTCATCCTTGACCGACGCGGTGACCATCGGGCAACCCAGGGTCTCGACCACCGCCCGGGCGACACCGTTCGACGGGATACGCACACCGATCGTGCGGCGCCGTTCGAGCGCCTTGTCGGGAATGCGCGACGAGGCCGGCAGCAAGAAGGTGAAAGGCCCGGGAAGGTTACGCTTCAGGATGCGGAACGCCGCGTTGTCGACCCGGCAATACTCCGCCACCTGGGCGATATTGGCGAAGACAAGCGCGAAATCGGCCGTCGACTTGTCACGCATGCGGCGCAACCGTTCGACAGCCTTGGCCGAATGGAGCGAACAGCCGAATGCATAGACGCTGTCCGTCGGATAAATCACGATGCCGTCGTGCTCGAGGGCCTCGACCACATGTTTCAACTCCTTCTCCGAAGGGTTCTGTTCGTAAATCTTTGTCAGCATGGGGGGGGGTCTGTCGGTCCTTAATGGATTTTACGCCGGTTCAGCTCGGCGCTGTAAGCCCGGGCGTTGGCGTTGTGCTCACGCAGCGTGCGGGCGAAATTGTGGTATCCGTCGAACGTCGGGCGTGCACAGAAGAAGATGTAGTCGTGCTCCTCGAAGTCCAGCACCGCCTCGATGGCGTTCTTGCCCGGCATGCAGATCGGCGAGGGAGGCAGTCCCTTGTTGATGTACGTATTGTAGGGCGAGGGATACTTCAGGTGGCGGTAGAGGATGCGGCGCAGGGCGAAGTCCTGCATGGCGTACTTGACCGTCGGGTCGGCCTGCAGCGGGATGCCCCGGCGCAGGCGGTTGACGTAGACCCCGGCGATACGGGGCATCTCGTCGCTCTTGCGCGTCTCCTCGTAGACGATCGAGGCGAGGGTCATCACCTCGAGGCGGCTCAGGCCGCTGCGCTTGCGCTTGGCATCGCGCTCCTCGGTCCAGAAGCGGTCGTATTCACGCTTCATGCGCCGCACCAGCTCCTCGGGCGAAACCGTCCAGTAGAACTCGTAGGTGTCGGGAATGAACATCGAGAAGAGCGTCACGCTGTCGAAGCCCACCTCCTCGGCGAGGCTCTTCGAGGTCAACGCCTGCATGAAGGCCGTGGAGTCGGCGTCGAGCTGCCGCGAGAGTTTCTGCGCCAGTTGCGCGGGGATGCGCACGTTGTTGATCGTCACCCGCACGGGGGTCTGCAACCCGAGTTTGAGCATCCGGGCCACCTCGATGACGCTCATGCCCGGCTTGAGCACATAGTGCCCGGGCTTGAAGCTGTTTTCGAGGTCGAGGCGGCGGGCATAGCTGCGGAAAGCCGCATGGTGGCGGATACGGGGCATCAGCGAGTCAGTCAGCGCCCTGTAGGAGGCCTTCGAGCTGACGTAGAGTTCCGACTCCGCCACGACAGCCGAGCCCTTGAACTGGATGATGCCCACCGCAGCGACAATACCACCCAGTACAATGGCAGCCACAAAGAGATACAGCAATGTTTTTTTCTGCATTCCGCGATTTTTTTTGCAAAGATACAAAAAATTCCTACTTTTGCACCCGGGTGAGTCTTATACGACCAGCTCCTGCAGAATCCCCCAGGCGAGGAATCGAGCAAGGGTATGCGGTTGTAGCGGTGCGATATAAGGAGCT
>DXGO01000029.1 GCA_019113885.1 Candidatus Alistipes intestinipullorum | reverse complement strand
CGGGTTGCGCGAGGCGGCCACAGAAACCGGCACACAGCTCATTCTGGACGAAATCCAGTCGGGATACGGCCGCACAGGGCGCTTCTTCGCCCACCAGCAGGCCGGCATCCGGCCCGACCTGATCACCACGGCCAAGGGAATGGCAAACGGTTTCCCGATCGGCGGCGTGCTGATCGCTCCCCATTTCGAGGCGCGCCCCGGCATGTTGGGAACCACCTTCGGAGGGAATCACCTGGCCTGCGCCGCAGCCATCGCCGTACTGAAGGTGATCGAGCGCGACGGGCTGGTTGAGAATGCCGCCGCTGTGGGTCAGTACCTGCTCGACGAGCTGCATGCCATGGAGGGGCTGAAGGAGGTCCGCGGCCGGGGTTTGATGATCGGTATCGAGATCGACGGATCGGGATCGGAACTCCGCAAACAACTTCTCTTCGAAAAGCACATCTTCACGGGCGGCGCCGGCGCCTCGGTAGTCCGGTTACTGCCTGCGTTGTGTCTGACGCGCGAACTGGCAGCCCGCTTCCTCGAAGCCTTCCGCGACACGCTCCGCACCCGATAAACAATGCCGTAAGGGACAGACAAGAGAAAGAAGGGAAAAATACCGGGGGGGGGCGAAGAGAGGAAGAGGAAGGAGAGAGAGGAGAAGAGAAGAGAAGAGAAGGGAGGAGGAAAGAATCGCAGAGTGGCGATATACACGCATCCCCGGGAAAGAGATCATTAAACAAGCGACAAAAGATGAAAAAATTCACCTGTGTACAGGATATCGGCGACCTGAAAACCGCCCTCGCCGAGGCATTCGAGATCAAACGCAACCGATTCCAGTTCACCGGACTGGGCCGGAACAAGACGCTGCTGATGCTCTTCTTCAATTCGAGCCTCCGCACGCGCCTCTCGACCCAAAAGGCCGCCATGAATCTCGGCATGAACGTCATGGTCCTCGACGTCAACCAGGGAGCCTGGAAACTCGAGACCGAACGCGGCGTGGTGATGGACGGCGACAAGGCCGAACACCTGCTCGAAGCCATTCCCGTCATGGGATCCTACTGCGACGTGATCGGGGTCCGCTCGTTCGCACGCTTCCAGAACAAGGCCGAAGATTACGAGGAGCGCGTCCTCGAACAGTTCATCCGCTACTCGGGCCGTCCGGTCTTCTCGATGGAGGCCGCCACGCGCCATCCGCTGCAGAGCTTCGCCGACCTGATCACCATCGAGGAGTACAAGCAGACGGAGCGTCCGAAAGTCGTGATGACCTGGGCCCCCCACCCCAACGCCCTCCCGCAAGCCGTTCCGAACTCCTTCGCCGAGTGGATGAACGCCGCCGGGTACGACTTCGTCATCACCCATCCCGAAGGCTACGAACTCGACCCGCAGTTCGTCGGCGGAGCCCGCGTGGAGTACGACCAGCGAAAAGCCCTCGAAGGCGCCGACTTCGTCTATGCGAAGAACTGGGCCGCCTACGCAGACCCCAACTACGGAAAGGTGCTCTCGAGAGACCGCTCGTGGACGGTCGATGCGGAGAAGATGGCCCTGACGAACAACGCCTACTTCATGCACTGCCTGCCGGTGCGCCGCAACATGATCGTGACGGACGACGTGATCGAGTCGCCGCAGTCGCTGGTGATTCCCGAGGCCGCCAACCGCGAAATCTCGGCACAGGTGGTTCTCAAACGGTTGCTGGAGGGGCTGCAATGATGAAGATCACGGTAGTGAAGATCGGCGGCAACGTCATCGACAACCCCGAGGCACTGAAGGAATTCCTCAAGGAGTTCGCTGCGATCGAGGGGCCGAAAATCCTCATCCACGGAGGCGGGAAACTCGCCACGCGGATGGCCGAACGGCTGGAGCTGAAGGTCCAGATGGTCGACGGCCGGCGGATCACCGACAAGGGAACGCTCGACGTCGTGACGATGGTCTACGCCGGGCTGGTCAACAAACAGATCGTGGCCGGGCTGCAGGCCGCCGGATGCAACGCCATCGGTTTGTCGGGCGCCGACGGAAATGCCGTCACGGCCCGCCGCCGCGACCCGCATCCGATCGACTACGGGTTCGTCGGCGACATCGAACGCGTCGATTCTGAGTTGTTGCGCCGGCTGCTCGAAGCGGGGCTTGTGCCCGTCTTCTCGGCCATCATGCACGACGGACACGGCACGCTGCTCAACTGCAACGCCGACAGCGTCGCCTCGGCCATAGCCCTCGGAGCCGCCGCAGTCGCCCCGACCGACCTGATTTTCTGCTTCGAAAAGGCCGGCGTCCTGCGCGACCCCGACGACGAAAGTTCCGTGATCCCGGAGATCACCGCCGAAAGCTATGCCCCGCTCAAGGCCGACGGAACGGTCAGCAAGGGAATGATCCCGAAGATCGAAAACGCCCTGAAGGCCGTCGAGCAGGGGGTGCGAAGCGTCACGATCCGCAGCTCCTCGGAACTCGCCAACGGCATCGGCACCGTCATCCGGTAAACGACCCAACCCTCAACGACACGAAATCCCGAACCGAGCATGGACCCACGGACACAGGAAGCCATCGAGCTGTTGCAGGCGTTGATCCGAACGCCCTCCGTGTCGCGCGACGAAGCGCGCACGGCCGACCTCGTCGAGTCCCTTCTCGCCGGGAAGGGAGTAGTGTCCGAGCGGCTGCACAACAACGTCTGGGCCCGCGCCGAAGGGTATGACCCCGCACGCCCTACGCTGCTCCTGAACTCGCACCACGACACCGTGCGCCCCGCCGCGTCGTACACCCGCGACCCGTTTGCCCCGACGATCGAGGAGGGACGTCTCTACGGCCTCGGCAGCAACGATGCAGGAGCCTCGGTCGTCGCGCTCACGGAGACCTTCCTCACGTTCCGCCGCCGGGAGTTGCCCTTCAACCTCATACTGGCCATTTCCGCCGAAGAGGAGTGCATGGGCGAGCACGGCATGCGGGCGCTGATCCCGGCTCTCGGGAAAGTCGACATGGCCCTCGTGGGGGAACCCACCGGCATGCAGGCCGCCGTGGGCGAACGGGGTCTCGTCGTGCTGGACGCAACGGCCCGCGGCCGCAGCGGACACGCCGCCCGCGGCGAGGGAATCAACGCCCTCTACATCGCACTCGACGACATTGCCCGCCTGCGCGCCTTCCGCTTCGAGCACGAATCGGCACTGCTCGGGCCCATCGGCATCGCCGTGACGCAGATTGAAGCCGGCACGCAACACAACGTCGTGCCCGATACGTGCCGCTTCGTCGTCGACATCCGCACGACCGACGCCTACTCCAACGAGGAGGTGGTCGAAATCCTCCGCGCCGCGCTGCAATCGGAGATTGCACCCCGCTCGACGCGCATCCGGGCCGCGGCTGTAGCGGACGCACATCCGCTCGTGTGTGCCGCCCGGGCCATCGGGCGCCGGACATTCGTATCGCCCACCACCTCCGACCGCACGCTGATGCCCTTCCCGTCGCTCAAGATGGGCCCCGGGGAGTCGGCTCGCTCCCATTCGGCCGACGAGTATGTCCTCCTTGCGGAGATCGACGAGGCGATCGGCCTCTATGAACAATACATCGAACAATTAGCAAAAATTCTCGCATGAGCACCACCAAACTTTGGGACAAGGGGTTCGAACCCGACAAGATGATCGAAGAGTACACCGTGGGACAGGACCGCGAACTCGACCTGCGCCTGGCGCGTTACGATGTCGAAGGATCGCTGGCACACATCGCCATGCTTGAAAAAATCGGGCTGCTGACGGCCGACGAACTGCGCGTGCTCACCGCCGGACTGCAGGAGATCGCCGCCGAGATCGAAGCAGGGCGCTTCGAAATCGAGCCCGACACGGAGGATGTCCACTCGCAGGTCGAGCTGATGCTCACCCGCCGTCTGGGCGACGTGGGCAAGAAAATCCACTCGGGACGCTCGCGCAACGACCAGGTGCTGGTCGACCTGAAACTCTTCCTGCGCGACGAACTGCGGCAGGTCGCCGAGGCCACGAAGGCGGTTTTCGACCGGCTGCAGGAGCTCAGCGAACGTTACAGGGAGGTACTGATGCCCGGGTACACACACCTCCAGATCGCCATGCCCTCGTCGTTCGGGTTGTGGTTCGGGGCCTACGCCGAGACGCTCGTCGACGACATGCGCCTCGTCGCCGCAGCCTGGCACATCACCAACCAGAACCCCCTGGGGTCGGCCGCCGGATACGGCTCGTCGTTCCCCCTCGACCGCACGATGACCACCCGACTGCTGCATTTTGAAACCCTCCACTACAACGTCGTGGCCGCACAGATGAGCCGCGGCAAGAGCGAACGCGCCGCCGCTACGGCCATTGCCGCCGTCGCGGCGACGATCGGGCGGCTGGCCATGGATGCCTGCCTGTTCATGAGCCAGAATTTCGGGTTCATCTCGCTGCCCGACGAACTGACGACCGGATCGAGCATCATGCCCCACAAGAAGAATCCCGACGTCTTCGAAATCATGCGCGGGCGCTGCAACCGCCTCCAGTCCGTGCCGAACGAAATCGCCCTGCTGACGACCAACCTCCCGGTCGGATACCACCGCGACCTGCAGCTGATGAAGGACATCCTCTTCCCGGCACTCACGGAGATCCGCCGCACCCTCGGCATGTGCGACTTCATGCTGGCCCACCTGCGCGTCAACGAGCACATCCTCGAGGACAAGAAGTACGACTACCTCTTCACCGTCGAGGATGTCAACCGCCTCGTATTGCAGGGGGTGCCGTTCCGCGAGGCCTACCGGCAGGTCGGCATGGCCGTACAACGCGGCGAATACCGCCCCACGCGCGAGGTGCACCACACCCACGAGGGAAGCATCGGCAACCTCTGCACGGCCGAAATCCGCCGCAAGATGGAGCACGTCATGCAGGAGTTCGAATAAAGGGAGATTGTCGCGGAAGGAGATATTTCCGCAGGCGTAAAATACAGATACGGCAGGAAACGAGTCAGATACGTTCCCTGCCGTATCATTTCATGCGCAGTCACACATCCTTACCGGGACGGGAGCTTCTCGAATACGTATCGCCGCTCTTCTCAATACCCAAATAATCCAGCAAACGGCTCTCATCGAACTCCGCATGCTCCTCGTAAATCTCGTGAAATACCGGAATCGTCTCTATGTCGCTTCTCAATATTTTGTTCGTATTGAAAATTTTCGAAAACATCCAGTTGGTAAAATCGCAACTGAAATAGGCCGCCAGGTATCCGGAACGAACTGGGAAACTCTCGTCCGGCACAACCAGGTTCGCGCTGTTCAGAATGAAAGACTGCCGATTGTCACAAAAGAAAACGAGCCGCTCGGAGATAAAACGGTAGATAATCTTTTCAGGAGCCATATACAACGAAATCGGCGCGACCTGCTGATACCGGGAGAAATCCTTGTTAATAAAGACATGGGGGCCCAGCAGCCGGGACCGAGTAATATCCCGTCCCCGATACACCGGGACAGTCTCTACAGAAGGATGCCGTAAACAATACTCCGAATTGTTCCCCGTCACGATTCCCAAGCCCCACAAAGCGCTGCCGGCAAGCGTGACATGGGGCATCTCCCGGATCGCAGAGATCAGCTCCGCCTCATCCTCCGTCGCCCAGACATTGAGGATGCTCTTTGGCACCGACAAAAACGACATCTGGCGGCGGAAGTGTGTATGTCCTTCCCAGGAGCAGTAGACCTGCCTATCCGCTCCGGGCTCGGAATTGGCCACAATGATCGAATACGCCTTGGTAAGCACCCCCTTGAACGGCCGACCGTAATCCTTGATCCGGAGGATGGAGCATGTCAGTAACGACCGTCTCATGTCTTCGTAAACCCCGATGTTCAATACGGCCTCCGGAAAAAGGAACCCCAATGTGCCGTTTTCCACGAGGAGTCTCTTCGCCGCAAAATAAAACAGGGAGCAGGTATCCATGGAGTTCCCGGCCCCATACAACGCCGCAAATCTCTTTTTGTCGTCTTTCGGAATCTTCCGGCCCCAGGGCGGGTTGGTATAGATATAATCAAATGTCCGGCCGATCTCCGATGCCCGCTCCAGAAAATCGGCACAGACGATCTTATCGGAACGGTATCCCGTGATCGCTTCAATCCGGTCGATCGTTATACGGACAGCCTCAGCATCCGTATCGAATCCGTACAGATTCTCCGGCCGTATTCCGGATTCAAGAGCCTGGATGATGAAATTGCCGCACCCGCAACAGGGATCGAGAAAGGTTGCATCGTCAGCACATATTCCTTCGAGCATGTCCGAAATCACCTCCGAAGGGGTGTAAAAAATCCCTTCCCGATTCTTGTGCGACTCGCTCAGCGAGGCTTCATGCCGCCTGCCGGCCATACCCTCCGATGCCTTTCCCTGAATATCCGGATGCGCCGTCTTGTAGAGTTTGTTGGCCCGTGAAATCAAACGGGTGGAGCCGATATGTTTATTTTTGAAAGCACGCAGGGAGGATACGGATACATGCCCTTTGGTCGTAACGACCAGGTGGCCCTCCTTGATCCAATTGCGGATCGTGGCGGTCGATACCTGCAGCGATTGCGCAGCATCCCTTACGGAAACAGACTTCGCAACACGCTGCGTCGCAATCTTCGGCTTGGCGTTTTCCCTCTCCATAGAGCTTTCTTTGTCAAACGTTACCTTTAATCGGACAAAAATACGAAAAATTCAAGAATCCTCCATGCTAACTATAGTATGTTGACCCGTTATCTCATTGCGGCTATTTTTGCATACTATCAGTAGCATCCAACCATTTTCAGCGATGACTAAATCGGAAATTCTCGTGCATTTTGGCAAAAAAGTCCAGGAAATGCGGAAAGAGCGCCACCTTTCCCAGGAACAGCTTGCCGAACGTGCCGGGTTGCACCGCACCTATATCGGAATGGTCGAACGCGCGGAAAAAAACATCACACTCCGCAGCATGGAAAAAATCGCCAACGCCCTCAACGTATCGATCATATCCCTGATCCAATAACCGCGCACATGAAAGCCTTGAACGACTGTTTGACAGAGTTGATATCCCGTTTGGACGACAACACGGAGATAAGGTCGATCCTCGCTGACAAAAACATCCACCCTTTTACTCGTGAGGGCCACATCCTGGCCTACCTCATCGATGCCGGAATCATTTCCTACGATGATTACCGTGTCATCTACCGTCAATATACCGAGCGGAACAAATACCTGGAGCTGTTCGACCTGGCTCCTCGCACCTTCGGAGAGACCTGGGGCGAAAACCACATCCGGAGTCTCTTCCCCGAATTCCGAAAAGCCTCGACCAGAGAACTGGCCGGGATCATCCCCGAGTTCGACGGAGAGTTCGACCTATGGCATGACGACGGAATACGCATCGAAGTAAAGGCCTGCAGGGCCAATCGCACCTCCTCGAAAGAGAGCCTGACAAGCAGGGCCTACCTGCATGCCGAAGCGAAGCAGGCCCAGTTCAAATACCATTACCAGCAGTTGAAACCCAGTTGCTACGATGTCTTCATCTGGATCGGAGTATGCCGGGACGATCTGATCTATTGGGTACTCACCAGCAAGGAGCTGATCTCGACAGGCAAACTGGGGCCTCAGCATCGGAACGTAAATACCGGAAACCGGGATGCGGAGGTGTACGAAGGGCAGGTATTCATGACCGAAGAGGAACTGTCGCCCTACATGGTTCGGGAAGCAGACGTGCTAAGCGAAGTACGGGAAAAATTCCGGCTTTCGAGAATCGGCAGATAATCCCGGTCGCCGCCGCACAAACAGGGACGAAGAAAGAGCGTGGTAACGGCGACCGCAGCGGCGGAGACTCGGCGGAAAAATCCCAAGCAGAAATACTCAGAAAAAGCCAGTCCCGAATGGAACTCTAAATTCCATTCGGGACTCAGTTTATAACGTACGGGAGATGCCCTGCTGCCGCTTACTTGATGCGCTCGTAGTATTCGCGCGTGCGCGTGTCGACGCGGATCTTGTCGCCCGTGTTGATGAACAGCGGAACGCGGATCGTAGCGCCCGTATTTACCGTCGCGGGCTTCAGCGAGTTCGTCGACGCCGTGTCGCCCTTCACGCCCGGCTCCGTATACGTAACCTCCATGTCCACGATCGGGGGCAACTCGGCCGAGAGGACCGTCTCCTTCTCCGTGTGGAACATCACCTCTACGATCTGGCCGTCGGCCATCAGGTCGTAATTGTTGATCAGGTTCTTGTCGATGTTGATCTCCTCGAAGGTCTCCGTGTGCATGAAGTGCATACCCAGGTCATCCTCGTAGGTGAACTGGTACGGACGGCGCTCTACGCGAACCGGTTCGATCCTAGCACCGGCCGAGAAGGTGTTGTCCAGCACGCGGCCGTTCTCGAGGTTCTTCAGTTTCGTACGCACGAAAGCGGGACCCTTGCCCGGCTTCACATGCTGGAAGTCCACGATCTGAAAGGTCTTGCCGTCCAGCTCGATGCACATTCCGATCTTGATATCAGCGGTTGTTGCCATAGGTATTTTGTATTTGAGTGTTCTTCGCGGGCGCAAAGGTAACAAAAAGTTCCCGAATTTCCTAATCGCCACCGCAGAGCCCGGGAAGCCCCGTGCGCCTCCGGCCGCAACCTGTCGGCACGGCGTGGGTCACAGTTCAATCGCCTTGCAGCGCAACCCCATCTGGCGGACCTTCTCCAGCGTCCGCGGCAGGGCATAACGCATGTTGCGGAAGGCCTTTTCGCTGTCGTGAAACACCACGATAGCCCCCGGCGCGAGGTATTTCGTCACGTTCTTGAGGCACGTGCGGGGCGACAACCGCCGGTTGTAGTCGCGCGAAATGATATCCCACATCACCAGTTTGTAACGCTGGCCCAGCAGACGCGCCTGGGCCGGAGTGATCTGCGCGTAGGGCGGGCGGAACAGTTCGGTGTGGAGCAGGTCGTTGGCGAAATCGACATCCTCCGTATAGCGCTCCAGGCTCATGCCCCACCCTTTCTGGTGCGAATAGGTATGGTTGCCCACCTTGTGGCCCGCATCGAGGATGCGCTGGTAAAGGTCAGGATACATCTCGACGTTCTTGCCCAGCACGAAAAAGGTCGCCTTGGCATCATACTTGTCCAACATCGAGAGAATCCACTCCGTCACCCCCGGCGTGGGACCGTCGTCGAAGGTCAGGAAAACACCCTCCTTGTCATCGATCTCCCAGATCAGATCCGGCATCAGGCGTCGGACTATTTTAGGCGGTTTGAGTCGCATACAATGGCAAAAGTAGTCAAAATCCACGCCATTTGGAAAAAATATGTTATATTTGTTTGTTAATAACGGATCGCAAATGAAAAAGTCCCTACATCGCCTCGCGCTCGTCGTTCTGATCGCCTTCGCAACGGTGGGCTGCAACGCTTTCAAGACCATGTCGAAACTCAAGAGCTCGCAAGGTAAACCCTACGAGATGATCGTCGTCTGCGACCAGGCGGAATGGACGGGGGAGGTCGGAGACTCCCTGCGCGCCGTCTTCACGGCCCCGGTTCCCTACCTGAACCAGATCGAGCCGCTGTTCGATGTGATGCGTGTGCTCCCGCGCGGATTCACCGGCATGATCGCCGACCACCGCAACATCCTCAAGGTCCTCGTCGATCCTGCCGTCCCGACGGCCGAGGCCGCCGTGCAGTACGACGTGACGGCCGAACCGCAGATCGTCGTGACGCTCCAGGCACCCTCCGACAGTGCCATGGTCGCCTACGTCTCCGAAAACCGCGACAACCTCGTGCACGTCTTCGAACAGGCCGAACGCGACCGCGCGATCAAGACCAACAAAACCTACAACAACTCCGGCATCGAGGCAGCCATCCGCACCACCTTCGGTGTCGACATGCGCGTGCCCAAGGGTTACATCCTGGCCGACCAGCAGCCCGACTTCATCTGGGCCCGCTACGAATATCCCACAGCCAGCCAGGGGTTCTTCGTCTACTCCTATCCCTACGAGGGGCCCCAGTCGCTCTCGCCCGAGGCGCTGTTCGCCGCACGCAACAAGTTCGCCGCACGCATCCCCGGCCCTTCCGACGGCTCCTACATGATCACCTCCGACGCCTTTGAACCCGGATACCGCGTCTTCCGGCTCGAAGGACGCCTGTGGTGCGAGATGCGCGGGTTCTGGGATGTCCACGGGGATTTCATGGGCGGCCCGTTCGTCAGTTTCTCGACCGTCGATACCAAGACCAACCGCGTTTTCACGCTCGACTGCTACGTCTACGCCCCGGACTTGAACAAACCCCGCAAACGCAACTACCTGCGCGGGCTTGAGCATCTGCTCTATACGGTCAGCTTCCCCGAAGCGGATAGCACCCCGCAGCCATAAACCTGTCGGAGCCCCGCACCGGGCATTGCGGGGCAGCCGCCCGAAACGGATCCTACCATGCAGCAGGTGCTGACATACCTCCTCATCGCACTCTACTCGGTCACGATTCTCGGCATCGTTCTGGTCGTCATCACCGAAAACCGGAACCCGCTCAAGACGTTGCCGTGGATCATCGTGCTCCTGCTGGCTCCGGTCGTCGGGCTGATCTTCTACTTCTTCTTCGGGCAGAACCTCTCGAAACGGCGTATCATCTCCCGCCGCACGCGCAAGCGCATCACCCTGCGACTCGAAGAGTCGAACACCGCACAAAGTTTCGAAATCCCCGCCCGACACAAAGCCCTGGCGGCACTGCTGGTCAACACGCTGCATTCGGTGCCGCTCCACGGGAGCCGCATCACCCCCTATACCGACGGCACCTCGAAACTCGAGGCACTGTTGGAGGAGATCGCCCGGGCCCGGCACCACATTCACCTGCAATACTATATTTTCTGTGATGACGAAACAGGAGGACGTCTGCGCGACGCGCTGATTGCCAAGGCCCGCGAAGGCGTCGAGGTGCGCATCCTCTACGACGACGTGGGGTGCAGCGGCGTGAAAAAGGCCTTCTTCGAGACAATGCGCCGCGAAGGGATCGAGGTCTACGCCTTCCTGCACGTCAAGTTCCCGCTCTTCACCAGCAAGGTCAACTACCGCAACCACCGCAAAATCGCCGTCATCGACGGCCGCGTGGGATTCATCGGCGGCATGAACATCGCCGACCGCTACATCCACGGCACGAAATGGGGCATTTGGCGCGATACGCACTTCAAGATCGAAGGTTGCGGCGCCACAGGACTGCAAATCTCGTTTCTGAGCGACTGGTCGGCGACCACCCGGCAACAAATCACGGGGGCAGACTACTTCCCGGCCACGCAACACTTCACCGAAAACATCCTGCAGATTGTCCCGAGCGGGCCCTTCGGCAAGTGGCGGACACTGCTGCAGGCCGAAAGCTACGCCATCGCCAATGCCCGGCAGCGAATCTGGATCCAGACCCCCTACTACCTCCCCTCGGACGTGCTCAATTCCGCCCTGCAGGTGGCAGCCCTTGCCGGCATCGACGTAAGGCTGATGCTCCCGGCACGCTCCGACACAAAAGCCGTCGACCTCGCCTCGCACTCCTACCTCGACGACATGATGAAAGCCGGGGTCAAGATTCTCTTCTACAAGCCCGGGTTCCTCCATTCGAAACTGCTGATCGTCGACGACCTGCTGACGGTGATCGGCTCGGCAAACATGGACTTCCGGAGTTTCGAGCACAATTTCGAGATCAATGCCTTCGTCTACGACCAGGGCTTCACGAGCCGCATGGCCGCCATCTTCTCTCAGGATGCCGGGCACTGCCACGCGGTCAAACCGGGAGAGTGGTTTAACCGCCCACGGTTGCGCCGTCTGTGCGAGTCGTTCATGCGGCTTTTCTCCCCGCTGATGTAGGAGCGGGCGGGAATAACAGGGGTACGACCGACAAAAAAAGCGCAGCCGGATGCAATGCATTCGGCTGCGTCTTTCAACGTCAATACGAAGATCGCTACTTCATAAAGGCCTTTACCACCATGATCTCGCGTCCCGAGGTGTTGACGATCCGGTAGGAACCGGCAGCCGCCGAAACCACGAACGTCTCCGCATAGTGGAGCGGGAAACTCATGCCACCTTCGGTACGGATTTCGGCCGTCTCGCCCTCCACCAGATTCAGCACGTGACATTTCCCTTCGGTTTGCACCTCCACCGAGGAGCCGACCTTGTAACGATGCACGTCGTAGGAGTGGTTGCGGTGCGTGGGCAGGTGCCACAACTCCCAATCGTCGCCCTTTTCGAGCAGAACCGGATGCGACACCAGTTCGCGTGCGACCTTCTCGCCCTGACGGTCGAAACAGAGGTTCTCCATCGCCCGGCGGATGTTCAACGGACGGGGTTTGCCGTCGAGGTCAAGCGCCAGCCAGTCGTACATCTTGAAGGTGAAGATGTAGGGCGTGGTGCTGATCTCCAGCACGAGGTTGTTGCGGCCCGAACTGTGGAGCGTCCCGGGAGGGATCAGGAAGAGTTTGTGGCGTGCCGAAGGTTCGGCATTGATGTATTTCGGCACATCGAGTTCCGTCCCGTTGTGGAAACTTTCGGTCAGCGCCTGCTCGAACGCCGCAGGATCGACACCCTGCTTGAATCCCAGATAGACCTCGGCGCCCGGACGGGTGTCGAGGATGTAGTAGGTCTCCTCCTGGGCCAGTACCTCCCCGAAGTTCTTCCGGATGTATTCGCGCTGCGGATGGCACTGAATCGAGAGGTTGCCGCCGTCGAAATTGTC
The DNA here is from genome assembly GCA_019113885.1 of Candidatus Alistipes intestinipullorum. GTDB lineage: Bacteria > Bacteroidota > Bacteroidia > Bacteroidales > Rikenellaceae > Alistipes > Alistipes intestinipullorum. Next base: position 83,772 of record DXGO01000029.1, on the reverse strand, counting down.
GAGATAGTCCATACGGATCGGAAACTCGTCGCCGTAGTCGGCATAGCAGGCCGATCCAACGACACGCTCGCCCGCCTCGAACATCAGCATGTCGAACGACACCTCGAGCATCCGGCCCGAACTGCCAAAGATCACTCCGTTCTCGGGAACGATCAGCTCGAACGACCAGGCATAGTTCGGCACGTCGTGAGGAAGGGCCTCGATGTGTTCCCTGATCCACTGGCCTCCCCATGCTCCGGGCTCGAACCACGGACGTACCCGGAACCCGTTGTGCGAGAGGTACTCCAGCCCGGCACGAATATCGGCGCCTTCGGCCCACGTGACCGTATCCTCGCGCTGTCCGTCAACCATGACGTCGATGCGCGGAAGGATGGCCTTCTTGTGGCGGTTCAGGATAACCCAGTCGACGAAGTAGAAGCGTTTGTACATCTTCTTCGGGGCATCGGGCGCATCGGCCCCCAAGTTCACAATGCTCGCTGCACGTGCCCGGAACTGAATCTCGTTCTTCGGGATGTCGACGTAGACCAAAGGCCCTTCCCAGCCGGCAAGCGCAGCGCCCTCACCGAGCAGAATATTCATTCCGGCATCGGGATCGGGCTGCAGGGCGTTCAGCTTTTCTTCGTCGAAAAGATCGGACAGCGTCAGCGGCGTCCGGAATCCGAAAAGCGGGTCGTCTCCGCCCAAATAGGGCGCAATGAGTTCGTCGATCTCGGCCGCAGGCTTCATCATGGCCTTCGTGCTCCACCAGACGGGATGTATGCCCAGTTCGGCAAGCGCGTCGCCGAGCTGACGGGCGAAAAGGTCGAAGCGCACGCCGACATATCCGTCGATCATAACCTGCCGAGCCCCGGCCAAACGCCGGGCCAACGACCGACAATCACAAAAAATCTTTCCCTCACCGAGATCATGAAGCGGATAGAGATCATATCCTTCTGCCTGTTCCCGCTTTTCGACGGGTAGCAGATACTGTGTGGTTTTTCTTAACGCAGACATATAGAAGAGAAGAATGATATTATGCTACAAAAACAACGATGCCGCACCGATCAATGCCGCGCGATCGAGCAATTGGGACGTGCAAACCTGTACGTCCCGGCCGTCGCGCGAGAAGCGGGCCTCGAGTGTCGGGCGGAACAACCCGTAGGCACGTGAGATATTGCCGCCGAGCAACAGTACCCGGCAACGGAAGCGGTCGAGAACGGGACCCGCAAAAGCGGCAAGCCGCTCGCCGTATTCGGCGAAAAGCTGCCGTGACGCAGGGTCCTCGTCATAACGGTCCGCAACCTGCTTGGCCCCCTCGACCGTCCGGCCCGTCAGTTCCCGGTAGCGGGAACAGATCCACCGGGTCGAAAAGGCTTCGTCGACAATGCCCGACTCGAACGGAAGATGGTAGACCCATCCGTTTGCGGGGACCTCGTCGCCACTTTCGATCAGGCGATGTCCGGCAACGAATCCCGAACCGACCCCCGTCCCGAGGGTCAAGGCTACGACACGTTCCGCATCCTTAGCCGCGCCTCCGAGGCTCTCACCCAGCGCAAACGCCGAAGCGTCGTTGACAAAACGGAATGCATCGACCCCCGTATCACGCAACCGGGTCCGAAGAGAACTTGCGATGTCGAGTCCGTAAATACGGTCAAACTTGTTGACTCCGTTGATGAGCGAAATGCCCCTGACGTAATCGAAAGGCCCCGGAAAGGCCAGCCCGACACCACTCGGAACGACCCCGGAGCGACGAATCGCCTCGCGGATGCCTTCCGCCCAGGCGTCGAGAATGGGAACGGCACCGGCATGGCTGTCCACCGGAACCGAAACGGGCTCCGAACACAAAGCCCCGCTTCCGAGGTCCACGACGGCCGCGCAGACATGGCTGCCGCCGACATCGACCCCAACAGCATGACGGATAGTATCAGAACGTGTCATAATACGGTTAAAAACCCGGAGCGATCCGCAACGAACCGCTCCGGGATGGATTCAACATATTAGCGGGCGTGCACCGTGATCTCCTTGACGGGCGTATAGTTGTAACGGTTCGTTCCGTCGAACTGCATGGTCGTGCGGGCGCCGAAACGCAGGAACCACTTCCGCTCGTAATTGGGCATCGGAGTAAAGGAACCTTCCGGGTTGTAGCCGCCCGGCTGCCCGGTACGGATCGTGTAGACCTTGTCGAACTCCACGAGCGAGATCGCCGTACCGGAAATCTTGGTCGAGTAGTTGGGGCTGTAACTGAAATCCCCCACATAGTTCGTCTCGCTGACGAAGAGCCACGCCTCGGCCAACGGCTGCTGGTAATCCTCGTTGTCGGTACCGCGCGATACCTTTACCTGGACATCGACCGTACCGTCGCTGTTCTCGACAGGCTCGCCGACCCACTCCACACGCAGCAACGGCTCCACTTCGTAAACCTTCTCCACCGTGCCGTGGATCTTTATGCGCTCCTCCTCGAGAGGTACGAATGCCCCCGAAGGAGTGATGCCGTATTCGCCGGCGAAAACCTTCGTATTCTGGAACGTGCCGTCCTGCTTGGCATAGAAGTCGTAGGGCTGCGGGTTGTCACTCCAGCTGTACTCCATCATCCGGATACGGATACCCGTGTTGCCAATTGCGGTCTGAAAAGGCTCACCCGTCTCCTTGTCGATGAATTTTCCACGGAAAGTCTCCTCAGGCTCGCTGTAGTTGTCCTTGCTGCACGAAACGCCGAGCAGCGCCAGACAGGAAATAAGATATATGAACTTTTTCATAATGTTGTTTCGTTTTTCAATCGTTACGGAACATTAAAATCCGGGGTTGTCCTTCAGATTGGGGTTCTTGCCCAGCTCGCCCGACGGCAGCGGCTGGTAATAGTAACGCGTATCGTATGTAAAGATATAATTATATCCGCCTCGTGGTTCCGTATACCGCACATCGAAGAAATATTTATTTGCTTCCGACGCGAAGAACGGCATCAGAATACGATAGCGCGTATTGTTCTGCTCGTCGTAGAAGATACGCCAGCGGCGGAGGTCCCAATAGGTGAGGTTCTCGAATGCCAGCTCCTTGCGACGCTCGCGGCGCACGATGTCGATCGAGTTGAGGTCGGAAGCCGACTCCAGCTGAGTGGCGCCCGCACGCTCGCGGATGAGGTTGATGCAGCGGAATGCCTCGTCAAGGTAGCTCTCGCCGCCCTCGGCAGTCGTCTTACCCAACTGCGTCAGCTCGTAGGCAGCTTCGGCACGGTTGAGCAACACCTCGGCGTACCGCATGTCGATCCAATGCTGCGTGGATTTGCCACCCGAGTTATTCTCCAGTTCGGGATCGAGGTACTTGCGAAGGTACGTACCGCCGACGTTGCCGAAGTTCCAGCCGTTCACCGGTCCGTTGGGGCCCGTGATATTCATCGACGTAATGGGCGTGGCTCCGGGATAAGGCGTATAGGGAGTCTTCAGCTCCACGGCCGGACCTCCGTTGAAATTGGCAGTCGTCTGAAGGTCCTTGATATTCAGTGTCTCGTAAGCGGCGGTTTCACCCTCCTTGATCAGGGGGTCGATGCCGTCACCGATCGCGCCCGTATAGATACCGCGGCGAATCTCGATGTACTGGTCCTTGAATTTCGACATGGGGAAGATCACCGTACCCAGCAGACGCGGCTCGGCATTGGCGAACGCATCCATCGGGTTGTCGTAAAGCAGGTAGTGGCCTGCATCGTCGAAGTTCTTGAGGTGACCCTCGCCGTCGAGTTCGATGCCTTCGAACATCTCGATGAAGTCGACCGACGGGCTGACCTCCGAGTCGTTGCCGCCCGTCGAGGTCTGACGCGGCTGCACCGAGTTGTCGTAGTCGTGCGTGAGGAACTTCTCCTTGTAGTAACGTGCGAAGATGGTCTCGGTATTGTTCTCGCTCTCATCGAGGAACAGCGCCGTGAAGTTCTCGGCCTGAGCCTCGCGGTCGTCGGCCGACCACAGGGCCTTGTAGAGCGAGTACCCGCCTTCGTCGACAATCTTCGAGGCCTTGTAGGCCGCCTCGAAATAGTCGGTGGCGCGCTCGGCCGGGATTCCGCAAATCCGTTTCCCGAGATACACCTCGTTCACCGTATTGTACTTGGCGATCGAACCGGCATAGAGCATGGCACGCGACTTAAGCGCGGCTGCCGCATAACGGGTAGCACGACCCGAATCGTTCTTATCGGGAAGGTTGGCGATCGCCAGATCGAGGTCCGCGCCGATGAAGTCCCAGCACTCCTCCTCCGAAGCACGAGGAGTCCAGGTATCCTCCAGCGTTGCGTTGGCCGGATAGTCGATCACATAGTCGATCTTCGGCACGCCGCCCAGACGCTTGACCATCGCGAAGTAGAAGTAGGCTCGGATAAAATAGGCTTCGCCGAGGAATGTATTGTATTCCTGTTCGGTGAATCCGTTCTTATAATTGGGCAGCGTCTGGATGAAGAGGTTGACCTCGCGGATAGCCTTGTAGGCGCTGTCCCACATGTTGCTGCCCGGTTCGGCAAAGAACGACTGCGTGTCCCGACCCACGGCCTCACCCGTGGCGCAGCACATCTGACGGTAAACGGTGCCCGAGTAATTGAAGCCGTGCTGGAAGCTGTAACGGAAATCCTCCATCGGAAGCTGACCGTACAGGCGTGCGATATAGCTCGTCGCACCCTCGGCGGTACCGAAGATATCCTGTTCGTTGAAGATATTTTTCGGCGGAATATCCAAATCGGTGCACGAGGCGAAAGCGCCTGCGCAAAGAATCAGAAGATAATATTTCAGACGTTTCATGTTTTTGCTTTTTTTAGAATTTGACGTTCAGTCCGATGGTGTAGGTCTTGTTGATCGGATAGAAGTATCCGAGGTTGGAGACTCCGCCATCCGTCGGGTGAATGTAGAACTCCGGGTCGAGGTAATCCAGGCCGGTGATCGTCAGCAGGTTGTAGGCGCTGAGATAAACCCGCAGGTTCTCGATGCCCACCTTCGACACCCACTTCTTGGGCAGCGTGTAGCCGATCTCGAGGTTCTTCAGACGCACGTAGCGCGCATTCTGCAACGCATGCTCCGAATTGGGGTTGGGATTCGATCCCGTATAGCCGTACTTGCCGGAAACCCACTCCGTGGCAGGATCGTACGGGCTGGCCGTCGGATCGGCGGGATGCCAGCGGTCCATGTGCTCGACAATGGCGTTGGTACGTGACCAGAGCGGTTCGTAGAGGAACTCTCGGGCAATGATGTAACGGTTGCCCGCACCCTGCCACAGCATCGAAAGGTCGAGGCCCTTCCACGAGGCGTTGATCGTCAGACCGAAGTTGACCATAGGCATCGTGTCGTTGTAGGCGATCGGGTGAACGTCGAGATCGCTGATCATGCCGTCGCCGTTCCAGTCCTCATAGAGGTAGTCGCCCAGCACGCTGCCTCGGCCGATGTAGACCGGATTGTAATAGATCTGATCCCAGCTCGTAATGCGGCCGGCCTCGCCGTAGCCCCACCAGATGTTGTTGAAACGGTCGTTGTTGTTCTGACGCCAGTTCAGGTAGGAGTTGCCAAGTTGCGAGCGCTCGTAGTAGAGCGTCTTGCGGCGTGTGAACGAGACGTTACCCTTGACCTCGTAGACGAACTCGCCAACCCGGTTGCGATGGCTCAGCTCCAACTCGAAGCCTCGGTTTACGTCGCTGTTGAGGTTCTCCTTCGGCAGGCTCGCGCCCACGCTTCCCGGGAGGCTCAGCACACGCGTGGCGTAAAGACCTTCGCGCTTGCGGCTGAAGTAGTCGAACGACAGGCCGAGTTTCCCGTTCCAGGCGCTGAAGTCCAGGCCGACGTCCAACGTCGTGATAGTCTGCCACGTGATCTCCTTATTGGCAATACCCTTGGGCACGGAACCGTTGACATATTCGCCACCGAGGATCGAACCGCCCGAAGGATAGGTGAAGCCCGTCAGGAACTCGTAGTTCAAATCGCCGTCGTAACCCGTTTTACCGTACGAGGCACGGAGCTTCAGGTTCTCGATGAAATCGAGTGCGGACTCCTTCCAGAAACTCTCCTCCGAAATACGCCATCCGATCGAGGCCGAAGGGAAGAAGACCCAACGCAGGTTACCCTCCGGGAAGCGCGACGATGCGTCATAACGGAAAATGAATTCGGCAAGGTACTTGCCGCCGAAGTCGTAGTTGAAACGGCCGGCCAGCGACTGATAAGCGTAATCGTAGAGTGCGGCGCTGCCGGAATCCTGGTTGAACTGCTGCGTCTCGCCGATACCGACGAATACCTCGTCCTTGGGCAGCATCACCTCACGGCTGCCGTAGAAGTTGTCGCCCACCTTGTGCTGGTCCTCGAAAAGCAGCATGCCCGATACGGAGTGGCGGCCGAAGGTGCGGTCGTAACCCAGCTGAACGTACCACTGGCGGTGGTTCTTGCCATAGTAGTTGCGCTGCACGTAGTAATCCGCCTGGTCACCCTGCAGGAAGCTCGTCGCGGCACCGGTGGAGGTATAGGTATCGAACGCCTTGCGGTAGAACTTGTTGTCGTTCATGATGTAGTCATAGCTGAAGAAGCCCTTGGCATAGAGGCCCGGCACGAAAGGCATGTCCCAGCGCAGCGAGAAGTTCGACTGGAACCAGCGGCTGATCAGGCTCTGGTTGCCGTTGAGGTCCTTGTCGATCATGGCCAGCGGGTTGACAATACCCGTGTTGTCATCCTTCGTATGAAGCATGTTGCGCTCCTCGTCGTAATAGAACGGATCGAGCGGCGTGAAGAGCCACGTACTGCGCACGATGTCCGAGGAGGCGAAGTTCGGCATCTTCTTCTCATCGATGTGTCCCGCAAGGTTCACGTCGAGCGACAGGTTCTTGGCGATCTTCGCGCTGATGTTGCTGCGCAGCGTATATTTGTCGTAAGAGATCGGGGTCTTTTGGAAGAAGCTCTCCTGATACTGGTAACCGAAGCTCGTGTAGAAGGTGATCCGGTCGTTACCGCCACTGGCGCTGACCGTGTGCTGCGTCTGCGGCGCCGAGTTGCGGAAGACGGCCTCCTTCCAGTTGTAGGAGGTCTTCTCACCGCTGCGGTAGGCGTTGATATCCTCCTGACTGTATTGGGGAACCCACGTCACATAGTCCACGTTGTGCATCGAGTATTTCTCATTGTAAAGCGTCATCCAGTCGGCGGCATCCACCAGGTCGGGGAAGTTCGACGGCCGCTGCCACGAGATATTGCCCGAATAGTTGATGTTGACACGGCCCTTCGTACCTTTCTTCGTCGTGATAAGTACGACACCGTTACCTCCCTTCACACCGTAGATGGCGGCCGAGGCATCCTTCAGCACCGAGATCTGCTCGATGTCCTCGGGATCGAGACGGGCCATGTTGTCACGCGGCACCCCGTCGATGACAACCAGCGGAGCTCCAAAGCCACGGATATCCATCGAGGTGTTGAACTGGCCAGGCTCCGAGGAGTTCTGACGCACACGCAGACCGGCGACCTTACCGGTCAGCATGTTCTGCAGGTTCTCATTCTTGGTCTTAATGATATCGTCGTTGGAAATGGCCGAAACCGCTCCGGTCAGCGACGCCTTCTTCTGGGTTCCGTAACCCACGACCACCAGTTCCTCGATACCGACCGCATCCGATTCGAGAACAACATCATACACCGATTTCGAGCGCGACACGGGAATCTGCTGCTCGGCATAACCGATGAACGACACATTGAGTACCGAGCCGGACTCGACATCGAGCGTAAAGCGGCCCTCAGTATCCGTAGCGGCACCCCGCTTGGTCTTGGAATCGAAAACCGTAGCTCCGACCACCGGCTGACCTGCGGTATCCTTGACAATTCCCGACACGGGGAATGTCCGCTCCTGAGCCTTCAGTGCAAACGTCGTCGAGACGAGCACAGCACACAGGAAAACCTTGAACAGGTTTTTCAGGTTCGTAGAGAATTTCATGTTGTTTGATTTTAAATTAGGGTTGGTTTGTCTGCCATCCGCCGATGCGGATGATTTTTCATTGTCTGTTGCAATTCGTCGTTTTTTCTGTTTTGTCTTATCGTTTTATAATCCATGTATCTTCTTTGTCGGAAAGCCGCCGATCATTCGGTCAGGTCGGTCGCGGGCGCCGCGCCGAGAACGACATGCAAACGGCCGCCGCGAACAATGTCGGCAAAGGGCAACTGAATACTCCGCATCGGCCTGCCGTTCCACTCGAGCGACTGGATGTAGAGGTTCTCGGGGGTGTTGCCTTCGGTCTCGATCACCAGCTCGCGCCCTTCGTAATAGTCGGGATTGAGCTGCACCGTGATGCGGTCGAAGAGCGGACTGCCCACCTGGAACGTCGGGTCGGGAGCCGTGAGTCCCTTGGCATCGAACAGTCCCATCGAGGCCATGACGTACCAGGCCCCCAACTGGCCCTGGTCCTCGTCCTGACCGTAGCCGTAACCGTGGACGCCTTCCGTCCCGTAGAATTCGTTGCAGATCGTGCGCATCCACTTCTGCGAGAGCCAGGGCTTGCCCGAGAAGTTGAACAGCGCCGAGATGTGCAGGTTGGGCTGGTTGCCGTGGTTGTAATAGGTGTGCAGTCCCGAGAAGGCGTCGATGGTCTTGCCGCCGCCGAAGACGTTCTCCTGCGAGATGAGGAACGTGCTGTCGAGGCGATTGTTGAACTCCTCGCGTCCGACCATCTCGACAAGCCGGTCGATATGGTGCGGAACATAATAGGTATACTGCACGGCATTCCCCTCCTGGAATCCGATCCATGGAGCATAGGGATCGAAGTCGGCGATAAATTCGCCCTGCTCGTCGCGCGGACGCATGAGTTTGGTTTCGGGATCGAAGAGCAGTTGCCATCCTTCGGAGAGTTTCGAAAGGCGCTCGTAGTCGGCCTCATGGCCCAACTGCCGGGCCATCTGAGCTACGGCATAGGAGCTGAAGCAGTATTCGAGCGTATGCGAGGCCGAGAATCCCGAACCGCGGGGCGTGGTCTGCATGTGCAGCTCGGTCGAATAGGGCGAATACCCGCGCGCGACGAACTGCCCGACATCGAGTTTGCCGGCGCCGGCGGGGCGTCCCTCGCCGCAGACCTCGTTCTTGAGCGCCGCCTCATAGCCCAGGGCGACGTCGAAATTGCGGATGCCCACGTTGTAGGCCGCCGCGATGGCGAGTCCCGTAAAGTTGGTCCCCACGCCCGAGACGTATTTGCTGCAAGCAATGCCGTCACCGAGCCATCCGGCATCCTTGTAGACAAGCAGCTGGCTCGAAATCCAGTCGGCATAATATTCGGGCCATGCGAGGCTCCACAGCTGGGTGAGATTCCAGTAACCGCCCCAGATGGCGTCAGTATTGTAGTGGTTGTGAAGGGGACGTCCGTCAGCACCGAGCGGAATCTGGCCCACCGACCCGTCGTTGGCGGGATAGGCGCCGTTGACGTCGCTGGCCAGGCCGCGGCCCAACAGGGCATGGAAGAGTCCCGTATAGAACTTCACGCGGTCCTGCTCCAGGCCGCCTTCGACCCGGATACGGCCCAAAGCCTCCTCCCACGCCTCGTGGGCGGACTTCCGCGCCGCGTCGAAATCCAGTCCGGCAGCCTCGGCCTCGAGGTTGGCCCGGGCGTTCTCGACCGAGGTGTACGACAAGCCGATCTTCACCCCTACGTCGTTGCGCTCACGCGTGTCGAAACGCAGGTAAAGACCTGCCCCGACACCCCGCCGGGAACGCTCGCCGGCAAAGACCTCGGCACCGGAGAAGGTTCCCCAGGCCGTCGGCTCGGCATCGAGATCAGCGCTGAAGTACATCGTTACCGTGGCACCCTTCTGATAGATGTCGACATAGACCGGTTCGGTGGTCACCCACCCCTCGACACGGCCGTCGTCGGTATAGTTCACCTCGGCATCGCACACCGGGCCGCTCTCGCCCATTCGCATGCCGATATTGAAGATCAGATTCGCCTCCTCCGAAGCCGGGAAGGTATAGCGATGGAAACCGACCCGCTTGGTGGCGGTCAATTCGGCCTTGACCCCGTAATCCTTCAGCAATACGGAGTAATAACCCGGACGGGCCACCTCGTCCTGCTTGTCGAAACGCGAGCGGTAGCCGCTCTCGGGATTGTCCAGCTCTCCCGGAACCGTCTGGAGCGCTCCGACGGTGGGAGCCACCACGACACCGCCCACCTGGAACTCATGGAAGTTGGCAAAGCCCTCGATCGAGGTGTGGCGGGCGTCGTATCCTACGGCCTGCCAACCCCCGGGGTTTCCCAGGTGTCCATCGGTCGTCGGGGCAAGCTTGGCCATGCCGAACGGCACGGCCGCCGGGGTGAAGAAAAACCACCGCGAATGGGCCGTTCCGATCCGCGGATCGACGTAATCGGTCAGCGACTCGGGTGCGGCACAGGAGACCAGCCCCGCAACGGCCAGAAGAAGTGTCGAAAAGATGGGTCTGTTCATATCGGAATTCGTTGTTTATTCGGTGACGATTTTTACTATTCGGTATTCGTAAGGCTGCATCCAGAACGACGAGGGGTCCAACGGCGAAACGGTCCGTTCGCATTGATCGCTGACCCACGCCTCGCGTCCGCGCAGCCGACCCCACACGAACGAGGTGTGCACGGGCTCTTTGCCGGTATTGTGCAGGCGGACGATATAGCCCCGGCCATCGGCCGAAGGGGTGATTCCCGACACGGCGATCCGATGCCGGCCGGACAACCGGAAGAGCTGTCCTACCGCCTCCGTCCGTGCGCTGCGCACGGCGATCAGCGGCTGCTCCCGGTCGAGTCCCGTCTGCTTGAGTTTCAGGTCGAAGGGATCGCCCGGCTGCAGGGAGTACCGGAATGTCGCCACGCCACCCTGCGATGCCTTGTAGTTCGTCCGCCAGGTGTTGGTCATCACCCACGAATAGATGACGGGGGAGATTTGTGCCGAAAGCCACCATCCATAGCCGTAACGAGGATTGAGCCGGTAATCCTCGCCCGAAGGCGTACCCATCTCGACGAACGGGGCGTCGAGGCTCGTGAGGCAGACCCCGTGTTCGAGGTCCCCTACCGAGAGGCCGTTGAGCAGCGAATAGTAGTGCTTGTTGACCCCTGCGAGCTGTTCGCGCTCGGGATGCATCTCGCTCATGGCGAGGTCCATCGTCACTTCGGGATGCGGGAAGTTGAACGGGAAGACGAAGCGCACGTTCTCGAAATCGAGAATGTCGGTCTTGTCCACGGTATTGAGAATCTCCACACGCGCCAAACCGCGGTAAAGCGTGATGTCCCGCCACAGGCTCTCGCAGCCCGGAACATCGGACACGACGCGCAGCGTGGCCGCCACGGGGCCGTCGTCCAGCACCTCGATACTGCGTACCGTCGCCCCCTGGCGCGGATCGGTTCCGATGCGTCCCGTATAGAGGTAATCGTTCAGGCCTCCCTCGCCGACGTAGTTGAACGGGTCTCCGGCCATGCGCAGCACGCGGATCGTGCCATCCGCCGGATCGAGCTCGACCCGCAGGAGGCCGTTGTCGAGGATCGTCTTCGCGACCACCGACGAAGGAGCCGCAGCTGCCGCAGCGCGCTTCTTTCCTTGCGGAACGATGCGGTAGACGGCCGATGCCAGGGCGGGGACCTCTTCGGCGACAAACACCCAACGACCATCGTGGAGCCGCTGTACGGCCACTTCGCGGCCTGCGGCATCGAGCAGCCGCATGCCCGTAAGATCGGTCGCCGCATCGAGCGTTACGACATCGGTACGCGGCCAGAGGTTCGTATTGAGCACATGGAGGCAGTCGCCCTCGCCCGAGAGCGGACGAAGCGCCTCGGTACGGAGTCGGCGCGACTGGCAGTCGGCACTGTCGGCGTACATCTTCTTGCCGGCCCAAAGGTCGCGCGTAAACTGCGAATGGGGATCAGGGCCGCTGGCCGAGGCGCCCCACGTATGTTCGGAGAAGAGCAGCACGTTCTTCCAGGCGGCATCGAAGGCGTCGGACGGGAACGGATCGTCGCGGAGCATGCTCCACAGCGTACCGCTTTGGGCCAGGCGCGAAGCGCTTTCACGGTTCATCGCCGTCTCGCGCGCCGTCGAAGCGGCTCCGTCCTCCCACGTGGGCGTCATATCGCCCCGGTAGGTGGGCAACACATCTCCATAACGCTTTTCGAAATCGGTGAAAAATTCTCCCGTCGTCGCAATCCGGAACTGCGGCGAATCGTAACGTTCGTTCCATGCGCGGATGACATCGGGCATCAACTCGTCGGGAGGCCCGTTGTCCCCGTGGACCGTATAGCGCAGGTAACAGGTGTTATAGGGAAATTCGTCGGTCTCCAGCTCCTGCAGGTAACGCCAGATAGGCTCCACGCCGCAAACGGAGAGACGTCCAGCCAGCCAGCCGTGGAACCACGAATAGCCCCGGCCCGCCTGCCATACCAATACCCGGTCGGTTCCCGACTGCGACTCCCACCAGAACGGGCGGTCTCCCCACTCGGTATGGAGCGCGGCCGCACGGTCGTTGCCGATCTTGCCGTAGAAAGGCACGTAGTTGGGACCCGGCGAGTAGTACTTCACGCCGTTTTGGGACAATGCCGTGGCAAGGCCCCAGACCTGCCCGGGCACATCGCTCATCATGGCCGTCGTACAAGGGACACCGGTCATCTCGGCGATGCGGTGCGCGTCGTCGAACAGGTGCATCAGTTCCTCCTGCCGGCAGATACCCGTCAGGATGCTGCCCAGCGTGGCGTCGACATGGATCACGCCTTCACGGATGGCACGCAACACACGCTCGGCACGCTCGGTCCCCGCATAGGTCTCGAGATAGCCCATGAGCGACCATGTCGCCTCGGTATTCCACCGGTAGCGGGCTCCGTCGGGATACCCCTTCGTCCGCTCCGCCAGGTCGATGGCCCGCTCGAGATTCCGCCACTGGAGCCGCATAACGTCGGCCTGGCGGTGCGTATATCCGATATCTTGATGCGAATGGGGGAGGAAGCAGACCGTCCAACGCCGGGCGGCGGGGACATCGAAGGTGCGGGCGAGAGTCCCCTGTCGGCTCTCGACCCGCACTTCGAGTCTGGAGGCTTCTTCCATGTAACCGGCCGGGAAACGGCCGTCATAGCGCGTGACGCCGACGGGCGAAGAGGCAATGCGGTCGCTCCACGTGCGTCCGTTAGAACGGAACGTCAGTTCTGCCCCGGCGTACAGCGGTTTGTCGAAGGCCAGCGCAAATTCCCGCGAAGGGCCTTCAGGACTTTTCAAATAACCCTGCGAGGCCGAAAGCTCGATCGAAGAGAGCGTGTCGAGCGACCGGATCGGGCACTTCTCGCGCTGGTAAAAACGGATTTCGGCCAGCCCGTAATAATCGGGATGCTGGTGCATGTCGCGCGTTTCGCGCATGATAACCGAATCGCTCCGGTCGTAGTGGTTGCCCTCCCCGCCGGCCACGGCCGTAAAGCAAATGAAACGCGCCTTGAGACCGGGGGTCTCCAGCAGAAAATCGGCCGGCTCGGGGTTACGGCCCACCGACTCGGGAATCACATGATACTCACCGTCGGACGAAGGCAGCAAATGCCACGTGCGTCCGTCTGACGAATATTCGATATATACTTTATTGAACCCGCGGCGGGTATGTTCATTCTGATTGTGATTCCATATCCGTATTTGGTCGATGGTCGGGGGGGGGATTTGCCGCTCCCCGATCTCGCACAGGAACCATACGGCCCCCTCGTGCGTCAATGGGGAATAACGGACCGGTCGGTCGGAGATTTCCGACACCCACATCCCCTCGCCGAGGTTGTTGGCAACATGCCGGTCTCCCTGCATGCCGCTGCCGTCAACCGCCTGCGAGGCGGGAGAACTCGATATGGAACTGCTGGCCGTCGCCCGAACCTCCGAAGAGGGAATCTGACGATAGACATCGACACTCTGGGAGTGACACACCGTCACTCCGAAAAACGCTACGGCCGTCAAACACAGAAAAAGTCGCCTCACTGGTTCATTCGGATTAGGGTTCAACCACTCGACTCGGACATGCATGTTGGTTGGTTCAACAATATGTCCATACATTATTCACCGCAAATGTAGGAATTATTTCCATATATACAGCATACAAAGCTGAAAAAATTGCACAAAAGATTAAAATAAAGAACATATTTAGACACATTTATTTGATTTTCAATATTATAAAATTTGCAAAAAAGTTGCATTCCAGTTCAGATTGTCCATACAAAATTATCTCGTTGCCGAAAAAGCGCCTGTCGCCCGAAGAAGACGAACATGCCCTGTATTGGGACTTACCGAAGCAATTCATCGGTCAGAGCTCGTCGAAAAGAGAGCACAAACTTCGCAGGAAGAGACCGTTTTAGATAGAATTTTAACACAAAATTATATTTATTCCGAAAAATTTGTTTATTTTGCGCCATATTGTCTGAACATATAACACTGACCGTATGAAAACCAAACTGCTCTTGGGGATCGCCGCCTGTCTGTTCGCCAACGAACTGACCGCACAGAACCCCTCCTCGGTAATCTGGAGCATCGGAGAAGCCGACCACTCGCCGGCGGAATTCGCCCTGGCTCCCGACGGATTCCGCGACTTCCTCGCCCGGGACTTCGGCTACGAGGACAAATTCTTCCTCGTCGGACACTCCGACCCGGCCGCCGATTTTCCCTACGTGCTCCCGGGGCCCACGGATACCTGGGGCGGAACCTGGCCGACCTCGGGATGGCGAACCCACCAGGTGACGATTCTCTTCGGACTCGACCGCACCCCCGAAGGCGATTGCTCGCTCGAGATCGACCTGACGGATTATGCCAAGAAATTCCTGCCCCTCGTGAAGGTGAGCGTCAACGCACAGGACGCCAAGTTCCAGCTCGACGCCCCGGGTTACGACTTGGCAAAACAGCCCAAACCGCGGCAAAACGAACCGATCGTCGATACGCTCTCCATCACGGGACACATGGAACAGGCCACCCCGAAACGCCTCTCCATACCTTTATATAAAAACACGTTGCGAGAAGGCGGCAACGAAGTGGTTATCACCGTACTCGAAGGATCGTGGATTCTCTTCGACCGCATCGCCCTGCTCGGCCCGGCGGGACTCCGTACGGAACAGCCCGCCGGAGCGTTCATCCGCAACGTCTCGGCCGCCGACTACCAGCTCGGCAAGAGCCAGCCGCTGCTGGTGGACGTCGAGCACCTGTCGGGAACGCCCGACCTGCGTGTGGAGCTCGACGGACGGGAGATTCTCAGCCAGCGCATCGAAGCCGGACGCTACCAGCTGGAGGCCCCGATGCCGGCCGTGAAACGCAGCAAGACAAGCCGCTACGCCATCTTCGCCGACGGGAAGGAGGTCGCACGCGGGAGTGTCGTGCGCACGCCGCAGCCGCAGCAGACACCGGCCGGATATGTCGACACACGGATCGGAACGGCACATTCGCGCTGGATGATCGCCCCCGGACCATGGATGCCCTTCAGCATGGTGAAGATGAGCCCCGACAACCAGAATACTGGCTGGCAGGCCGGCTATCAGCCGTCGTTCGAGAACATCGGATGCTTCAGCCACATCCACGAGTGGACGCTCGGCGGGCTGGGCATCATGGCCGCCAACGGCCCGCTCATGACCCGTGTGGGTGATGAGCAGAAACCCGATGAGGGTTACCGCTCGCGCATCGACAAACGGACCGAAGAGGCCGGAATCGGCTACTACGCCGCCGACCTGACCGACTACGGCATCAAGGCCGAAGTGACGGCCACGACCCGCTGCGGGTTCGAACGCTTCACCTTCCCGACGGACCGCGGCGAAGGACGCATCCTCATCGAGCTGCGCCCCGAGACCGAATATGGCATCCAGCTCAAAGGCGTCTCGGTAAAACAGGTGGGCGACCGACGGATCGAGGGGTCGTGCCACGAATTCTCGCCCGGCGTGTGGAGCACCGATGCCGACCAGGACTACACGTTGCATTTCGTCATCGAATTCGACCGGCCGATCGAGGGATTGGGCACCTGGTGTGACGACACGGTGACCGACGATGCAAAAGGTCTCGAAACGGGGGCATGCAACTATGCCGGACTCTTCGTACGCTTCGACCCGGCACGGAACCCGGTGGTTCAGGTTCGCTCGGGCATCTCGCTCGTGAGCGTGGAGAACGCCGACGAGAACCTCCGCACGGAGCTTTCGGAGCCCTTCGGTTGGGATTTCAACGCCGTCCGGCAGCACCAGGTCGACACCTGGAACGACCTCTTCGCCCGGGTGAAAATCTCTACCAACGACCGGCTGGAGAAGGTCCGCTTCTACAACAACATGTACCGCGCGCTGTGTAGCCGCAACACGTGGAGCGACGTCAACGGCGATTGGGTGTCGACCGACGGAAAGGTGCGCCGCGTGGCCGACCCGTCGAAGGATGTGATGCTCGGATGCGACGCCTTCTGGAACACCTTCTGGAACCTCAACCAGTTGTGGAACCTCGTCACGCCCGAGTGGTCGGAGCGGTGGGTCAACTCACAGCTGGCGATGTACGACGCCAACGGATGGCTGGCCAAGGGCCCGGCCGGCATGAACTACATTCCCGTGATGGTCGGCGAGCATGAAATCCCGCTGATCGTCAGCGCCTGGCAGATGGGGATCCGCGGCTTCGACGCCCACAAGGCTCTCGAAGCGGCCGTGAAGATGCAAACCACCCCCGCGCAGAAGGTATTCAAGGGATTCGCCGGAAACCGCGACCTGGTGGCCTACATGAAATACGGCTACGTACCCTACGACAAGGGGCGTTTCTCAAACACGATGGAGTATTCGTACGACGACTGGACCGTCGGGCAGCTGGCCAAGGCATTGGGCGACGAAGAGACTTACCGCACCTTCAACGACCGCGGCTACTGGTGGCGCAACGTCATCAGCGACGAGGGCTACTGCCACATGCGTGACAGCAAGGGCGAATGGATGAAGGATTTCGATCCGTTCCGCAGCGGCGCCAACCAGCACTACGTCGAAGGAAACGCCTGGCAGCTCACCTTCTTTGTGCCGCAGGACGTGCCGGCACTGGTCGAGAAGATCGGCCACAAGCGATTCACCGACCGGCTGCTCTGGGGCTTTAACCAGGATGAGGCCTGGCGCTACAA
The DNA here is from genome assembly GCA_019113885.1 of Candidatus Alistipes intestinipullorum. GTDB lineage: Bacteria > Bacteroidota > Bacteroidia > Bacteroidales > Rikenellaceae > Alistipes > Alistipes intestinipullorum. The sequence continues at coordinate 66,747 of DXGO01000029.1, read as the reverse complement.
CGCCCCCAACGACCAATACTGGGACCATCCCGTCGTACAGGGCAACCAGCAGTCGATGCACTTCGCCTACCTGTTCAACTACGCCGGACAGCCCTGGAACACCCAGCGGTGGAGCCGCTCGATCCTCGACCGCTACTACGGCTGCGGCATCGCCAACGCCTACCTCGGCGACGAAGACCAGGGACAGATGAGCGCCTGGGCCGTCATGGCCTCGCTCGGGTTATTCCAGATCGACGGAGGATGCGCCGTGGAGCCGATGTACGAGATTGCCAGCCCGGCCTTCGAGGAGATCGTCATCGACCTCGGGGAGCGTTACGGACGCGGCAAGAGTTTCACGATCAAAGCCCCGAACGCCTCGCGCAGGAACATTTACGTGCAGCGTGTGACACTCAACGGGAAACCCCTCACATCGTTCCGCTTCCCTGCATCGGAGCTGCTCCGCGGCGGGGAGATGATCGTCGAGATGGGGCCTGAGCCCAACAAGGAGTGGGGCCTCGAGTAAAGTCGCTCAGGGGATTCGGAGTTCCGGCCCCAAATACTGAAAAAGGAGCGGGGAGTGAATTGATTCACTCCCCGCTCCTTTTTTACCGTCTATTATCGCCGACCGACGGCGGGAACGGTCCGCAGCATCAGCCGCGCGAGCGCCCGAGCCACAGCGAACAGCCCACCAGATAGACCAGGCAAGCGGTGATGACCAGCAGCGAACCGATCTGGCAATGCAACGTATCGGCCATCACGCCCATCAGCGGCGGGATAACGGCACCCCCGCAAACCCCCATAATCATCAGGCCCGAAATTTCGTTGGCCTTCTCGGGACGCCGCTTGAGCGCCGAAGAATAGATTACCGAGAAGATGCTCGAGCAGAAGAATCCGATGAGTCCCACCATCACGAGAATCGCCACGGTCCCCTGGACGAAGAAGAGCACAACGATCGCGGCCAGCGCCGCAAGGATGTTGGCGCGGAAATAGGACACGTCACTGATCCGGACAAGCAGGATCGACCCGACAAGCGCACCGATCGTACGGCACACGAAGTAGACGCTCGAACCGTAACCGGCCTGCTCGACGCCGAATCCGCAACGCTCGATCAGCAGCTTCGGCGCTACGGTATTCGTCCCCACGTCGACGCCCACGACGAAGAAGATGCCGAGGAAGAGCAACAGGATCGTCCGGTCGCCGAGCAGCGAGAAGGCGGCGCCCATCGAGGAGCCGCCCTTCTCGGGTGCGGTCTCGGGGATGCGCACCGACAGCAGCCAAAGGGTCGACAGCAGCGTGATGCCGGCGAAGATCGGAAAGAGGTATTGCCAGTTACCGAGGACACTCGCCGCGAACGACGCAATGAAGGGACCGCAGAACGAGGAGACGGCCTTCACGACCTGACCGACGGTCAGCGAACTGGTCAGCGCCTCGCCCTTGACCACGTTCGTAAGCAGCGGGTTCAGCGACACCTGCAGGATCGTGTTGCCCACGCCGAGCAGGACGAAAGCCACCATGCAGGTCGTCAGGTTGTAGTCCACGAAGGGGATAAGCATCCCGACCAGCGTGATGACATTGCTGGCCAGCACCATGCGTTTACGTCCGATGCGGTTCATCGCAACGGCCGCCGGAATCGAAAGCAGCAGGAACCACACGAAGACCATCGACGGGATGAAGCCGGCCACCGTTTCGTTCAGACCGAAATCCTTCTGCACGTAACTCGTCGAGATACCGACGACATCGCAGAAGCCCATGACGAAAAAGCCGAACAGCACCGGCAGAAGTTTGGATAGGGATTTGTTCATTGTTGCAGTAGGAAAAAAGAATGTTTTGGTTAATCGTTCGTAAATTCGATCGAATAGGTGAAACTGTCGGCCCGATAGTAACCGATGTTGTACTCGACGGGCACATCGTGTGCATCCAGCACGAAACGCTTGCGCACCAACAGGGGATCACCCTCCGAAATATCGAGTTTCTCGGCCATCTCGTGGCTGGCGGCCCGGGCATAGATCCGCTCGCGCGAGGTCTTGACGACAATGCCGTAGTTTTTCCTTAGATTCTCGTACAGCGGCATGGACATATCCTCCTCGCCGGTCATCGGAATCGTCGGATTGAAATAGGAGATGAAGTAGACGAACGGCAAGCCGGGACGTCCGCGCAGCCGCTCCAGGCACAACAGCTTCGCGCCTTCGCGCACTCCGAAAAAATCGACGGCATCGGACGGCGCCGATTTGCGGCTGATGTGCAGCTCGAAGTTCTGCACCTCCATGCCCAAGGCGTGCATTTCCTGCGAGAAACTCATCCAGTTGCGGGCATTGCTCATGACATTCTGCGGCGCCACGGTCGTACCGTAGCCCTTCTTGCGAATCAACAGGCCCTCGAATACAAGTTTGTTGATGGCCTGGCGAAGGGTATTGCGCGAAATGTGCAGAATCCCGGAGAGTTCGACTTCATTCGGCAGGAGCTTGCCCTTGCGGTACTCCTCCTGTTGGATCATCACGCGCAGCAAATCTTCGGCCTGCTGGTGCAGCGGTTTCGAAGAGTTGTGATCGAGTTGTAGTATCATAGCTGTTCGGGTTAGTAGTAAGATAGTCAATACATAGCAAAGATACTACTTTTTTTGTATGACTATACATATTGTATAAACAAATCATGCATATTTGTCATAGACACATACCGCGTGCAATATTTGGCAGCGTTTCGCCTGCCGGCCGGTACCGGCAGGACGCTTTGTTCGGACATTACTCCGCCCCGATCCGCTGCCGTTCGCGGTTGAGCTGCGCTTCAAGCCGCGCCCGAACCTTCCGGTAATGAGGATCGTCGCAAACATTGTGCACCTCGTGGGGATCGCGCTTGAGGTCGTACAACTCCCAGCAGTCGATATCCGGGTCTCCCGCCTCCCCCGGGCCGTACCAGTGGATCAACTTGTAGCGGTCGGTGCGGATGCCATAGTGCAGACGGACATTCCCCACGGCCGGATAATCGTAATACTGGTAATAGAGCGCACGTCGCCACCCTTTCGCCCGGCCGTTGCCGAAGAGCGGAACAAGCGACCGTCCGTCCATCGAGGCCGGTGGTACGACTCCCGCAACGTCGAGCAACGTCGGGGCCCAGTCGATGTTCTGCACCAGTTCGCGACACTCCGTACCCGGACGGATATGGCCGGGCCATGCCATGATGAGCGGCGTGCGGAACGCCTCCTCGTACATGAAACGCTTGTCGTAGAGGCCGTGTTCGCCCAGGAAGAATCCCTGATCGGAGGCATAGACGACGATCGTGTTTTCGGCCAGTCCGTGCGCCTCGAGGTAATCGAGCACCCGGCCGATCTGGTCGTCGACCGAACGGATCGTCCGGCAATAGTCGTGGATGAAACGCTGGTACTTCCAGCGTAACAGGTCACGGCCTTCGGGCCGCTGCGCCAGGAAATCACGGTTCATACGCGCATAAGCCTCGTCCCAGGCCTGCCGCTCCTCGGGCGTCAGCGTCTGCATCGCCAGATCCCAGCTGGCCCGAATGTAGGGCAGCGTCGGCTCATCCTTCAGCTCCTCGACCTTGAAGTCGAACGCATAACCCATGTGTTTGTCGATGGTGAGTTGCTGCTGCCGCATCTGATCCCCACGCGTTGCATAGTCATCGAAAAGCGTCGGCGGCTCGGGGAACTCGACATCCTCGTAGAGCTCAAGGTAGCGACGCTCGGCCATCCAGTTGCGGTGCGGGGCCTTGTGATGGATCATCAGGCAGAAGGGACGGCCGTCCTCCCGATGCGCATCGAGCCAGGCAAGGGCATGGTCGGTCACGATCTGCGTCGCATACCCCTCCTGCCGGAGGTAGGCGCCATCGGTCTCGGGCGTCCGCATCACGGGATTGTAGTATTCGCCCTGGTCGTAAAAGATATCGTACCAGTCGAAACCCTTCGGTTCGATGCTCAGGTGCCACTTCCCGAACAGCGCCGTCTCATAGCCCGCCTCCTGCAGCAATTCGGGAAAATGGACGCAGGTCGTATCCATGATCCCGTACTGAAGGGTCGTCTGGCCGTGATGGTGGCTGTACATGCCGGTCAACAGCGTGGCGCGCGAGGGGGCCGAAATCGAGTTTTCGACAAACGACTCCCGGAACAGGATTCCCGCACGGGCCAGCCGGTCGATGTTGGGCGTCGGGGCCAGCCGCGCAATCGGATGGCCGTAGGCGCCGACCGCCTGGCAGGCGTGGTCATCGGTCATAATATAGACGATGTTGGGCCGGCGGTCGGGTTCGGAAGCACTCCGTCCGGAATCCGCCTGCGCCAGGCACAGCCCCGGGACAAACGGGGCAATTCCCATGAATACCGATTTTCGCATAATATTGTCCTTATATTGTATTATATGTATGAACAAATATATGCGTTATTTGTCAAAGATGCAAATTTTTCACCCCGACGATCGCCTTTTAGGGTCTGAAAAGGACGAAAAAGGGATACAAAGGGGTGAATACAGGAAGGGAACGTATAAAAGAGGAAAAAGGAGGAAAAAAGAGGAAAAAGATGGGGCTACAGCTCCACAATGCCGTTGCGGATGGCATAGACTACCAGCGAGGCGGTGTTCTTGCAGCCCGTCTTCTCGAGGATGTTCGCCCGATGCTTGTCGACCGTGCGCTTCGAGATGAAGAGTTCGTCGGCGATCTCCTGGTTCGACAGGCCCCGGCAAACGGCCACCAGGATTTCGCGCTCGCGCGACGACAACGCCTCGTCGGGCACGTCGCTGCGCGTCCGCATGCGAACGGCCAGCGAGGAGAGCAGCGCAGGGGAGAAATAACTGCCGCCCGCCATCACCGTACGGATCGCCTCGATCACATCGTCGATGTCCGAGTCCTTCAACAGAAAACCGCGTGCCCCGGCCTCGACCATCCGCGAATAGTAACTCTCCTCACCGAACATCGACAGGGTAATGATCCGCAGATCGGGACGACGGGCCAAAGCCCGCTCGGTCGTCTGGGCACCGTCGAGGCCCGGCATGGCGAAATCCATGAAGACGATGTCCGCCTCGATCTCCCCGTCGAGCATGGCCAGGAACTCCTCGCCGCTCGCGGCCTCGCCAACGACCCGGCAACCGGCACAATGCTCCAAAAGCCCCTTGAGGCCGTTGCGGAAAAGCGAATGGTCGTCAACCAATATGATGCTGCAGGCGGGATTCATGGCTGGAGATGATTAACGACGACGTCGGCGTCGGGGTTTCGGCGCGGACTCCTGCGCCGTATTGATCCGGATGGCGGCCCGCATGCCCTTGCCTTTCGAAGAGCTGATATCGAAGGTCCCGCCCAGCGAATTGATCCGCGACGAGATGTTCGACAGTCCCATGCCGCAGTCCATCATCGCCTGGGGATTGAACCCCCGGCCGTCGTCCGAATAGTCGAGCGACAGCTCCGGGCCGTTCTGCGACAGCGACAGGTTGATCGACTTGCAGGCGGCATGCTTGAGCGAATTGTTGATCAACTCGCAGATCACGCGGTAGAGAATCACCTCGATGTCCGAATCGTAACGTTCCGAGCGAAGGTTGGTCGTGAAACGGATCTTCACGTCGTGCATCGCCACGCTGCGGTCGATGAAGTGCTGCACGCCGCGCGCCAGCCCGAAGTCATTGAGCACGTGCGGCGAAAGGTTGTTCGAAATCTCCCGCAACGACCGAATCGCCTCGTCAATGACATAGGTCGTATTCTCGATGATCTCGCGCTGCTCGGCGCTGTGTTCGTCCCGCGACAACGCCGTGAGCGACATCTTGGCCGACGACAGCAACGGGCCAAGGCCGTCATGCAGTTCCTTGGAGAAACGCGAGCGCGCCTTCTCTTCGGTACGCAGCACGGCCGTCAGAATCCGTTTGTTGAGCAGCGTCCGCTGGCGATTGAGCCTGTCGATGTACTTGAAAAGCTTGTGGGCGTACATCACACCGATCGAAAGACAGATCGAGATGACAATGCCCAGGTAGGCGAACCACCAGCGCGGGACGTACTGCCCGGTAGCGATCAGCAACTGCACAAGCCGCTCGACCGACAGCAGCGAGAAGCCCACGATGAAGAGAATCCAGACCGAATTGTACTTGGTGGTGCGCACCAGCCGCAGGGCATAAACCGTGGCGACGGTCTGGATCAGAATCGAGAGGATGAGCAGGCATTTGATCAACATAGGCGCGGGAGGTTATGAGGCATACCTTTACAAAGATAACATAAAAAACCGTTACCGCAGCACGTTCGAGAGATTTTTCAACTGGCGATAATCGGTCATGTCGGCCTGCACCGGGACCACCGCAACATAGTGGTTCCGCAGGGCCCATTCGTCGGTATCGGTCGCCTCGGGCTCCCCGTCGATAAATTCGCCCGTGAGCCAGAAATATTCGCGTCCCCGAGGGTCTTCACGGCGGTAGAACTCCTCGCGCCAGAACCCACGGTTCTGACGGCAGAGCTTCACCCCGCGGATCGACTCGGGACGCCCCACGGGGACATTGACATTCAGGCACAGCGGCAACTCCGGCTGTGCGGCAAGAATGTCGCCGACAATTTTCCGCCCGTAGACGACCGCCGCATCGAAATCGGCCTCAGCACTGTGGTCGTCGAGCGACAGCCCGACCGAAGGACATCCATAGAAGCTCCCCTCGAGCGCCGCGCCCATCGTCCCGGAATACAGAATGTTGACCGCCGAATTGGAGCCGTGGTTGATGCCCGAGATTACCAGGTCGACCCGCCGGTCGCGCAACAGGTAGTCGAAGGCCATCTTCAGGCAGTCGACCGGCGTACCCGAAAAGGCATAAACCTCAAGGCTCTCCTCCTGACGCATCCGGCGCAGGTAGAGAGGATTGTGCATCGTAATGGCCTGGCTCATGCCGCTCTGGGCGGTCTCGGGAGCCACGACGACAACGCGGCCGAACGTACGCGCAACCTCGATCGCAGCAGCCAGGCCCCGGGCCTGGTATCCGTCGTCATTGGTGACAAGTATCAATCGTTCATTCATGGTTTTCAGTGAATTGCTTCGCTTCGGCCGGCTTCTCCGACATTCGCCGAAAGACCCTCTGAGCCCCGTCAGAAGCCCCGCCCGGCCGAAAACTCTGCAAATATACGCCATAAATCGCATTTTTTCACCCGCCGGGGCTTGTTCTTACGAATTTTCTTCCTACCTTTGCCCTCCCCAAGGGCGTATATCGACCTCTTTCATTGGGTACTGCGGCAAAAGCGGGGGGGGGTGAGGGCCGGCAACAGCTCCGGACGGATGCCTCCACAACCCGCAGGATTATGGCAAAGAGCCGTATGGTAGTCCGGGTACAGCGGGAATGTCGAATGCGAAACATTCAAAATTTTTGTTGCAACAATGAACAAGGATGCAATCATCAAGCTCGTCAACGAGCAGATGTGGCCGAAGACGGACGCCGATATTCCGTCGTTCAAGGCCGGTGACACGATCACCGTATCGTACCGGATCATCGAGGGTAACAAGGAGCGTATCCAGAGCTTCCGCGGCGTGGTGATCCAGATCAAGGGTCAGGGTAAGACCAAGATGTTTACGATCCGCAAGGTATCGAACGGCGTAGGCGTCGAGCGTATCTTCCCGCTCTACTCGCCCCACATCGACAAGATCGAGGTCAACAAGATCGGTGTCGTTCGCCGCGCACGCATCTACTACCTGCGCGACCTGACCGGCAAGAAGGCCCGCATCAAGGAGAAGCGTATGACCAGCGCCGACAAAAAATAGTCGTCGCATTCGCTTCAAAAGAGAAACAGGGTGTCCGTCGAAACGGACACCCTGTTTTTTCGTCCCAGTCCAAAATGATAAGGAGGTGTAAGGAGTGAGGCAAGAGGGCGGAAACCATGAAGGTCACGGAAGGCATGTCGAAGAAGGGAGGAAAGGAGCGACTCCGCCCAGGAGGAAAAAGGCAGAAAAAAAGGGAGGCGCTCCACCGTCGTGAAACGCCTCCCTTGCTCAGGCAGGAAGACCTGCTATCAGTCGTTGACCGGAATATCCTTGTTGACATTCTTCGAGCCGACAACCGCATAGTAAAGCAGGAAGATCAGCGCGATAACGATCACCCAGTAGCTCGTCAGATAGCCCATGCCGTTGTTGGTGTAGTCGACGATGGCGTTCTGAAGCAGCGGAAGGATACCGCCGCCGCAAACCAGCGCCATGAAGATACCCGAAGCCTTCTCGGTATACTTGCCCAAGCCCTCGACGGCGAGGTTGAAGATACCGCCCCACATCACCGAGGTGCAGAGGCCCACGAAGACCAGCAGCGCAGCATTGATCGGCACGTTCACCAGGCCGAAACCGGCCGAGCCGTTGAATACCGGCAGGTTAACCAGCACTTCGGGCGACGAGAACATGGCGCCCAGCGTCAAAAGCAGGCCCACACCCGAAACCACCGTCAGCATGGCCTTGGCCGACACCTTGCTGCCGATCGCGGCACCCAGCAGACGGCCGACAAGCATCAGGAACCAGTAGGTCGCAGCCACCGAACCGGCAACGGCCTCGGCATTGACGCCCGAACCCAGCACATTGAGGTCGGGATTCTGCAGCCACTTCTGCAGCACGTTGGGAACACCTACCTCGATACCCACATACACGAAAATGGCAATCGAACCCAGCACGAAGTGACGGAACGACAGCGGACCGTATTTGTCGGCCTTGGGAGCATTCTTCTTACCGGCATCCACGGATTTGTTCTCCGGAATCTTCGTCAGGGCAATTACGATGAAGGCAAAGGCGAAGATGGCCAGAGCGGCATACATCAACGGGAAAACGTTGCTGATCTGCGCATTCTTAATACCCTCAGGGATCAACAGACCCGTCAGGATGATGACGGCCGTACCGCACAGCGAGTTGAACGATCCTCCGGTCTGGATCAGCTGGTTGCCCTTGTTGCCACCGCCACCGAGCTTGTTCAGCATGGGGTTCACGACCGTGTTAAGCAAACACATCGAGAAGCCGGCAATGAAGGCGCCCAGGAGATAGACTCCGAAGCTCTGCACCGTACCCGAAAGGGTCTGGATGCCGACGCCGATGAATCCGACGGCCACGGCGATCAGCGCGGTCTTCTTGTAGCCGTAACGCTGCAACATGTTGCCGGCAGGATAACCCATGATCGCATAGGCGATGAAGTTGGCGAAGACGCCCAGAGTTCCCATCCAGTTCGGGACGTTGAACTGATACTTCAGAATGTCACCCATCGGCGAGGCGAGGTTCGTCACGAAGGAGATCATACCGAAGAGGAAGATCATCACGACGATCGGGAGAACGAAATTTTGCTTTTTTTCCATGAAAACTAAAAATTAGGTTAATATGTTTCGGTTCTTTCGATTCAGGTGTCCGATTTCAAGGTTCAATTCATGGTGCCAGGTCCGGACATGGGTTCATCGGTCGCGTTCGGCCACGTAGGCGCACAGGTTCACCAGAGCCGAACGGTAGGGGGAATCCTCGTAGTCGGAGAGCATCTCCGTAGCCCGCGCGATATAGCCGTGCATCACTTCGGCGGCCGCTTCGAGGCCGCCCTCCGACTCGACCGTCGCACGCAGGTATTCCACCGACGCGGCATCCTCACGGCACCGCCCGAGGCGTTCGAGCAAATCGGCGCGACGCTCCTCCGAGGCCTGTTCGAGCACTGACAGCAGCGGAAGCGTGATCTTTCCCTCACAGAGGTCATTGCATGCCGGTTTGCCCGCGTGGTTGCGGGGCATGTAGTCGAGGATGTCGTCCTGGATCTGGAATGCCATGCCCAATGCCTCGCCGAAGCGACGCATGGCAGCCACCTTATCACGCGTAGCACCCACGGCAAGAGCGCCGGCCGACGCACTCACCCCGAGCAAGCTGGCGGTTTTTTTGTAAATGATGTCGAAATAGGTATTGCGGCTCATCAACAGGTTTGAGGCGCAGTCGTCCTGGAGGATTTCACCCTCGCAAAGGGCCGCCATCGACCCGCAGACATGGGTCACCAGATCGAACTGCCCGCTCTGAAGGCCGATATTCATGTTGCGTGCCAGAATGTAGTCGCCCAGGATGACCGCCTTGTGCGACTGCCAGCGGGCATTGACCGAAGGTTTGCCGCGGCGCATGTCGGCTTCGTCGATCACATCGTCGTGGATCAGCGACGCCACATGGATCATTTCGACCAGCATGGCCGCCAGCGAGGCCCGGCGGCCGAGCGACACGCCCTTTACGGGAGCATTCATCGCCGCGGAGAGCATCACCAGCATGGGACGGATGCCTTTGCCGCGCGATGAGAGGGCGTAACGCAACATATCGGATAGCAACTCCCCTTCGGCAGTGAACTGGCGTTCGACGAACTCGTCGAATGCCGCCAGTTCCGCAGTAACGGGCTTGCGGATGTCATCGAGTGTAATCATATTTGCAAAGATAATAGTTTTTTGGCACATTCCGCGTCTTTTTTGGGGTTAATCGCCCGAAAATACGTACGTCCGAAGGACCTGCGGCAACAAGGTTGCCGTCAGTCACGACTGAAACGCTCCGCCCGTTACGGCAGCGGCACACGATCGTCCGGCCGGGTCGCCGGGGCCTTTTCGAAGGCTTTCCTCGCCCTTTTCCGAATATGCCGGGAAGCCCACGAGAACGTGCTCCCGGGCCGAAAATGCACCGTATCGGCCCATCTTCCACTTCAGCCGGGCGGTCCCGACCGACTGGCGGCCGGAATCCGACAAAAGGACGCCCGCATGCCGGAGAAGAGGCAAGATTGTCATTTTTCGCCATCGGGACTCGGACTGTCGCTGTTTTTTCGTACCTTTGGCCATTGATTAAGTACGGAAACATGAATCTTTCGAATCCCGCGACCTCGAAATTGCTCCCCGCAGGAGTCGCCCTCGTGCTCTTTTTCGTGATATGCGCCGCCTACTTCGCACCGCAGTTCCGCGGCGAGGTCCTGCCGCAGCACGACGTCATCCAGTACGAAGGCATGGCCAGCGACATCAACCGGATGCGTGCCGAGCAGGGCGAGGATCCCCAATGGACTGGCGGCATGTTCGGCGGCATGCCGGCCTATCTGATCAACGTCGCCTACCCCGCCCAGGCCGTCAAACGCACCGTCGGACAGGTGGTCAAGATCATCGACACCCCGGCGGCATTCGTCTTCTTCGCCATGACGGCGATGTGGCTCATGCTGCTCATCTTCGGCATCAACCCCTGGGTAGGGATCGTCGCGGCCCTCGCCTACGGGCTCTCGACCTATTTTCTGCTGATTATCGGCGCCGGGCACATCACCAAGATGTGGGCCCTGGTCTACGCACCGCTGATGATGGGCGGCGCGTGGATGACCCTGCGCGGGAATCCCTGGTACGGAGCCGCCCTCACGGCCCTCACGGCATCGCTCGAGATCGGCGCCAACCATCCGCAGATCACCTACTACTTCCTCGTGGCCATGGCCGCGATGTGGATCAGCGAAGGCGTGGCCGCCTGGCGCGGAAAACTGTTGCGGAACTTCGCCCTGCGCACCGCGCTGCTGGCCGCCGCGGGCCTGCTGGCCGCAGGATCGAACTTCGCGCCCCTCTGGTACACCGCCCAACACTCGAGGGAGACGATCCGCGGGGGGTCCGAACTGGCCGCCACCTCCACTCCCTCCGAGACCTCGGGCAACGGACTCGACCTCGAATACGCCACGGCCTGGAGCTATGGCAAGGCCGAAAGTTTCAACCTGCTGATTCCCGACTTCATGGGACGCGACTCGGCGACAGCCTTCCCCGCGGACGGTACCACGGCCGCCGTGCTCAACGATTACGGATTGCGCGGCGCCGCCCAGCAGCTCCCCGCCTACTGGGGAACGCAACCCTACACGGCAGGCCCCACCTACCTCGGAGCCGCCGCCCTGATGCTCGCCCTGCTGGGCGTCGTGCTCACCCGAGGCCGCGACAAGTGGTGGATCATCATCGTGAGCCTCCTGATGCTGCTCCTCGCCTGGGGGCACAACTTCATGGGATTCACCGAACTGGCGTTCAAATTCCTCCCCGGATACAACAAGTTCCGCACTGTCTCGATGACACTCGTCGTCGTACAGTGGGCCGTGCCGCTGCTCGGCGCCCTGGCCCTGATGCGGCTCTGGCGTGAGGAGGTGCCCCGCCAGCAGCTCCTGCGCGCCGTGGCCTGGGCCGCGGGTATCACCGGCGGCATATGCCTGCTCTTCATCGTCGCCGGAGGCCTCTTCTTCGACTTCGGGCGCGACGCGAGCGCCGTATCGATGGCCGACACCTTCCGCCAGCTGTTCGAGGCAAACGACATGCAGCAGTACATCGACCGCGGCATGGACATCGAATGGGGCGAAGCCACCGCCGACGCCATGGCCGCCGACCGCGCCGCCATGATGCGCGCCGACGCCTGGCGGTCGCTCGTAATGGTGCTGCTCGCCGCCGGCGTCGTGGTGCTCTTTGCCCTGCGGCGCATCGGCAAATACCTCCTCGTCGGATTGCTGTCCGCCATCATGCTCATCGACCTCGTACCGGTCGACCTGCGTTTCCTCTCGCACGACAACTTCGTCCCGCAACGCCGGCAGCAGGTCGTCGCATCGGCCGCCGACAAGGCCATCCTCCAGGACACCGATCCCGGATACCGCGTGCTGAACCTCACGGTCAGCCCCTTCAACGACGCCACGACCTCCTATTTCCACCGTTCGATCGGCGGATACCACGGGGCTAAACTCGCCCGTTACCAGGACCTGATCGACCGCTACCTGGCCCGTTACGACGAGAACATCCTCGACATGCTCAACACTCGCTACGTGATCGTTCCGGGCCAGGACGGGCAACCCCAGGCCCAACGCCGCACGACGGCCTACGGAGCGGCGTGGTTCGTCGATTCGCTCGCCTATGCCGCCTCGGCGCAGGAGGAGATCGACCTGCTGGGAGAGGTGAACCTCCGCACGACGGCCGTCGTGGCAGCCTCGCAGGAGCACACAGCCGCGGCCGCTCCGCGTCCGATGCCCCTCGGCATCTATGCCTCGGCCCACATCGACCTCGCGGAATACCGCCCCAACTACCTCCGCTACGAATATTCTACGCCCGAAGAGGCCGTCGCGGTCTTCTCGGAAATCTATTATGACCAGGGCTGGACGGCCTTCATCGACGGCGAGGAGGCCCCCGCCTTCCGCGCCGACTACGTCCTGCGGGCCATGCGCCTCCCGGCCGGAGAACACACCGTCGAATGGCGCTTCCGCGCCCCGCACTGGAGCGCGGTCGAAGGGGTGACGGGCATCTGCTCGGGCATCATCCTCGCCGGAGCCCTGGCGGCACTGGGCATATGGGGATACCGCCGCTTCAAAGGAGATCGGTCCGCCGCAACGCACCCCACCGACGGCACGCTGAAAGCATCGTAACGCAAACCAGAGACCCGCGCATCGAACCGCGCACATTGAACTATGAAAGACGACAAACGACTCAAGCGCAAAGTCCGCAACTCCTACATCGTATCGACGGTAAGCGTCGCCCTGGTGCTCTTCCTGCTGGGTTCGGTCGGCTACCTGATGATCGCAGCGATGAAGGTCGCCGAAACGCTCCAGCAGAGCGTCAGCGTCAGCGTGGAGCTGCGCAACGACCTTAGCGACGAAGAGCGCCAGGCGATCGAAAAGCAGTTGTCGGCCGAAGAGATCGTGGCAACAATTTCATTCGTCACCAAAGAGGAGAAACTCGAGGATCAGGAGTTCCGCAAACTCTTCGGCAGCGCTTTTGAGGAGATCCTCGAGGAGAACCCCCTATGCGACTCCTATGAGCTAACCCTCACCTCGGCCTCGGCCGATCAGGAGCTGCTCGGATCGTTCATTGCCGCCGTCGAACGCATCGACGGCGTCGACCGGGTGTCGTACCCCGCAATGATGGTCGAAAGGCTCCACACCACGGTGGGCAAAATCCGCCTCGTGCTGCTGCTCTTCGGCGGGGCATTGCTGCTCGTGTCGCTCATCCTGCTGAACAACACCATCCGCCTGGCCATCTTCTCGAAACGCTACCTGATCAACACGATGAAACTCGTCGGCGCGACCAAGTGGTTCATCATGCGCCCGTTCCTCGGCAACAGCATCACCCAGGGCATCCTCTCGGGACTCGCCGCCTCGGCACTCTTCGCCGTGGCCGTCTTCGGGCTCAACGAGGCCGTTCCCGAACTGACGTCTCTGGCCGAAATCGGGAAGGTCGCCATCATCATCGGGGCGATGATCGTCGGGGGCGTCCTCATCTCGGGAGCCTTCACCCTCATCGCGCTCAACAAGTTCGTCAACATGAAGTCCAACAAAATATACCTCTATTAAAATATGAAACAGACGCAGAAAACAACCCCCGAGCCTCAGTCCGAAAACCCGCGCATGCCGCTCACCCGCCGCAACTACCTCCTGCTGGCCATCGGCTTCGCCATTATCGTGCTGGGATTCGTCCTGATGACCGGCGGCGGCAGCGATTCGCCCGACGAATTCAACTATGCCATGTTCTCATGGCGCAGGATCACGCTGGCCCCGATCCTGGTAATCGGCGGGTTCGCCTTCGAAATCTACGCTATTCTCAAACGCTTCTGAAAACCGTCTGACAAGTGGATACACTGCAAGCCATCCTGCTCGGTATCGTACAGGGAATCACCGAATTTCTGCCCGTCTCGAGCAGCGGGCACCTCCAGATCGCCAAGGAGCTGCTGGGGGTACAGATCGAAGAGAACCTCACGTTCGACGTCATGCTGCACGCCGCCACCGCCCTCAGCACCCTGGTAGTGCTGTGGAGCGAGGTCGTACGCCTCGTCAAAGGGCTCTTCTCGCGCCACTTCAACGAGGAACAGGCCTATATCCTGAAGCTCGTCCTCTCGATGGTCCCCATCGGCATCGTGGGATTCCTCTTCAAGGAGCAGCTCAACGCCCTGCTCGACTCGCCGTGGATTCTCGTCATCGTCGGGGCGATGCTCCTCCTGACCGCCGCCTTGCTCGCCTTCGCCTACTACGCCAAGCCGCGCCCCAAGGAGACGATCTCCTACCGCGATGCCCTGATTATCGGCATCGCCCAGGCCTGCGCCGCCATGCCCGGCCTCTCGCGCTCGGGATCGACCATCGCCACGGGCCTCCTGCTCGGCAACAAGAAGGCCGCCGTGGCACAGTTCTCCTTCCTGATGGTCCTGGCCCCGATCCTCGGCGAGACGCTCCTCGAGGCTATGAGCGGCGAACTGACGGCCGGAGTCGCCGCCGGACCGCTCGCGGCGGGGTTCCTCGCCTCGTTCATCACCGGATGCCTGGCCTGCAAGTTCATGATCGAGGTCGTCAAGCGCGGCAAGCTCATCTGGTTCGCCATCTACTGCGCCCTGGCCGGCGTGGTGGCGATCGTCTCGACCCTCTGCTGATCCCGCAACAACCATGACGAACGGATACGAACCGCAGGAACTGCGCGGCATCAACTTCGAAGAGGGATACATCGCCGTCCTCGACAAACCCCTCCGGTGGACCTCGACCGACGTGGTGCGCAAGATCAAGTTCGCGCTCCGCCGCATCGGATACCGGAAAATCAAGGTCGGGCACGCCGGGACACTCGACCCGCTGGCCACGGGCGTGCTGCTGGTCTGCATCGGCCGCGCCACGAAGATGGTCGACGCACTGCAGGCCGAGGAGAAGGAGTATGTCGCCGACGTGATGCTGGGGGCCACGACCCCGAGCTACGACCTCGAACACGAGATCGACCGCACCTACCCCTGGGAACACATCACGCGCGAGGCTGTCGAACGGACCCTCGCGGCGCTCACCGGAGAACGGCTCCAGACCCCGCCCGTCTACTCGGCCAAGAAGATCGAGGGAACACGCGCCTACGAACTGGCCCGCGCCGGCGAAGAGGTCACCGTGCGGCAGGCGCTGATCAACATCTACGAAATGGAGCTCCTCGAGTGCGACCTCCCGCGGCTCCGCATCCGCGTGCGCTGCAGCAAGGGGACCTACATCCGCTCGCTGGCCCACGAAATCGGAGAGGCACTCGACAGCGGCGCCCATCTCACGGCGCTGCGACGTACCCGCAGCGGCGGTTTTACGGTCGAAAACGCCTGGAATCTCGAAGATTTTCTGGAAAAATTACAAAATGCTGAAACAAAATAAACTTTTTTACGTATAGAATTTAGTTTGTCTATTTTCGAAACGCAAAAACAGTTGTTTCCATGAAGTTATCGCAGTACGGCTACGAATTCACGCCCGAAATGTTGGCCAAATACCCGGCCGAAAACCGCGACGAGTCGCGCCTGATGGTCATCAACCGCAAAACCGGAGCAATCGAACACCGTATTTTCAAAGAGATCCTCGACTATTTCGAAGAGAAGGACCTCTTCGTCCTGAACGATACCAAGGTCTTCCCCGCACGCCTCTACGGCAACAAGGAGAAAACCGGCGCCGAGATCGAAATCTTCCTCCTGCGCGAGCTCAACCGCGAGCTGCGCCTCTGGGACGTGCTCGTGGACCCCGCACGGAAAATCCGCATCGGCAACAAACTCTACTTCGGAGACGACGACCTGCTGGTCGCCGAGGTGATCGACAACACCACCTCCCGCGGCCGGACCCTCCGTTTCCTCTTCGACGGATCCTACGAGGAGTTCAAGCAGACGCTCTTCTCGCTGGGTGAGACCCCGCTGCCAAAATGGGTACGCGAAAAGGTCGAGCCCGAGGACGCCGAACGTTACCAGACCATCTTCGCCGCACACGAGGGCGCCGTGGCCGCCCCGACGGCCGGCATGCACTTCTCGAAACACCTGATGAAGCGCATGGAGATCAAGGGTGTAGACCGCGCGTTCATCACCCTGCACGTGGGCCTCGGAAATTTCCGTACGGTCGACGTCGAGGACCTCTCGAAACACAAGATGGATTCCGAACAGTTCTTCGTGACCGACGAGGCCGCCGAAGCCGTCAACACGGCCAAGACCGAAGGCCACAAGGTCGTCGCCATCGGCACCACCGTCATGCGCACGCTCGAAACCGCCGTCTCGACCAACGGCATGATCAAACCCATGGAGGGGTGGACCAACAAGTTCATCTTCGCCCCTTACGACTTCACCGTAGCCGACGCCATGGTGACCAATTTCCACCTGCCCTACTCCACCCAGCTGATGATGGTGGCCGCCTTCGGAGGCTACGAAAACGTCATGAACGCCTACAAGGTGGCCAAGGAGGAGGGATACCGCTTCGGCACTTACGGTGACGCCATGCTGATTCTTTAAAAAATTTTTAGTATCTTTGCAGGAGCAAACCCCACGACCATGGCAAGCAAAATTCTGTACGTATGCCAGGAAATCACGCCCTATCTCCCCGAAACGGAGAGCGCCCGGCTTTGCCGCACGTTGACACAGGCGATGCAGGAGCGGGGCAATGAAATCCGCACGTTCATGCCCCGCTACGGGTGCATCAACGAACGGCGACACCAACTGCACGAGGTGATCCGACTCTCGGGCATGAACCTGATCATCGACGACAACGACCACCAGCTCATCATCAAGGTCGCATCGATCCCCTCGGCCCGCGTACAGGTTTACTTCATCGACAACGACGACTATTTCTCCCGCAAGGCCATGCTGACCGACGAGCAGGGCGCCTGTTTCCCCGACAACGACGAACGAGCCATCTTCTTCGCCCGCGGCGTGCTCGAAACGGTGCGGAAACTGCGCTGGACCCCCACTGTCGTACATTGCCACGGATGGCTCTCGAGCGTCGTCCCCGTCTACCTGAAGCGGGTCTTCGCCGACGACCCCATCTTCCGCGACGTGAAGATCGTCGTGTCGCTCTACGACGACGCATTCCCCGGGACGCTCGATGCGACCTTCGGGCAGAAAATCGCCGGAGAGGGCGTGAAAGACAAAAATCTCTCGATTCTCGACACTCCTTCATACGAAAATCTCTTCCGCTTCGTTATGGACTATGCTGACGGCGTGGTGGCAGCCTCCGCGAACATCGACCCCTCGGTGTTGGAGATTGCCCGCACGAGCGGCAAGCCGATGTTGGAGTACCAGGCTCCGGACAGTGCGGAGTTTTTCGATAATTACAACCGATTCTATGAAGCGATTCAATAAAAACCGCTCCCGACTCTTCTCCATGGCAGCCCTGGCCTTCGCCTTCGCGCTGTCGCTGGGCGGGTGTACGCAAGTCGACGACACCTTGGGCGGAAACCTCATTCCTGACGACCAGCAGATGAAGGTCGAATTCCTCCGTCTGCCTGCCATCGATGATCTCAACCCGCGCAAATACGTCGAGACGCGCCTTTTCCAGACCGACTCCATCATCGGATCGAACATCACCTACGGATACTTCGGCTCGCAATGCAACGACACGATCGGACAACGTCAGGCCGGATTCCTGACGCAGATGACCAATTACTATGTCGTCGACCCTGGCTACTTCGGCTACATGCCGATCTTCGACTCGGCTCAGATTCTGTTGTCGGTCAGCGGCTTCGGGCCCGATACGCTGACCGTCCAAGAGTTTGCCATCTATGAAGTGCTCAGCAACGACTACCTGACCAAAAAACCCGAGGGAGACTCGACCTTCTACCTCAACTTCAATCCGTTGGACCCCGATCCGAAAGGCCACACGGCTGACCCGGTTTACAATCCCGAGAAGCCACTTTTCACCTTCACGCTCGGCGGCGATCAAGAACCCACAAACTCCACGGCCATAACCCTGGTTCCGACCGATGCGGGAAAGGACTACATCCAGCGGCTGATGCTTCAGAAAGAGGGTGAAAAATACTACAATGACTACTCGATCTACAGTGCGGACAGCCTCCAGCAGTGGTTCGAGGAGTTCCGCGGGCTCTATATCTGTCCGAAACCGGGCAGCGAGATCAACGAACCAGGCAAAGGTACGATCTATGCCACGGAACTCGAGATGTCGGGGCTGTCGGTATTCTGCCGGAACCGCGTGGAGGGCGACCCGCTCCTGATAAAGGATACTATCGGCATGGTCTACTACTTCTATACCTCGGGCCTCGAACACGGCAATGTCTCGGTCAACTCCATCAGCCACGACTATTCGAAAGCCACGGCGTCGCTGATCGACATCGACAAGGCCCGCGAAACGAATGAAAACCGTCCGACGACTCCGACAATCCATGTCGAAGGATACAATGGCATCATCTCGGAGATGACCTTCCGCCCGGAGTTCTTCGAAGCGCTGGAAGAGGAGATCCGCAAGACAAACGAAGCCGACGAGAAGAATTTCCAAACCATCGCCTTCAGCCAGGTACGCATGTCGATCTACCTGCCCGACAGCGATTACGACTGGGAAAAGGTCGACCCCTTCGCCAACGGCAACCGGCTGCTCTACCAGATGGGAACCTTCCCGAACCGGCTGGGGCTCTACTCCAATTATAAGAAACTCTCGGCCATCGCCGACTATGCATACGCCTACGAAGCCAATTACAACGCAACGCTCGCATACGGTGGATATATCAACCGCAGCCGCGCCTGCTATGTGATGGACATCACCGGGTATGTGCAGCAGTTGTGGAACAGCTACCTCAAGGAGAAGAGCGCCGCCGAAACGGGAAACCGCGCCATCGAATGGGACAACATCCCGCTCCGCAAAATCTACATCGGCCCCGAAGCCTACAGCGTCTTCTCCACTCCGTTCGGCATGCTGCAGGGCATGGCAACCGACCCGGGAGCTGCGACGGAAAACAACGCTCCCATCCGTTTCGAGATGGTATACAACCTGATCAAATAGAAAACAAGACGTTCTATCCCCCGCGGAACCTAAGTGCGCAACTTAGGTTTTCGCTTTTGAAAAGAACCCGTTCCCATGCAGGAAAATTTAGTTATCGTAGAGTCCCCGGCCAAGGCCAAGACCATCGAGAAGTTTCTCGGCAAGGATTACATCGTCAAGTCGAGTTTCGGACACATCCGCGACCTCTCGAAGAAGGATCTGGGCATCCATATCGATGAAGACTTCAAGCCGGTCTACGAGATTCCGAGCAACAAGAAGAAAATCGTCGACGAGTTGAGCCGCCTGGCCAAGGAAAAGACCGTCTGGCTCGCCTCCGATGAAGACCGCGAAGGAGAGGCTATCGCCTGGCACCTGGCAGAGGTCCTCGGGCTGCCCGTCGACCGCACCAAGCGCATCGTCTTCCACGAAATCACCAAACGCGCCATCCTCGAGGCCATCGAGAACCCGAGGACGGTCAACATGGACCTGGTAAACGCACAGCAGGCCCGGCGCATCCTCGACCGGCTGGTCGGATTCGAACTCTCGCCCGTACTGTGGAAAAAGGTGCGTCCGTCGCTCTCGGCCGGACGTGTACAGTCGGTCGCCGTGCGGCTGATTGTCGAGCGCGAGCGCGAGATCATCGCCTTCCGCCCGTCGCCCTACTTCCGGGTCGTCGCACAGTTCCACACGACCGGCAGCGGGGAGAAGACCCTCTTCAAGGCCGAAATCCCCACGCGCTTCGAAACGGCCGAGGAGGCCGAGGCATTCCTCCGCAGCTGCATCGGAGCGAACTTCACCGTCGCCCGGGTGGAGAAAAAGCCCGCACAGCGCTATCCCGCCCCGCCGTTCACGACCTCGACGCTTCAACAGGAGGCCGGGCGCAAGTTGGGCATGTCGGTCTCGCAAACGATGTCCGTAGCGCAGCACCTCTACGAACAGGGTCTGATCACCTACATGCGTACCGACTCGGTGAATCTCTCGCAGCAGGCGCTGGCCCAGTGCAAGGAGGAGGTAACGAAGCTCTTCGGAGAGAAATACTCCCGGTGGTTCAACTACAAGACCAAGACCAAAGGGGCACAGGAGGCCCACGAGGCCATCCGTCCGTCGTACATCGACCGGCAGGAGATCGAGGGCACCACGGCCGAGAAACGGCTCTACGACCTGATCTGGAAACGCACGGTCGCCTCGCAGATGGTATGCGCCGAGCTGGACCGCACGACCGTCGCCATCGACATTTCGGGGTCATCGCATCAGTTCGTGGCTCAAGGCGAGGAGATCCGCTTCGACGGGTTCCTGCGCCTCTACGCCGAATCGACTGACGACGATTCGGGCTCCGAAAGCAGCACGGGACTGTTGCCGAAGCTGACTCCGGGAGACCCGTTGCAGGCTGAACAGATCACAGCAACGGAACGCTTCACGCAGGCGCCCGCCCGCTACAACGAAGCATCACTCGTGAAACGACTCGAAGAGTTGGGGATCGGACGTCCTTCGACCTACGCGCCCACCATCACCACGATCATCAACCGCGGATACATCGTCAAGCAGAACCTCGAGGGACAGAAACGCAGCTACCGCCAGATGACCCTCACCGGCGAAAAGATCGCGCAGAAGGAGCTGACCGAGAACTACGGCAAGGAGAAGAACCGCCTCTCGCCCACCGACATCGGCATGGTGGTGAACGACTACCTGGAGAAGCAGTTCGGTCCGATCATCGACTACAACTTCACGGCCAACGTCGAGAAGGAGTTCGACCGCATCGCCGAAGGCGACATCACGTGGAACAAGATGATCGAGGCCTTCTACGGGCCGTTCCACAAGATGGTCGATGCCGCCATCTCGACGCAGAACGACACCAAGCGTGAAGCCCGCATCCTCGGGACCGACCCCAAGACGGGACACACGGTCAAAGCGCGCATCGGGCGTTACGGACCGATGGTCGAGATCGAGGGCAACGAAGGGGAAAAGGGGCGCTTTGCCTCGCTCAAGAAAGGGCAGCTCATCGAATCAATCACCCTGGAGGAGGCGCTGGAGCTCTTTGCCCTGCCGCGGAAGCTCGGAGAGCTGGACGGCGAGGAACTGACCGTCGGAGTGGGCAAATACGGACCCTATGTCCGCCACGGAAAGTCGTTCGCCTCGCTGGCCAAAAGCGACGACCCCTATACGATCAGCTATGAGCGGGCCGTGGAGTTGATCCACGAACGCCAGGCGGCGGCTTCGGCGGCCAACACCCCGCTGAAAAGCTTCCCCGAAGACCCCGAGATGCTGGTCAAGAACGGCCGCTACGGCGCCTACATCGCCTACAAGGGGAAGAATTACCGACTGCCCAAAGGCACGAAACCCGAGGAACTGACCCTCGACGAGTGCCTGAAAATCGTTGCCAACTCGAAAAAGTAAACATCAACCAGCCAAACAACCCGAACATGAAAAGACTTTTTCTCGCCCTGTTTCTGATCGGTTCGCTCACCGGAGCCGCCGCCCAGCCCCCCGAAACGTCCGAGGCCGAGGGGTACCAATTCACCGACACCAACATCCTGCCCGCAACATCGGTCAAGGATCAGAGCCGCAGCGGCACCTGCTGGTGCTATTCGACGCTATCATTCATCGAGAGCGAGATCCTGCGCGCCGGAGGCCCCGAACTCGACCTCTCGGAGATGTGGATCGTCCGCAACATCTACTTCGAAAAGGCCGTGAAGTACGTGCGGCTGCACGGGTCGCTGAACCTTGCAGTCGGCGGCCAGGCCCACGACGTCACGGGCGGTATCCAAACCTATGGCATCGTGCCCGAAGAGGTCTATCCGGGCCTCAACTACGGTACCGACAAGCCCGACTTCGACGAGATCGACGCCGTGATCAAAGCGTATGCCGACGCGGTGATCTCGGCGGCCGAGAAGCGTAGCGGCGGGAAACTCACGACCGCCTGGCAGGCCGGGCTCAACGGCATCCTCGACGCCTACTTCGGACCCCGCCCCGAGACCTTCACCTACGCAGGAAAGGAGTACACGCCGCAGTCGTTCGCCGCATCGCTGCCCGTCGACATGGAGGACTACCTCGAGTTTACGTCGTTCACCCACCATCCCTTCTACACGCAGTTCGCCATGGAGGTTCCCGACAACTGGAACTGGGACAAGGTGTGGAACGTCACGCTCGACGAGATGATGCAGATCGTCGACGCGTCGCTCGAAAAGGGTTATACGATCGCCTGGGGCACGGATGTCAGCGAGAAGGGCTTCAGCCGCACGAAGGGCATCGCCATCATCCCGGAGGCCGACCTCGAGGGCATGGAGGGCACCGAAGCCGAGAGATGGGGCAAACTGACCGAAAAGGAGAAGGAGGCCGCACTGTACAAATTCGACAAGCCCGGCAAGGAGCGCACCATTACGCAGGAGCTCCGCCAGCAGGGATATGACAACTACGAGACGACCGACGACCACGGCATGCACATCGTCGGAACGGCCGTCGACCAGAAAGGAAACCCCTACTACAAGGTGAAGAACTCGTGGAACGTGACGGGCCCCTACGATGGCTACTGGTACTTCTCGCGGCCGTTCGTGGCCTACAAGACCATGACCGTCCTGGTCAACAAGAATGCCGTTCCCAAAGAGATTCTCAAGAAGATCGGCGTAAAGTAACCCGCCGCCCCGCCCGTCGGAGGGGGGGGGTAACGTAAAATCAGCATGGAAAATCCCGGCTTTCCTGACAGAAGGCCGGGATTTTCATGTCATGTAATACGCAAATTCAGGGGATAGAGACGATGGTGAATTCCCCGTCGAGGCGAAGAGTCAGGGAAACAGCCTCATCGAAGGCCCGGGCATCAACCCGCCCCTGCACAAGGTCGGCAGACTCGACCCGAAGGTCACGCGCGAAATCCGCTCCTGGACGGCGGGCGTATTTGTACAGGCACTCCTTCACGCACCACAGCACTCCCGGCCAACGGGAATCGGACGACAATGCACGCTCGGCTGGCGTTGCAATGCGGTCCACGACTCGATGGAAATCCCGCACCGCCGGTTCGACATCCACGGCACAGCGGACATCGGCAAGGTACACGGCCACACATCCGGCACAATGCGCCACGGAAAGGTACCACGGAGTTTCGGGCAACACGGGGGCCCCGACCTCATCGTAGGCGATCCGCACCCCGGCCCCCAGACGGCGGCGTACCAGCGCCCGCCACGTCAGGTACTCGGCCCGACGGCGCAGCGACCCGTAACCTGCGGCATGAGCAGCCTCCTCGGCCGTTACCCACAACGCCGTCTCTGACTCGGAGAGGAACGGGGAGACCAGCAACTCCCGGATCATAGGAGATCGACACGGATTTTGTCGATGCGATGCCCCTCCATCTCCTGCACCGTGAAACGGAATCCGTGAGCCGTAAAGCTGTCGCCCTTGTGCGGAAAGTCACGCTTGAGCTCCAGCATCAGCCCCGCGAGGGTTTCAGCCTCGCCGCGGATGTCGGCAAAGGTGCCTTCGTCGATCTCCACGATACGTTCGAAATCCCCCAGGTGGGTCTTCCCCTCGAATAAGAAACTCCTGGCATCGAGACGCGTATAGAGGTGTTCATCGTTGTCGCTCTCATCGGATATCTCCCCGACAATCTCCTCGATGATGTCTTCCAGCGAAACAAGTCCCAGCGTCGAGCCGTATTCGTCGACAACGATGGCCATGTGCACCTTGTTGGTCTGAAAATCGCCCAGCAGGTCGCTGATCTTCTTGTGTTCCGGGACGAAATAGGGTTTGCGGATCAGCTGCTGCCACGCAAAATCCCGATCGTTATTGATATAGGGAAGCAGGTCCTTGACGTAGAGCGTGCCGCGGATGTGGTCGGCATCCTCCTCATAGACCGGAATGCGCGAAAAGCCAGACTCGATAATCGTCCGTTTGACCGTCTCGTAGTCGTCGGTCATGTCGAGGGCCGTCATGTCGACCCGAGGTTTCATGATCTCCTGCACCTCGGTATTGACGAAGTTGACGATCCCCGACAGCATCACGTGCTCCTCGGGATTGCTGGTCTGCGTCATGTCGACGGCATCGGCCAGTTCGTCGAGCGAGATCTCGCTACGGTGCGCAGCCTTCTCGCTAATGCGGCTGCTCGTGCGCACCAGGATGTAAGAGAGCGGATAGAAGACCCACCGCAACACGAGCAGCGGACGGGCCACCATCGAGGCAAAGCGCAACGGGATGGTCTGCGCAAGCACCTTGGGCATGATCTCCCCGAAAAGCAACAGCAGGAAGGTCACCAGCACGGTCTTGAAGAGAAAGACGAAACGCTGGAACGTGAACAGCGAATCGATGATGTTAGCCGTGAGGATGACGATGCAGATGTTCACCAGGTTGTTGATCACCAGAATGGTTGCCAGCAGCAGATCGACGTCCGACAGCAGGCGGAGCATTGCTTCGGCACTGGCGCTACGCCGGTCCTTGAGCCGGCGGATGTCGTTGTGCGAGAGGGAAAAGAACGATGTCTCGGCTCCCGAGACAAGCGCTGAGATGCACAACAGGAAAAGCGTCACCGCACACAGCACGATGACGTGGGAAGAAAATCCGTTGTAGGTAATCCAGGGTTGCAGCTCTTCCAAATCGCAGACAGATTAGTTAATCGAACAACGAGCCGCCCGATGACGTCTTCTGCGCATTGTCGGCCGATTCGTCCTTGAGTACCTCCTTGCGGCCGCCGGGTATCTGCACGACAAATTTCGAATTGCGCGACTGGTAGGCGGGTTTGGCCAGAAGGCTCTCGATGTTGTTGTAGCGCGTGGACTTGGCGCCGAGCATCACCTGCTCCGGCTGGCGCGGCTGCGGCTTCGGCGAGGCAGGTTTGATCGGTTCCAGCACAGGTTTGGAGACCACAGGCTCCGGAATCGTCGGTTCGGAGGCAACGATCGGCGTCATGCCAGCGGTATCGGAATTTTCGAATCCCGTGGCGACCACCACCAGTTCGATGGCGTTGCCCAACTGCGGCTTCTCGCTCGTTCCCCAGATGATGTTGGCATTGTGGATCACGCCGCGCTCGTCCTGCACGCTGGCGTGCGCCTGGATGTATTCGAGGATGCGCACGACCTCCTCGTACATCAGCGCATCGGCATTCGACACCGAGATGTTGAGCAGGATGTTCTTGGCTCCCGAGATGAGGTTGTGGTCCAGCAACGGCGAACGCAGCGATGCCTCGGCCACCGCCTCGGCACGGTTGTCGCCGTCGGCCGTCGCCACGGCCATGTGGGCGCGGCCGCTGTCGCGCATCACCTTCGAGACATCGGCGAAGTCGACATTCACCAGGTCGCTCTCGACGGTGATGATCTCGGCGATGCCCTTGGCCGCCGAGGCCAGGATGTCGTCGGCCTTGCCGAAGGCCTGCTTGAGCGACAGGCGGCCGTAAATCTCCAGAATGTTCTCGTTGTTGATGATCAGCAGCGAGTCGACATTCTGACGCAACTCGTCGATACCGCGCTGCGCCTGTTCGTAACGGATCTTGCCCTCGACAGCCAGCGGCGAGGTGACGATCGCCACGGTCAGAAGCCCCATCTCCCGGGCCAGCTTCGCAATCACGGGCGATGCCCCGGTACCCGTGCCGCCGCCCATGCCCGCCGTGATGAAGATCATCCGCGTCCCGGCCTCCTCGAGCGCCTGGCGGATCTCCGGCAACGTCTCGACTGCGGCGCGACGCCCGTTCTCGGGATCGTTGCCGGCCCCGAGGCCTTCGGCGCCAAGGCGGATCTTCTGCTCCACGGGACTCTTGTCAAGGGCCTGCTGGTCGGTGTTGCAGACCATGAAGGTCACGCCCCGGATTCCGAGGTTCCACATGTGGTTCACCGCATTGCCGCCCGCACCACCAACTCCAACCACCGTAATGATCGAATTTCCGGTACGAGGGGCTTTGATTTCCGACATCAGTTCATCTGTCATATCTCTTTTCGCTTGTTTTCAATTCTACATGTTTTTCAGGGCCGTCCGGCAGACACTCTTCCCGTCCGTCGGGTCCGTACGTCGCTGGCAAAGAGGGCTTCAATCCTCCGCCCCGTTCCTCGCTCCTCGGGGAATGGGACTGCAACACGCACAGAGGGAATCGGCACGCCGGGAACGTCCTGCATCAGATCTCCTCGTCGTCGCCCGCCGCAAAGCTCTTATTGATCTTGTCGAACGTACGCTGGAAGATCGTGCCCCAGTCCCGCTTGGGTTTGGGCTTGACCGTATTTTCCGGGATTTCCTCCTCTGCCCCGGCGTGAGGATCGTCCGCTGGTTCGGCAGGCTGCGAAGGCACTGCGGGCTGAGTCTTCTGCCCGATTCCTTCCGGCTGGCGGATTCCTCCGGCCGGCGGGGTCGGAGCATAGGGACGGTGCATGGCCGCGTCCGCAGGCTGAGCGACCGGTCGGGCCGCAGGCTGAGAAGCCGGCTGAACGGGACGCTCCAATACGGCACAGCCACCCTTCGCAGCTCCCTTCAGCAGCAATCCCACCACAGTAGCGAAAGCCGGATCGGACACCTTGGAGAGCGACTCCTCGGCAATGCCGATCTCGGGAACCGCCACACGGACATCGAGTCCCGATACCCGGCGGAAAAGTTCGTCGAGGTCCTTCAATTTGGCAGAACCGCCCGTCAAAACGATTCCGTAGGCAAGTTTTCCGGCATACCCCGAATCCTTGATCTCCTGAAGGACGAATTCGACGATATCCATGGCCCTGGCCTCGATCACCGTGGCCAGGTTACGTAGCAGGATGTCCTTTGCCTCGCGGGCCGTACGGCCGCTGACACGGATCAGTTTGTCCTCGGGAGCCAGTTCGGCCACTGCCGAACCGTATTTCTGTTTGAGACTTTCGACATGTTTCTCCGGAACGCTCATCGTGCGGATGTCGCGGTTGATGGCCGAAGCGCCCATGGGGATCGAAGCCACGTAGCGCACGACATTGCGGCAATAGACCGTCACGTCGGTCACGCCGCCGCCGACATCCACCACGGCAACGCCCTCCTCCTTTTCGTCGGGAGAGAGGAGCGCCTCGGGCGTGGCCAGAGCATTGGGAACAACTCCCAGGAGCTTGATCCCCAGTCGTTTCAACGCCATATCGAGACGCTGCATCGGCGTACGCTGGCAAAGGATGAAATTAAACGTCGAAGAGAGTTTCTTGCCGAACGACCCGACGGGGTTGCGCACCTCCTGGTTGTCGTCGACCATGTAGTTCTGCGGCACGCGCTCCATGATGGTCTCGTCGTCGGGGGCCTGCACGTTGCGCATCCGGTCGAACAGCGCGTCGACATCGTGCTGGCTGACACCGTTCTGGGGATCGTAGACGAAGACATGGTCGGTATGACGGGCACAACGGACAAAATCTCCCGAAATGCCCGCATACGCCTCCGTAATACGTACTCCGAGCTGTTCCTCGGCCTCCGAAACCGCTTCGCGGATGGAGTGGCTCACCAGTTCGATGTTCTCGATCTGACCCGCCCTGACTCCCTCCGAGGGTTTGCTGACAAGGCATACCACGGACATCTCGCCGGCAGGCGTCTTTTCGCCGACAGCCACCACGACCGACGAGCACCCCAGGTCAATGGCAACGGTATAGTTTTTTCTTTCCACAGTTACAATTCTTTATATTTCTTGCAGACCACGTTGTTTCTATACTCCAAAATCCCAACCGAAAACAAACTTCGCACGGAAACACCCGGCATACGGCCCGGGCCGTCTTACCTGCGGCAGACCACCTGATCGGCAAACCGCACGTCGATCGACCGATAGGTATCCCATCCGAGAGCCGACAATCCGCGCCGATAAAATGCCAACAGTTTGTCGAACTTCTCATCCACCCGTTCCAGACGTCCGAAACGGATGGTAAAACGGCCGCTCCGCGGCACGAGGTCCACCTCCAATGCTCCGCTGGAGGTCGTATATGCGGCAATCTGCACCACCTCCGACCTCCAGAAATCGTCGTTTTCGACAGTTTCCACAAAGGTAAGGAGTTTCATGAAATCTTCGTAGCTTTTCTCCAATTTTTTTTGCTTCCGCCGCTCGGCTTCCTGCTGCGCCCCGAGATGCTCGATCTGCCGCTGAATCACAAGCCCTTTGTAACGGTAAGTACGGCGCAACGCCGCCTTTTTCTCACGCAGTTCCTCCACTCGTTTGTCAAACGATTCCGAACTCTCCAGCCGCCACCATCTCCGCTTTATACGCATGCGCCGCACGGCCGACGTATTGCGGTCATTCTCCAGTTCGGCCTTGTAGAGCGGGTACTTCTCGCGCTCGAGCGCGGCGATGCGCTCGTCGATCTCCCGCAGACGCTCGTCGACATACGCCCGGACGGGTCCCGTATGGTTATCGGCAAACGGCGGCCGGTACGACCCGGTCACCACCGGCACGTACAGCGATGACGCCTGGGGCGCCGCAAAAACATATCCTTCGGAGGTCACATAGGCATTCATGCCGTCGGTAAGCAGTCGCAACAGCGGCTTGCGCTGACTGATCTCCACATGCAGCGTTCCTTCGTAGGAGACGTAGGCCGCCACGCGGTCGACAAATCCGTTGCGGGCAATCAACTGCTCGATGGCCGAGAGGTCCACCTCGTCGACTGCCGTACCGACGGTCTTGATGCCGCCCGCGGTGATCCACCGACGCACCTTCGCGGCCGACACGAGATGTCCGTGGGCCGTGCTGTCGACCACCTCGATCTCGAGCCTTCCGACCTGCTTCGCCTTTCGGACGCGGTGTGCCGCGATGCCCGCATACAGGATATAGGCGGCCACGGCGACCCACATCAGGGTCAGTACGACATAACGGATGGTTCGGGACGACATGAAAACTTATCGGGAAACCGTTTTGAATGGAACTGGTCAACTTTTCTGCCGCAGCACCTCGGCCAACGGCTCGCAGCAGGCGTCGATATTGCCGGCCCCGAAACTGATGACCACGTCGGTCGGCATCCCGGCAACCGTCGCAGCCAACTGTCCGCGGTCGACGATCCGACACGGCACGGTGACCTGCCGGGCGATAAGTTCGGAGGTTACGCCAGGGATGGGCTCCTCACGCGCCGGGTAGATGGGCAGCAGCACCACCTCGTCGGCATGCGACAACGCCTCGGCGAACTCCGCGTGGAGGTCGCGCGTACGGGTATAGAGGTGCGGCTGGAAAAGGGCCGTGATCCGCCGCCCCGGGAACATCTGCCGAACGGACGTCAGCGTCGCGGCCAGTTCGCGCGGATGGTGGGCATAGTCGTCCATGTAGACCTGCTTCGGCGTGTTGACGTAGAACTCGAAACGGCGTTTCACCCCCGAGAACGAGGCCAGCGTCTCACGCAGACGGTCGAGATCCAACTCCTCGCCCGTAAACTGCGCCGCGCACCACACCGCAGCCACAGCGGCCACCGAGTTCTCGATGTTGACCCATCCGGGAATGCCGAGCGTACACCCCTCGATCACGCCCGACGGCGTGACGATGTCGTAGCGGTAGTGACCTCCACCGAGCAGCTCCACGTTGCGCGCATAAAAGTCGCACGGCGTGTTGTAGGCGTAGCGGTAGACCGTAATCTCGGAATTGTCGAGTACGAGGTCGACTCCGTATTTGAGGACGAGGTAGCCGTCGGGGCGGATCTGGCGGATGAACTGCGCGAAGGCCTCCTTCAGAGCCTCGTGCGTACCGTAGATGTCGAGGTGGTCGGGATCAGCCGAGGTCACCACCGCCACGTCGGGGTAGAGGCGCAGGAACGAACGGTCGAACTCGTCGGCCTCGACAGCCAGGCGCCGCCCGCCCCCCAGCACGAGATTGCCGCCGAAATTTTTCGAGATTCCGCCCAGAAAGGCCGAGCCGCCGCCCGTAAGCGCCCGGTTCAGCCACGCCACGAGCGTCGACGTGGTGGTTTTGCCGTGCGTTCCCGCCACGGCCATGACGTATTTGCCCTCCGAGAGGTGGCCAAGCATCTGCGAACGCTTCTCGATCGTGAAGCCGTGTGCCCGGAAGTAGCAGAACTCGCCATGTTCCTGCGGCACGGCCGGCGTATAGACCACAATCGTGCGCGCCGGGTCAAGGAACGCCTCGGGAATGAGGCGCACGTCGTCCTCGTAGTGGATCGACGCCCCCTCGGCGGCAAGTTCGTCGGTCAGATGCGTACGCGTGCGGTCGTAGCCCGCCACAGCGTGCCCCTCATGCAGGAAATAACGGGCCAGGGCGCTCATGCCGATGCCCCCGATCCCGAGAAAATAGATATTTTTCTTCGTCTCCATCACTTCATCACCTTTACAATCTCATTGACAATATCCTCCGCCGCACGGGGACGCGCCAGCGCCTCCAGGGCGCGGCTCATCGACGCCAGCCGGGCGGGATCGGACAACAGTTCGCACGCCCGCCGCATGGCCGTCGTGCGGCACTCGGCATCGGGAACCACCACCGCGGCGCCCTTGGACTCCAGCGCCCGGGCATTCTTCGTCTGGTGGTCTTCGGCCACATTGGGCGACGGAACGAAAACCACAGGTTTGGCCACCAGGCACAGTTCCGAAACCGTTCCGGCGCCGCTGCGCGAAACGACCACGTCGGCCGCAGCGTAGGCATAGTCCATGCGGTCTATGAACGCCCCCTGCCAGACCCCCTCGGCGGGGTGTGCCGCCAGGAAGGCTTTCATCTCGCGTTCGTAATACTTACCCGTCTGCCAGATCACCTGCACCGGGGCTTTGCCGCCCGTTTCGAGAATCCACGCCTTCATCATCTCATTCAGCGAGCGCGTGCCGAGCGACCCGCCGACCACCAGGATCGTCGGGCGATCGGCCGAGAGTCCGTAATATTTCAGTGCCTCGGCACGGTCAGCACCCTCCTTCGAGAAACGGCCCCGCAGGGGATTGCCCGTCAGCGTGATCCGGTCGGAGGGGAAAAAGCGATCCATCCCCTCGTAGGCCGTGCAGATGCGGTCGGCATGGCGCGCCAGAATCTTGTTCGTAACGCCCGCATAGGAGTTCTGCTCCTGAATGACGGTCGGCACACCCATACGCTGTGCGGCCCACAGCACCGGAGCGCTGGCATATCCGCCGAAGCCCACCACGGCATCGGCCCCGAACTCACGGATGACGCGCCGCGCCTGCCGCAGACTCTTCAGCACCTTGAACGGCACCAGCAGGTTGTGCCAGTCCATGCGACGCTGCAGCCCGGCGATCGGGAGCCCCACGATGCGATAACCCAGGGCCGGAACCTTCTCCATCTCCATCTTGCCCTCGGCGCCGACGAACAACAGTTCGACCTCCTCCCCGAAGCGGCGCTTCAACGCCTCGGCAACCGCGACGGCCGGATAGATATGGCCCCCCGTGCCGCCGCCCGAAAGAATAATCTTTTTCATGTATATTTTTATTTTTTCCTCTCAAACCCTTCAAAATCGGCCGTCGGCAACATCCGTCCGGGTCCCGGCCCGCGGCTGGCAGGCAACTGACAGGCGGCTAACGGCTGACAGCTCAGATCGCCTCGTCCAGTCCCCCCCCGATCCCCGATCAAGGCTCCCGATCTGCGCCCTCACGGCCAAGGCCCCAAGTTTACACCCAGCCCCGGTCAACGTCCTCCACGATCAAGCCCCCACGGCCTACGCTCCGGCCTCCGGTCAACGCCCCCACGTACCGCGATCCAACGACCGGTAGTTGATCGCCTCGGCAATATCCGATGCGGCGATCCGCTCACGGCCCGCCAGGTCGGCGATCGTACGCGCCACCTTCAGGATGCGGTCGTAGGCCCGCGCCGAGAGCGACAGCCGCTCCATGGCCCGTTCCAGCAGCGCCGACGATGCAGCATCGAGCCGGCAGCATTCCCGCAGCAGCGCACTGTTCATCATGGCGTTGGTATGGATGCCCGCCGCCTCGCGGAAGCGTTCCTCCTGAATCTCCCGCGCACGAATCACCCGTTCGCGGATCGCGGCACTCGACTCCCCGGCGGCCGCCCGCGACAGCTCCTGGGGCGGCACGGGCGTCACCTCGATGTGCAGGTCGATACGGTCCAGCAACGGGCCCGAAATGCGGCTCATGTAGCGGTGGACACTCCCGGGCGAGCAGGTGCACTCCCGCGTCGGATGGTTGTAATACCCGCACGGGCAGGGATTCATCGCCGCCACGAGTGTGAAATTCGCCGGATAGGCCACGCTGTACCGGGCCCGTGACACCACGACCCGCTTCTCTTCGAGCGGCTGCCGCAGGACCTCCAGCACATTGCGGCCGAATTCGGGCAACTCGTCGAGGAACAGCACGCCGTTGTGGGCCAGCGACACCTCGCCCGGATGGGGCGACTGTCCGCCGCCGATCAGCGCCACCTGCGACGTGAGGTGGTGCGGCGCGCGGAACGGCCGGTGGGTCATCAACCCGCCGGCACAGCCGATTTTCCCCGCCACAGAGTGTATCTTCGTGGTTTCGAGCGCCTCCTCGCGCGTCAACGGCGGGAGGATCGTCGGCAGGCGCCGCGCAAGCATCGTCTTGCCCGAACCCGGTGCGCCGATCATGATGACGTTGTGCCCACCCGCCGCGGCAATTTCCAAGGCCCGTTTCACGTGGGCCTGGCCCTTGACGTCGGCAAAATCCTCGGCATAACGGCCTGCCGAGCGTTCGAACGGTTCCGACGCCGGAGCCGGCGTCGGCGCGATCTCCGTCTCGCCGTTGAGCAGCGCGATCACCTCCCGGAGGGTCGTGACACCGACCACCTCCAGCCCGTCGACCACGGCGGCCTCCGGGGCGTTCCCAGCCGGAAGCACCAGCCGCAAACCTTCGCTGCGCGCCCCAAGGGCAATGGGCAGGACACCCCGCACAGGCTTGAGCGACCCGTCGAGCGACAACTCCCCGACAAACAGCGTGCCGCCGACGGCATCGGCATTCACGCGCCCCATGGCCGCGAGGATGCCCACGGCGATCGGCAGGTCGAATCCCGACCCCTCCTTGCGCAGGTCCGCCGGGGCGAGGCTCACGACCACCTTCTTGCCCGACATCCGCTCGCCCGAATTCTCGAAGGCCGCGCGGATGCGCTGCTCGCTCTCCTTCACGGCATTGTCGGGAAGCCCCACGAGGAACAACCCCAGCCCGCCGCCCGTGATGTTGACCTCGACGGTCACCGTCACGGCGTCGATTCCGACAAGTGCGCCAGCATGGGTCCGGACAAACATGGTTCTTATTGCGCCTGTTATTTCTTAAAATCCAGCCGATCAGAACGGCGCATCCTCATCCAGATGCGTCGAACGGTTCACATCGAACTCCCCGCCCAGGGCCGAGCCCAATCCGCCGGCCGCCGGAGCCACCGGGCCGTTCGAACCGCTCACATAGTCGTCGTACGCTTCCTGCGCCTGCGCGGCATCTCCCGGCGGCAGCATCGAATCGTCCATGTCGACGAAGCGCGCCTGTTCGTTCAGGAACCGCAGCTTCACGTCGCACACCGCACCGTTGCGGTGCTTGGCGATGATGATCTCCGCCATACCCGCCGTGGGCATGCCGTTCTCGTCCTGGTTGATCCCGTAGTACTCGGGACGGTGGATGAAGGCCACGATGTCGGCATCCTGCTCGATGGCCCCCGACTCGCGGAGGTCCGACAGCTGCGGGCGTTTCGAACCTCCGCGCATCTCCGTGGCACGGCTCAGCTGCGACAGCGCGATTACCGGAACGTTCAACTCCTTGGCAATCGCCTTCAGCGTACGTGAAATGAAGGCCACCTCCTGTTCACGGTTACCCTTCGTATCCTGGTTCCCGGTCATCAGCTGGAGGTAGTCGATGATGATGATCTTGATGTCGTTGTGAATCTTCAGCCGCCGCGCCTTCGAGCGGAACTCGAAGACCGACAGCGCCGGCGTGTCGTCGATGAAGAGCGGTGCGGCGCCCAGCGGCTTGGTCGCCGACTCGAGGTGCCGCCACTGCTCGGGCGTCAGGCGTCCCGACTTCACGTCGTTGCCCGCGAGCCCCGTCTCGGCGATGATCAGACGCATCATCAGCTGCACGGCCGACATTTCGAGCGAGAAGAACGCCACGCCCTGTTCATAGTCGACGGCCATGTTGCGGGCCATCGACAGCACAAAGGCCGTCTTACCCATCGAGGGGCGCGCCGCGACGATAATCAGGTCCGAAAGCTGCCACCCCAGCGTCACGCGGTCGATCGACTTGAAACCCGAAGGCACGCCGCTGTACGAACTGGTATTTTTCGACGCCTCCTCGATCTGCTGCAGGGCCCGCGACAACAACTCCTTCGAATTCTGCACCGAGCGCTTGACATGCCCCTCGGCGACCTTGAAAATCTCCCCTTCGGCAAATCCGATCAACTCCGTAACGTCGGTCGACTCGTCGTACGAACGCCGCTGTATCTCCGTCGCCGAGCGGATCAGCTCCCGCTGTACGTACTTCTGGGCAATGATCTTGGCGTGGAACTCCACATTGGCCGCCGAGCCGACCTTCTGGGTCAGCTGCGCCAGGTACGATGCCCCGCCCACCTTCTTCAGCTCCTTCTTGACCTTCAGCCGTTCGGTCACCGTATAGAGGTCGATGGGTTTGAGCTCCATCGACAACTCCTCGATCGCCTTGTAGATCAGCCGGTGCTCCTCGGTATAGAAGGCCTCGGGGGTGACGAACTCCTGCACGGAGATGATGCTGTCCTTCTCGAGCATCAGGGCGCCGAGGACCGCCTCCTCGAGCTCGACGGCCTGGGGAGGGATGTTCCCGACGCTGTCGGTCATCGCTTCGAAAGCCTCCCGGTTGCGGGAGGAGGGGGTAAAATTCTTCGCCATGTAAAAAACGGTAACTTTCAGAGGTCAAAAGTAGCGATTCGGGCCGACATATCAAAACCTCCCGGGCAGAGTTTTTTTCGACAGCCCGACACCCGCAATGTTGATAACCGCCCCACAAGCCGCAGGGGATTCACGGAGGCGTTTCACTCGCTCCGCCATCATCCCGCGCCGGAAAATACAGGTCCCGGATTCGTCCGAATCCGAAAAAACGCCCGGAAAATTTTGCCCCCCCGATTTTTTTCGTATTTTGGGGATCGGTATAAAACTCACCCGCCTATGAACCGATTCCGTATCCTTCTCCTGCTCCCGCTGGCCGCGCTGCTGTCGGGATGCGCCGCCCAGCGGCGCGCCGCCTCGGACAACCGGGCCCACGAAACTGCTCTCGCCGCGCTCGAGGCGCAGCGGTTCGTCATTGACATCGACGAAGTGTACGGCAAGAAAGGGAAAAAGGCCGATGCCCACCAGAGCTATATCCGCATGCAGGGGTCGTTCGCCGAGTTCTGCTTTGCTCCCGACTTTTTCCGCCCGCGCGACACGGAAGGGAGAATGGACCGCTACCAAGCCTCGGACAAGAACGCCAGCTTCAAAAAGATCCGCACGAAACGCAATGGGAACGTACAGTTCGAAATCCAAGGAATGCTGGAATGGAGAAAAATACACAATCGCACCTGCCAAATAACGCTCTATCACGATAGCGACCAAGTTTATTTGGAGTTCTTCAATTCTTTTGGCAGTCCAGAAGGTTCTGCCAAAGGAGTGGTCCGCCCGCTGGATGAATAACGATAGGCCCGCACAGCCGGAAGGATCACGCCTTCACCCCCAGCTCGCGCTGCGAGACGGCCAGCGCCGCAAGGCTGATCCGGCAGTCGGGCACCGCACGCAGAATCTCCCCGGCACATGACAACAGCGTCGAACCCGTGGTCATCACGTCGTCGACCAACAGGATGTGACGCCCGGCCAGCCGCTCCGCATGCCGCACGGCGAAGGCCCCTTCGACATTCTGCGCCCGTTCCCGGTGCGGTTTCCGGGCCTGACTCTCGGTATAGCGTGTACGGACGACACTTCTCCGGTCGACCCCGACGCCCAGCTGCACCGCGATTCCCTCGGCGATGTATTCCGACTGGTTGTATCCCCTGCGGCAGCGTTTGAACGAGTGCAGCGGCAACGGTACGACGACCTCCACATCGCCGTAAAGGCCACTCTCCGCCAGGCAGCGCCCGTACCACTCGCCCATCTCCCGGGCCGTGCGCCACGCCCCGCGATACTTGAATCCGTGGATCAGCTGCCGCCAGCCGCTGGACGGCACGAAGAAGAGAAAGCCCGAGGCCTGCTCGACGGGCACCACGCCCCAGCACTTGCGGGCTACGGGGTTGTCGGCATCGCGCCAGTAACCGGTCAGGGGCGCCGTCGTGCGGCACAACGTGCAGAGCGTCCGCTCGCCGGCAGCCAACGGTTCGCCGCACACGGCACAGCGGCGCGGGTAGAGCAGCGACACCATGTCGCGAAACAGGTCACTGAGGATCGACATCGACGACGACGGTAATGGTTTTGAACGACGGGGTTTCAGCAAACGCCTTCAGTTCGGCCCGCAGCAGTTCCCGGGCCTTTCCCGAGGAGGCTCCGCTCTCGACCTTCAACAGCAACCCCAGGAGGTATTCGCCCCGGATACGGTCGACGGGCGGCGCCATGGGGCCCAGCACCCGGCGCCCGAAGCGCACGCGCAGCCGCTCGGCCAGAGCCATGGTACCCTCACGCAGCACCACGGGATCGCGGTGGCGCAGTGTCATCGACGTCAACCGCGCATAGGGAGGATAGAAAAACGCCTTGCGGTCGGCCAGCTGCGTACGGGCCATCGCCTCGTAGTCGCCCTCGACGACCTGACGGATCAGGGGGTTCCCCGGATCGGAGGTCTGGATCACCACCTCGCCCCCGTCGTTGCGGCGTCCGGCACGTCCGGCCACCTGCATCATCAGCTGGAAGGCCCGCTCCGACGAGCGGAAATCGGGCCCGTTCGTGAGGTTGTCGGCATTGAGAATCCCCACAAGCGACACGCCCGCGAAATCGAACCCCTTGGTAATCATCTGCGTGCCGACCAGGATGTCGGTCCGACGGGCCTCGACGTCGGCGACAATGGCGCTGAAAGCCCGCTCGGAAGTCACGCTGTCGCGGTCGAGCCGCGCGACCCGCGCCTCGGGAAAGAGTTTCGCGATCTCCTCCTCGACCTTCTCCGTGCCGAAGCCCATCGGCACCACGTCGGCCACACGGCACGCCGGACACTTCGCCGGGACATCCGCCGTGTAGCCGCAATAGTGGCAGACGAGTTTCTGCCCGTTCTTATGGTAGGTCAGCGTGACGTTGCAGTGCGGGCAGCGGGCCGTCCATCCGCACTCCGTGCACTCGACATAGGGCGAGAATCCCCGGCGGTTCTGGAACAGCATCACCTGCTCGCCCCGTCCGAGCGTCTCGTCGATCTTGTCCAGGAGCAGCTTGTTGAAGTGCGCCCGGCGTTCGCCCCGCTTCGCGGCCCGCAGCGTGTCGGAGACGTACACCACCGGAGGCCGGGCCTCCCCGTACCGCTCGGCAAGCTGCGCGTAGCCGTACTTCCCGCTCCGGGCGTTGAGCCACGACTCCAGCGACGGCGTCGCACTCCCCAACAGCGTATGGCCCCCGGTGATGCGGGCCATCATCACGGCGCAGTCGCGCGCCTGGTAACGCGGGGCCGGATCGGATTGCTTGTAACTCGAGTCATGTTCCTCGTCGACAACGATCAGCTGCAGCCGCCGCAGCGGCAGGAAGAGCGCCGAGCGCGCCCCGACGACAAATTCGCCCCCGGCGGAACGGTTCAGCCGCAGGTAGCATTCCGAACGGCGGCGGCCGGTGAGTTTCGAATGGTAGGCCGTGACGCGGCTGCCGAAAATCCACTCCATACGCTCGATGAGCTGGGCCGTGAGGGCGATCTCGGGCACCAGCAGCAGCACGTCGCCGCCGCGTGCCAGCACCTCGGCGATCAGGTGGATGTAGACCTCGGTCTTGCCCGACCCGGTGATACCCTGCAACAGCGCCGTCCTTTTCCCTTCGGCGAACTCCCGACGCAGTTGCGACAGCGCCTCCTGCTGGTGAGGCGTCAACTCCGGGAGGCGGAAGATCGCGTCGGCGCGTTCGTCCGTGCGCTCATGCCATGCCTCCACGAGCAGCCCCTTGCGGCACAGGGCGTGCAACGCCCCGTAATCGGCCCGCAGCAGGCGGCGCGCCACCTCGCCCGTCGCAATACGGGTCTCGTCGCCGACGGTCGCCACTTCGAGCAGCGCCTCGTACTGTTTCGGCGCACGGCGCGCAAGGCGTTCGCACGCCTCATGGAACTGCTCCTCGCCATGTAGTTCGGCCGCCACGGCGATGTAACACTCCGTGCGGGGCCGGAACTCCTCCTCCGAGAACTCCTCCTCGTTGTCACCCGAAGGTTTCATCAGGGACGGCAGCGCCGCACGCATCACCTCGCCCACCGTACAGAGATAGTAGTCGGCCATCCACTCCCAAAGCGCCATCTGATGCGCCGGGAGCAGCGGAGTGTCGTAAAGCTTGCGCAGGATGGATTTGACGCGCGGCACGCCGGGCCGCCGGTCATGCACGCGCCACACGATTCCCGTGTAGTACTTCTGCCGGCCGAACTGCACCGCCACGGCATCGCCCGGAACGACCGTCATCCCTTCGGGAACGGCGAACGTATAGGCAGGCTGCGCCAGCGGGAGGACAATATCGGCATACGAAATCATACGGAGAAAAAGAGGATTGGAAAGAGCGGCGGGAGCGGTGCGGACAGGGCCCGACGCCGCGACGGACGGAACCCGGCGCCACACCTCCGAGCCGGGCTGACGGCAACGGT
Organism: Candidatus Alistipes intestinipullorum; assembly: GCA_019113885.1. GTDB lineage: Bacteria > Bacteroidota > Bacteroidia > Bacteroidales > Rikenellaceae > Alistipes > Alistipes intestinipullorum. Next base: position 27,559 of record DXGO01000029.1, on the reverse strand, counting down.
CAGTCCTTGCTGATCGCCTGAAAGCCCTTGCCGTAGACCCCCATGACCGAGCCCACGGTCATGAAGGCATCGGGGTCGATCGTCTTGACGAACTTGAGGATCATCGACGTTTCGCGTTTGCGGCAGACCACCATGACGATCCTGGATTTCTCCTTCGAATACCATCCCTGGGAGTCGATCAGCGTTACGCCGCGATGAACATTCTCGACAATCGCCTGTGCCATCCGCTCGTAGTCGTGCGTGACGATGAAGACCTGGCTCGACTGCTGGTTCCCCGCCATGATCATGTCGACCGTATAGCCCACCACGGCGGTCAGGACATATCCGTAGATCACGGCACTGATACCCATGCCCACGAGCAGCGACGAGCCGATGATGAAGAAGTCACAGTAGATAAGGATTTTGCCGTAGCTTACCGTACGGTATTTGTTAATGATCATCGCCACGATGTCGGTACCGCCCGTCGAGCCACCCTGCGAAAAACAGAGCGCAATGCCCGCACCGGCCAGGATACCGCCCAGAACAACGGCCAGCAAGTTGTCGATGCCCAGGAAATTACCCTCGGGAAGGACGCTCTGCCAGAAGTTCATGCCCAGGGAGATCACCGCCACGCAGAAGACGGTCTTGACTCCGAAGTTCCACCCCACGATAAACCCCGCGATAAAGAGCAGCAGCGCGTTGATGATGAAGACCATCGTACCGATCTGAAGATGGATGCCGATATTTTCGAGCGCCGTGCAGAGCACCAGCGACAAACCGGCGGCACCGCCGCCAACGCCCTTGGCCGGGAGGATGCAACCGATCCACCCGAAAGAGTACAACATCATGCCAACGAACATCAGGAAGTACTCCCTCAAGGGTTTAATGACAAGGTCAGGGGTAAAGGGTTTCATACGATAGGATGGTGTTTAACTTATTGCTCACTACGAGTGATAAGACAAAGGTACAAAAATTTCGCCTTGATAAGCGTTCCTTTCGGCCAATCTTTTTTCGAGCAACGCCAGCAGCTGTTCGTTGCGGATCAGCCCCCAGTTGCGGCCGTAATGGTACCTCGGAGGCGCCTCCGAAGCGAAGCGTTCGACCACCAGGTCGGGCCGCAACCGCCGCAGCACCTCTACGAAGAGATCGAGGTACTCGTCGAGGCTCCAGAAGCGGAACCGCGAGGGATCGGCATCGTACTCGGCGGCCATCGCCGTACCGCGGAACACCTGCAGCTGATGGAACTTCACGGTCGTCAGGGGCAGGGCGTTGATCCGTTCGGTCTGAGCAAGCAGCATCGCATCCGTCTCGCCCGGCAGTCCGAGGATGAAGTGCCCCCCGACGGCCAGCCCCCGTGCGGCGGTCATCGCCACGGCACGTTCCGCACAGGCAAAGTCGTGGCCCCTGTTCACGGACCGCAGCGTGGCGTCGCAGGTCGACTCGATGCCGTACTCGACGGCCACATAGCGGTCGCGGGCCACCTCCGCGAGGTAGTCGAGTGTCCGCTCGTCGACGCAGTCGGGGCGCGTGCCGATGACGATCCCCGCCACGCCGGGGTGCGACAACGCCTCGCCGTAGAGCGACTTCAGCCGCTCGAGCGGCGCGTAGGTGTTCGAGTAGGACTGGAAGTAGACCAGGTAGCGCTGCGCCGTGCGGTAACGGTTGCGGTGAAACTCGATCCCCTCGTCGATCTGCTGCCGGACACTCTTCGCCGGCGAGCAGTACGACGGCGTGAAGGCGCCGTTGTTGCAGAAGGTGCAGCCGCCCGTCGAGAGCGTTCCGTCGCGGTTCGGGCAGGTAAAGCCCGCATCGACCGAAAGCTTCTGCACCCGTTCGCCGAACAGGCGCCGGAAATAGCCCGCGTAAGAGTTGAAACGCCGCGTATCGCCCCAGGGATAGATCATCGGAAGGTCCAGTCGGAAGGTTCGCAATGGTGTTTCGGGGCCTGCGGGACGTTCACGAAGAAGGTCAGTCCGGTTCTCCGTTCGATCTCCGCCACCGGGACCATGTACCGCGACGGCTTGCCGCGCGGATGGGCGCGGTTTTCGAACCAGAAGCCCACGCATTGGAGTTCGTCGGCCGACAATTCCCCCACGGGGCGTCCCGTCCGGCCACTCTTCGACCGCAGCAGCACTCGGTAGAAATGGGTCGGGACAACGCACCGACAGCCGCTGCGGTCGGTCACCGCCAGCGTATCGGCCGCAAAGCAGACTCCCGAAACCACGTAGAGCGTATCGGCGCATACATTCTTCCAGCAATCCGCCTCGAGGGCCGACCACACCCCGCCGTTGAAGCTGTTCTGCCACTGCGGGGCCACGTTGGTCACATAGAAGGTCTGCTCGTTGGCCGCACGGCTTACCGTACGGTCGTTCGAGGCCACAAGATGCCCGCGTGAATAGCCGGCCGACGGGCGGTACGAGCCGCCCGCAAGATCGGGCTGCACTTCCGCAGGCAGGTCGGGATCAATCCGCCAGCGGTCGCTGCGCCGCGCGTCACTCCGGTAACAGTCGTGCAGCGGGAAAGCCGACCAAACGCCGCAGCGCCGCTCGGGATCGTAACATACCGTGTAGTTGCGGCCGCCAGGCAGGCTGTCACAAAAATGGGCCGCATAGCAAAGCCCGCACGGATCGTCGCCGATCTCCGGCAGCTCGGCCCACCCGGTACAGGCTACCAACGGGGCGTCCGACGGTGCGACATCTCCAGAAGCGGGTGACGGCAGGTCACAGGCTGCCGCACCGGCCGGCCCGAACAACAACGACACGAAAAGTACGGCAAACAACATGGTACGGCATCAATAATCCCGGCAGCGGGAGTCGATCCAGACGGTCACCGGACCGTCGTTGAGCAATTCGACCTGCATGTCGGCGCCGAATTCTCCCGTGGCGACGGGGCGGCCCAGCACCTCCGAAGCCCGGGCGGCAAAGCGTTCGTAAAGGGGACGCGACACCGCCTCGCCCGCCGCACGGATATAACTCGGGCGGTTGCCCTTGCGTGTCGAAGCCATCAGCGTGAACTGGCTCACGACCAGGACCTCGCCTCCGGCCTGCACGACATCGAGATTCATGACGCCCTCCGCGTCGTCGAAAATCCGCAACCGCAGGAGTTTTCCGACCAGGTACTCTATGTCCTCGTCAGTGTCTTCATGGCCTACGCCGAGCAGCACCAGCAGGCCTGTTCCGATGCGGGAGCGAAGCTCTCCGCCGATCGTGACCGATGCGTGGTGCACACGCTGTACAAGCATTCGCATGGAAAAATCGGGAATAAAGAGTTAACGGATGGATTCGAAACAGGCCCAGAGGTTGTCGCCCGCAGGGACGGGGGCTGTCACCGACACCGGTTCATGGCGAACCGGATGGTCGAACTCCACCCTCCGCGAGTGGAGCGAGATGCCGCCGTCGGGCAGCGAACGCCGTGCACCGTACTTCAGGTCCCCGCGGATCGGACAGCCGATCTTCGCGAGCTGTGCCCGGATCTGGTGGTGGCGGCCCGTCAGCAGCTCGACCTCCACGAGCGTGTAGCGCGTACCGGCACCGATCGTCTCGTAGTGCAGCCGCGCCTCCTTGGCGTCGCCCTTCGGCACATCGAAGGCCCGCGAACGGTTCGTGCGCCCATCACGCAGGATATAGTGGCGCAGTTCGCCGGATTCGGGATCGGGGCGCGCCTCCGTAAGGGCCCAATAGACCTTGCGGATACGACCCTCGCGCAACATCTCGTTCAGCCGCACGAGGGCCTTCGAGGTCTTGGCAAAGAGCACGGCACCGCTCACCGGACGGTCGATGCGGTGTACCACGCCGAGAAACACCGCTCCGGGTTTGGCGTCCCGCTGCTTGAGGTAGGCCTTGATCTGGTCCTCGAGGGCGCTCTCGCCCGAAGGGTCGGGCTGCACCAGATCGCCGCAATGCTTGTTGACCACCAGCAGGTGGTTGTCTTCGTAGAGAATGTCGTCAGGTTGGAACATCGGTCGGATCAAAGGATGAAGGTAAAGGGAAGCAGGCTCTCGGCCGTGTCGACGACCGACGCCGTACCGCCGCCGCTCATGATAATGCGGATCGGCGATCCCTGCCGCCGCTCGGTATCGAGCAGCACCTGGCGGCACTGCCCGCAGGGGTAGCACTCCCGTTCCGAAGGGACGGAGGCAATGGCCAGCGCCTCGATGGGGTCGTCGGGATGGTTCGCCGCGGCATGGAAAAGCAGCGTCCGCTCGGCACAGAGCCCTGCGGGGAAGACTTCGCTTTCGATGTTGCTGCCGCGGAGGATCTCTCCGCTCCGCAACCGAGCGGCAGCCCCGACGCGGAACTTCGAAAATGGGGCATAGGATGCGGTCGTAGCGCGTTCGGCCTCGGCGACCAATACCCGGTCGGCCTCGGGAAGTTCCGAAAGCGCCGCATAGGATTCGTAATCGAACCGGAAGCTCTTTTTCATAACCTCTTCTCCTTATGTTCATAAGCGCCCCTGCTTTCCGACAGGGGTGAATGACAAATATAATAAATTTTCAGAAACTCCCGAAAAAAAAGCCACCGACCGTCCACTTTTTCGGGAGAACCTCTATCTTTGCGGCGTTATTAAAAATATTTAATTTCTTGAAGAAGGTTCTCTCCCTCGGTCTTTCACCCCTGCATGCCTGGCTTCCGGTCCTCGGGCTAACCTGTGCGGCATTCGTATTCAACACTTCGGAATTCATCCCCATCGGATTGCTCTCCGACATCGCACGGGATTTCGAAACCTCGGAAGCTACCGCCGGAATGCTCATCACCGTCTACGCCTGGGTCGTGGCCGTAGCCTCGCTGCCACTCATGCTTCTTGTCGCACGGTTCGAATACCGCAAACTGCTCCTGGCAATTGTCGCGCTCTTCGCCGTCAGTCACCTGCTGTCGGCAGTCTCCTCCTCCTATGCCACACTGATGATTTCGCGCATTGGGGTGGCATGTTCCCACGCCATCTTCTGGTCAATCACTTCGCCACTCGCCGTGCGCGTCGCCCCACGGGGAAGGGGAGCAGCAGCGCTGGGAATAATCGTCACCGGGACCTCGGTAGCCATGATCGCCGGGCTACCACTGGGGCGCATCGTCGGTCTGCACGCCGGCTGGCGCATGACCTTCCTCTACATTGCCATCGCTGCCGCCCTGGTGTTGCTGCTCCTGGCTCGGATCTTCCCCAAAGTGCGGAGCGACAATACCATCTCGCTGCGCGGCGTGCCGCGGCTGCTCGAGAAACCCGAACTGCTGGGCACCTACCTACTCACGCTGCTCATCGTCACGGCCCACTATACCGGCTACAGCTACATCGAGCCGTTCCTCAAGCAGGTCGCAGGGATGGAAGACGACGAAGTCACCCTACTGCTCACACTCTTCGGTGCGGTGGGCATCGTAGGCAGTATCCTCTTTTCGCGTTGCTACCGCCGCGCACCGCGGCAGTTCGTCCTCGGTGCCGTGGGAGGTATCGCCGCTGCGCTGTTTCTGCTGCAACCGGTCTCCGCCTCTCCCGTGACGACCGTCATGCTGTGTCTGGTCTGGGGACTGGCCATCACCGTCTACAACCTCGTATTCCAGTCGGAGATCATCCGTTTTGCCCCGCAGTCGACAGCCGTGGCAATGTCGGTTTACTCGGGCATCTTCAACTTGGGAATCGGCAGCGGCGCCCTGCTCGGGGGATTCGTCTGTTCAGGCCTCTCAATTGCATGGATAGGCTACGTCGGCGGCGCCATCGCCCTTGTGGCAGGCACCTTTTGTCTCCGATGGCTGCTGCCGCGAATCCTCCGCAACGAGTAACGGAAAGACCAACAAAAAAAACAATGGGCGGCGGTCTTCACAGGCCGCCGCTCGCTTTTTCACACGCCAAAACCATCCGCTACTCCAGTACGAACTTTGTCTGTACGTTGTATTCCAGGCGAATGGTCTTGAACTCCAGCGGCTCCTCCTCGACGGCGGCCTCGGTGACACCCGCCGACTTCGCGCTGCGCATCAACACCGCATTGTCATACATCACCGGCAGGACGCTGCTGTTCGAATCGTAGATGTAGAAGCACTTGCCTACGGTCTGACCGATCGCCCCGGCCAGCGTCTCGGCATTGGCCCGGGCGTTACGGATCGCCTCGACACGCACCTGCTCCTTATATTCGTCGATCTTTGAGTGCGAGACCTTCAGGATCGAGACGTCCGAGATTCCCAGGTTGTCCAGCGCCTGCCAGGCCTGAGCCACTTCAGCCGACGTACCCAATTGCAACTGATATTTGGCCATCGCCACCGAAGTCTTCTTCTTATAGAATTCACTCGAGAGGTTCGCCATCTTGAGCTGCTTGTCGATGTCGATCCCAAGCTTCTTCAACGCCGCGATCATATCGCGCTGCTGGCTCTCGACCGAGATCTTCCCTTTCGAGTCGCGTTCGTTGATGACGATCTGCAGGTAGAATTCGTCGGGCGTGATCTCCAGCTCGGCACGTCCGTTGGTCTGGATGTAGCTCGGATAAGCCTCCTGCATCTGTGCGGCTGCCGGGAACGCCACGAGCGCTGCCACGGCCAGTAAAATCAGTCGTTTCATAATTTTCCTCCTTATTAGTTTGAAAACGATTCTGACATAAAAACGGAATAATTCCCGAAATACTGCATCCGGCTGCGGAAAACCGTAGTCCGTGGTCCATTATTCACAGTCGGGCTCCGTCACGCCGCCCGCCGATCCGGCTGCATGGGATTACCGCCGCACGAGTTTCACCACATTCTCCACGTGGTGCGTATGGGGGAACATGTCGACCGGCTGCACCGCCTCGACACGGTAGGCATCGTTCAGCAGCGCCAGGTCGCGGGCCTGCGTCGCCGGATTGCAGCTCACGTAGACGATTCGCCCGGGCGCCGCACGCAGGATTACGTCGAGCACCGGTTCGTCGACCCCCGCACGCGGCGGGTCGAGGATGATGACGTCCGGACGGCCGTTCGCCGCCACGAAGGCATCGTCCAACACGGCCTTCATGTCCCCGGCGTAGAACGTCGTATTGCGGATGCCGTTGAGTTCGGAGTTGACCCTCGCGTCGGCAATCGCCTCGGGGACATACTCGATGCCCACCACCCGGGCACATTGCGACGCGCAGAAGTTGGCGATCGTCCCCGTACCGGTATAGAGGTCGTAGAGGACGTCGCCGGGCCCCAGGTCGGCAAACGAGCGCGCCACCTTGTAGAGCTCGTAGGCCTGGGCCGAGTTGGTCTGGTAGAACGACTTCGGGCCCACCTTGAAACGCAGCCCCTCCATCTCCTCGATGATATGGTCCTTGCCGCGGTAGCACACCGCCTCAAGGTCGGTCGTCGAGTCGTTGAGTTTCGTGTTGATGACGTAGAAGAGCGAGGTGATCCCGGGGAAGGTCGCGGCCAGATGGTCGAGCAGCGCCTCGATGCGCGGCCGGTCCTCCTCGCCGAAGACCACGATCACCATCACTTCGCCGGTCGACGACGTGCGCACGACCATGTTGCGCATCAGCCCCGTGTGTTCGCGGGCGTTGTGGAACGTATAGCCGTGTTCGAGGCAAAAACGTTTGGTTTCAAGCCGGATGGCGTTCGACGGCTCGGGCTGCAACCAGCACTGCCGGATGTCGAGCACCTTGTCGAACATGTTCGGGATATGGAATCCCACGGCCGGGGCGGCATCGAGAGCGGCCCCGCTTTCGACCTCCTCGCGCGTCAGCCAGCGCCGGTCGGCGAAGGTGAATTCGAGCTTGTTGCGGTAGAACCGCGTCGAGGCCGATCCCAGGCAGGGGGCGATTTCGGGCAACTCGATCCGCCCGATGCGCGTCAGTTGGTCACGCACCTGCGAGGTCTTGAGTGCCAGTTGCTCCTCGTAGGGAAGATTCTGCCATTTGCAGCCGCCACAGACGCCGAAGTGCTCGCAAAATGGCTCCACACGCAGCGCAGAACGCTTCTGATAACGCACGACAAAACCCTCCATGTAGCGGCGGCGTTTCACACGCACCTGCACGTCGACAACATCGCCCGGAACGGTCATCGGCACGAAGACCACCACGTCGTTCCAACGCCCCATAGCCTTGCCCTCGGCGGCCAGCGTCGTGATTTCCAACCCCTCGATCAGAGGGTAATTCGCTTTTTTTCTTGCCATAGTTTCAGATTTCGGAGTGCAAAGGTACGAAAAAATCGTCATTCGGGCATTGATCCCGACCGTCTGTCCCGCGCCCGCTGCCGGACGCCTCCGAGCCAGAAGCCCAATGCAAAAGGGCCGCCGACAAGTACGGCAAGTGCCAGCACGACATAGAAAAGCACCTTCCCGACAAGTGCCGGCAGTGCGTCGAGGCCCGACTGCACAAGGTCATTGCCCGCCGTCCTCAACTGCTCGACCAGGGCTTCACGTTCGCGCGAGACATAGGCTTGCAGTTCACTCCGCTGCCGGTCGATGTCGGCAAAGGCGGAATCCATGGAAGACTCCATGGTCCACATCAGCTCCGTAGCCTGGCGGTTCAGCGCCTCGAGGGCCATGTCGGACAATTCGGGAAAGTGTTCGGCAACGGCCACCATGCGCGAAAAATCCCGCTCGAGGGAGTCGAGACGCCGCCCGAGTTGCGTTTGCAGACTGTCCTGTCCGAACTGCATCTGGAGGATGTCTTTCGACCAACCAATGCTGTTCGACAACTGCTGCGTCTGGCCGCTCACGCGGTCGTTGACATCGGACAACACCTCGGCGATCGATCCCGTAGCGTAAGTATGTTCGACCCCGGCCGATTTCAGATACTCGAGCCATGCAAGCGTCGTATTGTCCGACGCATCGCCCTCAGCATAGGGATTGTCGCGCACCTGGCCATCGACGAACTCTGCCATCAGCCGGTACCGGTCGGAAGGCAACACCTGACGGGCGATCCGGTCGGCCCGCCGGTCGAGGCGCCGGGCCGTATTTCGGGCGATGTCGCTCTGCGGACCGAAGAGGGCCGAATCGGGACTCGCGGCAAAAGCGCGGTCCATGCGCCGGCACAGAATCCACAGATCGGCCAGAGCCACATCGGGAATACTCTGCATGGCAGCCGAGACCCCGGCCCGAGTTGCACGGATCTTCCACCGCACGGCGGCGATGCGGGATGCGGGGTCGTGCGAAAGGGAGACGATCGAATCGGCAGCACGGGTCACTTCGCCGGCCATCTCATAATAAAATCCCCGGGTCATGACCCGCGCATCCATCTGCTCCTTCGGCAGCGGATCGCCTGTCGATACGGAGACCTTCAGCAAGGAACATCCCGCCAAACACGACATCAGGCAGCATACCGCTGCTGTTTTCAACCAACCAATTGTTTTCATAGGATTTTTACACTACGGGGCCGGAACTACCGGCCGGAACGTTTCTTTACTATTTCGCGGATGTAGCGCACGGCGACATAGTGCCCCGCCTCGGGCATGTTGCCGTGATCGAACCCGTCGAACTCGCGGAGCCGGACATCGGGATGCCCCACCACCCGCATCATGCGCCAGAAATAGGCGTTCTCCTCGTAGCGGCCCAGCAGTTCCAGCTCGCGGTCGCCCGAGAGGATCAGAACCGGCGGGCAGTCCGCCCGCACGTGGTTCAGCGGCGCCAGGTCGTCGACCAGCGGCTGCGTATCGGGCAGGCCCAGTTCGCGCCGCCGGGCGAAATGTGTCACCACCTGTCCGCTATAGGGGATCAGCGCCGCAAAGGCCTCGTCGGGGTCAATGCCGTAGGGGGCGAGCCAACGCTTGTCGAGGCCGATCATCGAGGTGAGGTACCCGCCGGCCGAATGACCCGCCACGAAGATCAGGTGCGGGTCGCCCCCGTAAGAGGCGATGTGTTCCACGACCCATGCGGCCGCCGCCGCAGCGTCCTCCACGCACTGGGAAACCTTCACGCGCGGCACCAGGCGGTACTCCACGCCCACCACGGCAAACCCCTGCCCGCACAACGCCGCAGGAATCTCGCGCCGCCCGCCTTCGAGGCCCCCGCCATGGAACCATATGACGGTAGGGAATCCCGTACGATCGGTCGGATAACAAAGGTCCAGGCGGCACATCGAGTCGATATAGCCGTCGCCCGAGGCCTCGCGGTAAGCGATGTCGCGCACAGTACAGCAGGCGTCGTTCTGGGCCGAAAGTCCCGCGCAGAAAAGCAGTTGCGCGACAAGCAGCAGCAAGAGTCGTTTCATAGGCTTGCGGTTTTGACCATAAAGGTAGGCAAAATCCGGCAAAAAACGCTATCTTTGCCCAAACAGCGACTGCGAAACAGCCATTGAAACCATGAAAATCGCCTGTCTGACATTCAATCCCATACAGGAAAACACCTATGTCGTTTGGGACGACACCCGGGAATGCATCGTCATCGACGCCGGAAACTCCAACCCCCGCGAGGACGCCGCCCTGGACAACTTCATCCTCCAGCAAGAGCTCAAGCCCGTCCTGGCGGTCAACACCCACGGGCATTTCGACCATACACTGGGCGTCGAACATGTCAAGCAACGCTACGGCGTTCCCTTCGCCCTCTCGTCGAAGGATCAGTTCCTTGTCGACAACGCCGCGACGAGCGGCTCGATCTTCGGGGTGAAGATCGGCACGATGCCCACGGCCGACCTCGACCTGGACACGATGGAGGAGGTGCGTTTCGGGGAATCGGTTCTGCGCGTGATCCGCACCCCGGGCCATACGCCGGGCCATGTGGCGCTCTACGACCCCGCGTCGAAGGCGCTCTTCACGGGCGACACGCTCTTCCGCGAGTCGATCGGCCGAACCGACCTCCCCGGCGGCGACTACTCGTGGATCATGCGCTCGATCCTCGACCACCTCGTTCCGCTGGGCGACGACGTGCGCGTCTACCCCGGCCACGGCCCCGAGTCGACGATCGGCCACGAGGTGCTCTACAACCCCTTTATCGTCGAGGTGATGAACGAGGAGGTCAACTACCGGAACTGATGAAAGCCCTGATCCACAAACTCCTCTACCGGACACTGCCGCTGGAGGGATACCTGCGCGCCGTGAGCCGGATGTTCTTCGTCTGGCAGAGGCTCGGCATCGGCCGCTATGCCCCCGCCACGGAGTATGTCTACCACCTTCCGCAGCTCGTGCATGCGGGTGACGTCTGCATCGACATCGGCGCCAACCTCGGCTACTACGCCCGCACGATCGCCCGACTGGCCGGCCCGCAGGGGAAGGTCTACGCCGTGGAACCCGTCGCACCGATCCGCCGCGTCCTCGAGCGCAACCTCCGCCGCTGCCCGAATGTCAAAATCCTCCCCTATGCCCTCGGCGCGGAGTCGAAGGAGATCGTCATGGGCAACGACTCGGCCCGCGAAACGGGCTATTTCGGGACCGGGCAGAACTTCGTCAACGATGCCGGAGCAAGTACCGACGTGTCCTTCACCGCCCAAATGCGCCGCGGCAGCGAGGTTTTCGCCTACCTCCGGCGCCTCGACTTCGTCAAGTGCGACATCGAAGGCTACGAGGTTGTGGTCATGGAGGAGATGCGGCCGCTCCTGGAGCGTTTCCGCCCCACGGTGCTGATCGAGACGGGCGGAGAAAACCGTTCCCGGATCATCCGCCTCTTCACCGAACTGGGATACAAGGGCTTCACGCTCGAACACGGAAGCGAAGTGCCGCTGGCCCAGGCTTCCACCAAAGACATCATCTTCAGACATGCGCATTGACATCATCTCCTCGGTCCCCGACCTGATGACCTCCCCGCTCAACGAGTCGATTCTCAAGCGGGCGCAGGAAAAGGGTTTTGTAGAAATTGTCGTCCATAATCTCCACGACTATGCGCACGACCGCCGCAAGACCACCGACGACTACCCGTTCGGCGGCGAAGCCGGCATGGTGATGAAGTGCGAACCGGTTTTCGAACTGGTCGAGAAACTCCAGGGCGAACGGACGTACGACGAGATCATCTACACCTCGCCCGACGGCGTGCGCTACGACCAGCACGAGGCCAACCGGCTGTCGACACTCGAGAACATCATCATCCTCTGCGGCCACTACAAGGGTATCGACCACCGTATCCGCGAACACCTCGTCACGCGCGAAATCTCGATCGGCGACTACGTGCTCACGGGCGGCGAGCTGGCCGCGTGCATCATCGCCGACTCGGTCGTACGCCTCATCCCGGGAGCGATCGGCGACGAGGCATCGGCCCTCACCGACTCGTTCCAGGACAACCTCCTGGCCCCGCCGGTCTACACGCGTCCGGCGGAGTTCCGCGGCTGGCGGGTTCCCGACGTGCTGTTGTCGGGCAACTTCGCGGAGATCGAGAAGTGGCAGGACGAGCAGGCTTTCGAACGCACGCGGCGCCTGCGGCCCGACCTGCTGGAGAAATAATCGAAGAAGGGAGAGACAAGCCCGAACCGCTGAAAGAGAACCCAGGAAGAGCGGCCGACAGGGCTGCCGACCCATTGAAAAAAGCGATTGCTGCCATGAAATATTACCTGATCGCCGGAGAGCCTTCGGGCGACCTCCACGGCGCCAACCTGATCGAAGGGCTCAAGAAAGCCGACCCCGGGGCGGAATTCCGCTTCTGGGGCGGAGACCTTATGGCCCAAGCAGGCGGTAAGGCCAATTTACGAAAACACTACCGCGAGACGTCGTTTTTCGGCGTCGTGCAGGTGGTGAAGAACCTCGGGACCATCCGGCGGCAGATGCGCGAATGCCAGAACGACGTCGCGGACTATGCCCCTGACGTGCTGATCCTCATCGACTACCCGGGGTTCAACCTCAAGATGGCCCGCTGGGCCCACACGCAGGGAATCCGCACCTTCTACTACATCGCCCCGAAGGTGTGGGCCTCGCGCGAAGGGCGCGTGAAGTCCATACAACGGTATGTCGACCGGCTCTTCGTGATCTTTCCCTTCGAGTGCGACTACTTCCCGAAGCATGGCATCGAACCCCTTTTCGAGGGGAACCCCTTGGTCGACGCCCTCGAGGCGCGACGCGGGACGCTGCCCTTCCCGGAGGAGTTCCGCCACCGCAACGGCCTCGACCAGCGGCCGATCATCGCCCTGCTGGCCGGCAGCCGCGCCTCGGAAATCCGCAAAAACCTTCCTCTGATGGCAGCCTTGTCGGAACGCTTCCCCGGGCACCAGTTCGTCGTCGCCGCCGTACCGTGGCTCGCCCCCTCGCTCTACGAACGGTACCTGGCCGGCAGCGGCATCCGCTGCGTCTGCGACCAGACCTACGAAATGCTCCGGGCCGCCGAGGCGGCCGTCGTCGCCTCGGGCACCGCAACCCTCGAGACGGCCCTGCTGGGAACGCCCGAAGTGGTGGTCTACCGCCTTGCCCCGATCGAATACTACGGTATGCCGCTGGTAGTGCGCTGCCCGTGGGTATCGCTCGTGAACCTCAACCTCGGGCGCGAAGCGGTGGCCGAAATCCTGCAGTCGAACCTCGACGTCACGCGCGCCGAGCGCGAACTGCGGGCCATCCTCCCGGGCGGAGAGCGCCGCGAAAAAATGCTCGCCGACTTCGACGAACTGCGTACCCTGATCGGAGGCCCGGGGGCCAGCGACCGCTTCGCCCGCCGCATGGTCGAACTGCTCAAAAACCGCGAATCATGAAGATCATCTGCATCGGACGCAACTTCCGGGCACACGCCGCCGAACTGCACCACGACACCGGACTGGCCGAGAGCGGCGCTGAACCCGTCTGGTTCATGAAGCCCGACACGGCGCTGCTGCGCAACAACGCCCCCTTCTACATCCCGCACTTCTCGCAGGAGGTGCATTACGAATGCGAGCTGGTCGTGCGTATCAACCGCGTCGGGAGGGCCATTGCCGAACGCTTCGCCCGCCGCTACTACGACGAGGTGGGGCTCGGCATCGACTTCACGGCCCGGGACCTCCAGCGCGAGGCCATCGCCGAGGGGCTGCCCTGGGAGCGCTGCAAGGCGTTCGACCATTCGGCGGCCCTCTCGCCGCAGTTCGTGCCGCTCGCCGAGTTGGGAGGCGATGTCCAGCGGCTCCATTTCGCGCTCGAGGTCAACGGAGAGCGCCGCCAGACGGGCGACACCGCAGAGATGATCTTCACGGTCGACCGCCTGATCGCCGCCGTCTCGCAGTACGTGACCCTCCGCATGGGCGACCTGCTCTTCACCGGAACCCCGGCGGGCGTCGGGGCCGTAAAGCCCGGTGACACGCTCCGCGCCACGCTCGAAGGGCGCGAGCTCCTGAATTTCGACATCCGATAAATCCCACACCATGTTGCTCCACGAAAAACTCCGCAACCGCCGGCTGCTGCTGGCCTCGCAGTCGCCCCGACGGCGGGAACTGATGACCGGCTGCGGCCTGCCCTACGAGCTGGCCCCGAAATACGACTGCGAGGAGGTCTACCCGGCCGATCTGGCGGCCGAGGAGGTACCCCTCTATCTCTCGCAGCTCAAAAGCCACGCCTATCCCGCGCAGCTCGCCCCGGGCGACATTCTGCTGACGGCCGATACGGTGGTGGTCCTCAACGGCCGTGTGCTCGGCAAGCCCCACGGACGCGACGAAGCGTTGCGGATGCTGCACGACCTCTCGGGACACCGTCACACGGTGGTCTCGGGCGTCACGCTGCGCACCGCCGAGGGCGAGCACTCGTTCGAGGCACGCACCGACGTCTGGTTCCGAAACCTCACCGACGAGGAGATCACCTACTACGTCGACGCCTTCCGCCCGTTCGACAAGGCCGGGTCGTACGGTATCCAGGAGTGGATCGGATACGCCGCCATCGAACGCATCGAAGGGTCGTTCTACAACGTCATGGGGCTCCCCATCCAGAAAGTATACACCGAACTCGACAAATTCCTGAACCAATGAAAAGAAACTGCCTGCTGACCCCGTTGCTGACCCTGTTCGCCCTACTCTTTCTGCTGCCTGCCGCAGCCGACGAGGGCATGTGGCTCCCGAGCCTGATTTCCGGACGCATCGACGACATGCGCTCGAAAGGCTTCCGCCTCACGGCCGAAGACATCTACTCGATCAACCGCGCCTCGATGAAAGATGCCGTAGTGCTCTTCGACGGCGGCTGCACCGGAGAGCTCGTCTCCCCCGAAGGGCTCCTGTTGACGAACCACCACTGCGGCTACGACGCCATACAGCGCCACTCGACCATCGAACACGACTACCTGACCGACGGGTTCTGGGCCCGCTCGCGCGCGGAGGAGCTCCCGAACAAGGACCTCAACGTGCGCTTCCTCGTGCGCATGGAGGAGGTCACCGACCGTATCGCCGCAGGCGAAACGGAAGACCAGATCATCGCTGCGGCGTGCGCCGGAGAGCCCGGCTACAAGGCTACCGTCGAGCAGATGTATTACGGCAACCAGCAGTTCCTCTTCGTCTACGAGCAGTTCGACGACGTGCGCCTCGTGGCCGCGCCCCCTTCGTCGATCGGCAAGTTCGGCGGCGACACCGACAACTGGATCTGGCCCCGCCACACGGGCGACTTCTCCGTCTTCCGCATCTATGCCTCGAAGGAGAACAAGCCCGCCGCCTACTCGCCCGACAACGTCCCTTATCGTCCGAAGAAGTACTTCACAATCTCGACCCGCGGCTTCGACGAGGGGGATTTCACGATGATCTACGGATTCCCGGGCAACACCCAGGAGTACATTCTCTCGGACGCGGTCTCCTACATTGCCGAGCAATCCGACCCCGCGAGGATCGCCATCCGCGACGGGCGTCTCGAGATCATCTCCCGGGCCCAGGAGAGCGACCCGGCACTGCGCATCCACTACGCTGCCAAGCACGCCTCGATCGCCAACGCCTGGAAGAAGTGGCAGGGCGAGGTACTGGGCATCGAACGCCGCGGCACCGTGGCTTCGAAGCGCGCCTACGAAGAGGCGTTCGACCGCTGGGCCCAGGACAAGCCTGAATACCGCCGCGTGGTAAGCGACCTCAAGGCCGAATACGCCCGCATCATGACACCCTACTTCGCCCGGGAGATCACCCTCGAAACCCTTCAGGCGCTGCCCGCGAAGTACGGAGACGCGGAGCGTAACGAGGAGGTCTTCCCGTCCCGCCGCGAGACCGAACGGGAGCTGTTCCGCTGGCTCTTCGGCGAGTATGCACGCCGCTGTCCGGCAAACTATCAGGTGCCGGCCTTCCTTGATGGCGTGGCTGCAAACGGTTCGCCCGACGCCTTTGCCGAGCGGGTCTTCGAGGAGGTGTGGGCCGGCGGCGACACCCCGCTCTCCGACTCGCTGCGCAACGGCACGAAACGCATGCTCGACCACATCACGTGGCTGGCTGGCACCCACTCGCTACGCAACCTCACGAGCAGACGCCTTAACGAACTCTATACCGTCTACATCAAGGGGCTGCGCGATTGGGACACCGAACGGGCCTTCTATCCCGATGCGAACCTGACGCTGCGCGTGGCCTACGGTTCGATTGCCGGCTACGAATATGCCGACGGCGAGTACCACAAGCCGCAAACGACCCTCGACGGAATCATCGCCAAGGACAACCCCGAGATCTACGACTACGACATCCCGCAGTCGCTGCGCGACCTCTACGCCTCGAAGGAGTACGGGCGCTGGGCCGCGGAGATCGACGGCCGCCGCACGGTACCTGTCTGCTTCCTGGCGTCGAACCACACCACGGGAGGCAACTCCGGCTCGCCCGTCCTGAACGGCGACGGCGAACTGATCGGCATCAACTTCGACCGCACATGGCGTTCAACGATGAGCGACATCGCCTTCGATCCCTCGATCTGCCGTAACATCGCCGTCGACATCCGCTACGTGCTGTTCGTGATCGACCGCGTGGGCGGCGCCGGACATCTGATCCGTGAAATGAGGCTCAAATGACCCCAAAGCCCGGTGCCGGGGCCCCGCAAACGGGACATTCGTGAATGGGGCTGCGGGCACCGTGGACAAAAAACCGTGTTTTTGGGCGAAAAATTTTGCAAATCACAAAATAGTGTCTATATTTGCAGGCCCGAAAGTTGATTCGGGGCGTGCAATGCCCAGGTGGTGAAATTGGTAGACACGCTACTTTGAGGGGGTAGTGAACAATTGCGTTCGTGCAAGTTCGAGTCTTGTCCTGGGCACTGAAAACCGCGTTAAACGAAAGTTTGCGCGGTTTTTCTTTTCCCGAGCTGACTGGCGGAGGTTCTCACTGACATTTCACAAAAAGTCGACAACCCTCCACGACATCGTTTGCATTTTCATCCCCCCTGACAAACTATCCACAACAGGCAGAGAACCTGCACAAACATCGCTTCAGGAATCGCCCGTCCGGCATCGCTCCCCGGAAGTACTTTTGCAGCGCCGGCCGTATCCTACACGAAACGGGCCGTTTCGCAGCATACAGGCGTCCGACGGCGTCCGGTGCAACCGCGGGGAACAAATGCCATCGGGCAGCCACAAACCGCAGCAACGGTAAAGCGCCTCGGATTGAATTCCGAGGCGCTTTACCGCATTATCGGGGACCCACCCCCAAGGAAAAGAATCTCTAACTCAGAAACGGACCTTCGCACCCACCGAACAGCGGATGCCGTAGTATTCGGCCTGACGTACGCGATCCTTCGTACCCTGATAGTAACGCAATGGCTGGTTCAACAGGTTACCTACTTCGGCGAAGATCGAAACATGCTTCGCGGCACGGACCGAGATGTTGGCATCGAGGTAGTTGACGCTGTCGTAGTAACGGTCGGTGAAGGGCGTCATACCCATCTCCTCGTTGTCGAGGAACGAGCTGGCGTGGTTGTACGAAAGGGTGGCCGTAAGACGCCGGTTCTCAAAGTAGAGCGAGGCGTTGACCGTATGCTTGGGGGTGCCGGGGAGCTGGATGTCATCGGCACTGCGCCCGGCAAAGATCGGGTCGGTCAGGCGCGTAACCTTCGAGCGGTTGTAGGTGTAGTTGGTGTAGATTCCGAAGTTTTTCAACGCCGGGGAGATGAATCCCAGGTCGCGCTGGAAGGCCACCTCCACGCCGAAGAGCGTGGCGTCTCCGGCATTGACGGCCTTGTAGAGCTCCTTGAACTCCGTATCGCCGATCGTCTGGTCCTCGATCATGGCATCAACGATGAAGTCGGAAATCTGCTTGTAGTAGACACCGACCGACACCAGACCGATCGACTTGAAGTAGTACTCGAACATCAGGTCGTAGTTGTTCGACACGGTGTTGCGCAGGTCGGGGTTGCCCATCGTATACTCCTCGTCGGCGAGGTTCACGCGGTCGCCCGGAACCATCTGGCGGAATTTCGGACGGGCGAGCGTCGTGGTGAAGCTGGCACGCAGCACCATGTCGTCCATCGGCTCGTACTTGAGCAGCACCGAAGGCAGCCAGTTGTCGTAATCGCGCCGGCTCGTAGCCGGCGTGAAGGTGATGTTCTCCTCCTCGGCGTCCACGTGGAGGGCATTGCCCGTATAGTCGTAGGCGGTGTGCTCGAGGCGAAGTCCGGCGATCAGTTTCAGACGGGTGCCGAACTGCTGGTCATAGCGAAGGTAGGCGGCATGGATGGTCTCGTGTCCGGTATAGTTCTCGGCCTCCTCCATCGGGTTGCGCGAGAGTTCGAACTGCGAGGCGTCCGTGAAGTCGAGCCGCGAGAGGTACTGCTTGCTGACAAAATCCCCGACGGTGTAGTCGCCGGCGTAGAAATTCTTGCGCGTGGCGTCGAACGTATTGCCGGAGCCCATGGCAGCGGCGATGAAGGCCGTCTCGTCGGCAGGCTCCACATCGTAGAAGGTGATCAGTTTCGACTTCTCCTTGTCCTGGTATTTGTATCCGGCGCGGAGCGTTCCGGCGAAGGTGCCGGTGAAGAGGCGCGCCCGCAGGTCGACACGGGCCTTGTATTCGGTCTCTTCGATCTCGCTGAACGACTCGGTCAGTTCGTCGAGCTTGATGAAATTCGTCGTGTTGAGCGCCATGCGCGAGGGGTCGGTGGGGATGAAGCGCGGCTCCCGCTCGTCGCTGAGATCGACGTCGAAAAGGATCGGGTTGTCCTCGTCGCTCTCCAGGCCGATGTAACGCTCATTGGGCCGGTCCTCCGAGGCCCGGGCATAGTCAAAGCCCCATTCCACACCCAGCCATCCGAGGTTGTGCTCTCCCGAGAGGGCGATGTCGGCGGTCTGCTGACGCTCGAGGCGTGCGAATTTGTTGTCGGATGCCCCGCCCTTGGTCTGACGCCGCAGGTAGGCCGTGGCCGTGCCGTCCGATTCGGGCGTGATGTCCTTGTAGGTCAGGCGATAGCGGTTCTCCCAGTCGTTGCGACGGTTGTACATGCCGCGGAGCTCGATCTTGTGGTTCTCATTGAACTTCCAGTCCAGCGAGAGCGAGTAGCTCTGCCGCTCGCGGTGCACGTAATACTGCCGGACCTCGAACTCGTCGACATAGGCGTTGTCATTGTCGTCCTGCTTCCAGGTCGCCTCGATGTTGTCCGAGCCGGTCGGGTTGTTGTGATAGGCGAGCGACGCCATAACCCCGAGCTTGTCCTTGAAAAAGCGCGAACCCCAGCTTGCCGATCCGTTGAACGTCACCCGCTGCGAGATGGGGTTGTAACCCATGCCGGCCGTCGCGGCCACACGCTGCCGGTAGGGAGAATTCTTCGTCACGAGGTTCACCGCCCCGCCGATGGCGTCGCCATCCATGTCGGCCGTGACGACCTTGTGCACCTCGATCGTCTGGATCATGTCCGTGGGGATAAGGTCCAGCTGTGCAGCGCGCGAGTCGCCCTCGGCCGAGGGCAGGCGGTTGCCGTTGAGCGTCACCGAGGTCAGGTCGGGCGACGTACCGCGCACCTGCCCGAAACGGGCCTCGCCCTGGTCGTACTGGACGTTAATGCCCGGGATGCGTTTCATGGCGTCACCGATGTTGGCGTCGGCAAAGCGGCTCATCTGGTCGGCGGCGACGATGTTGCTCACCCCGTCATTGTTCTTCTGGAGGGTGAGCGCCCGGCGCTGCCCCTCGACAATGCCCGACACGACAACACTGCCGATCGCCATACCTTCATGAAGGAGAAACTCGCACCGCAGGGTCTGATCCTTGCGGATGTCGTAGGACTGGCAGATCTGTTCATAACCCACGTAATTCACGCATACCTCGTATCGCCCTTCGGGAATCCCGCGGAGTGAAAAACTTCCGTCCGAGGTCGTCACGGCACCCAGGTTCAGCGAACGGATATAGACGACAGCTCCCTGGATGGCATGCCGATTGTCATCGAGAACAACACCGGTGAGCGAACCGCGGGGAGCGGCAAGCGCGACATTCGCGGCAGATTCGATTTCGTTCTCCGAAGCAGCCTGCAGAGCGGCAGGAGCAAATACGCCCGAAACCAACGCGAAAAGAATGAAAAGGCAATGTTTCTTCATAATCACTTAAAAAATCGGATAATCGTTTTTTCTGCGGCAAAAGTAGGACGCTAGTGTTACTGCGGTTTTATACCTATACAACAGCCTGTATACAAAAGCATTACAATCCAGTTAAGATTAAAGCGCCACCATCCGCGTGTACGAATATTACCTATCTTTGCCGCCGAGAAACCATTTTAGACTTACTTTTCTATGAACAGATTCTGCTTTATTTTGCTGTCGCTGGCCTTCGCGGCCTGCACGGCAACCGAACCGGAGAAGAGAGCCGCCGAAGGAACCTTCGACGGAGAACTCAACATCCTGATGCTCTCCGACGCCGGCCGGAACGGCTCCTACGACCAGAGGCTGATCGGAGAGTGGATGGGCGTCTATGCCGACAAACTGGGACCCGAGTTCGTGATCTCGTGCGGCGACCTGTTCCACTACAATGGAATTCAGTCGACCCGCGACCCGTTGCTGTGGAGCAATTTCGAAAGCATCTACACCCACGGAGAGCTGCAATGCCCTTGGTACGGCGTACTGGGGAACCACGAATACCGCGGCAACACGCAGGCAGTGATGGACTATGCGGATGTCAGCCGCCGTTGGAACATGCCGGACCGTTGCTACACCTTCTCCGCGCCGCTGGATGACGACGAACCCGACTCGGAGCGCGTGCGCTTCGTCTTCATCGACACGACGCCGCTGATCGACAAGTATCGGGAAGAGTCAGACCAATATCCCGACGTGCAGCTCGTGGACCCCGACGCCGAAGTACGGTGGATCGACAGTGTTTTGCAGGCTTCGACGGAGAAGTGGAAAATCGTGGTGGGGCACCACCCGATGTACACCTACGACAAGAAGGACGACATCGAGCAGGAGAACATGCGGGCACGGCTGGAGGATATTTTCCGCCGGAACGGGGTCGACGCCTACTTCTGCGGGCACATCCACACGTTCCAGCACATCCGCACGGGACAAGACAGCATCGATTACGTGGTGAACACCTCGGCCTCGAGGCAGCGCGCTCCGGAGCGAGGGCCGCTGACGCAGTATGCAAGCGAAAATTCGGGATTCGGGCTGCTCTCGTTCGACGAGGGGGTCATGCACTACTCGCTGGTCAACAGCCGCGGCGAACTGGAGTACGAGATCGAACGCCGCAAATAACGCCGGCGCCGTATCGGAAGCCGCTTCAGAAGAGAGCCGGGCAGGAGATGATCCTGTCCGGCTCTTTCACTTGCAGGGCCTCGGCACAACGGAGCCTCCGCCGCCGATCCTCCAATGACATAGCCGGTCATCACGGCAGAATCCGGAACAAAAACGGCAACGCCCCGAATGCCGGCATCCCGGGACGGGCCGCTGCGAAAGTCGGGAGAAACAGCGCATTCGTCGACGGAATCCGGGCATTCGTCCATTATAATTGCGCGTGCGGAAGGCATCGGGTAGTTTTGTGGCAGAATCAAACATCCCGCCATGAAACGATACCTGCTGATAGGATGCATCGCGCTGCTGGGCTGCCGGACAGCCTTCGCCCAGGATTCCGTGCGAATCTGGACGCTGCACGACTGCCTCGAATACGCCCTGGAGAACAACATCGAGCTGCAACAGAACCGCAACAACTACCTCTCGGGAATCGAGGACACCAAGGAGGCCCGGGCGGCCCTGCTGCCGTCGCTCTCCGCCTCGACGACCCACGGATTCACGAACTATCCCTCGTCGAATGTCGAGGACAACAACAGTTACACCGCCACCTACGGGGTCAATGCCGACATGACGCTTTACGCCGGCGGCAAGCTCCGCACGGCCGTCAAGCAGCAGAACCTGCAGAACGACATCGACGCCCTGACAGTCGCCGAGTCGGAAAACGACATCCGCGTAGCCATCGTGCAGGCCTACCTCCAGACACTCTACGCCGCCGAGGCGGTGACGATCGCCGAGAGTACGGCCGAAATCTCCCGCGTACAGCGCGACCGGGCCGCCGAAATGAAGGCCGTGGGGTCGATCAGCCGCGTCGACCTCGCACAGTTCGAAAGCCAGTATGCCAGCGATCGTTACCAGGCCACCGTGGCCCGCACCTCGCTCGACGATTACCGGTTGCAGCTCAAGCAGCTGCTCGAACTCGACATCTCCGAGGAGATGCGCTTCGCCTCCCCGACGATCGCCGAAGAGGAGGTGCTGGCGACCCTTCCCTCCAAGAGCGACATCTATACCACGGCTCTCGAAGCGATGCCCGAGATCCGGCGGGGCGAATTGGCCGTCGAAGCCGCGGAGCTGGGCGTAAAGCAGGCCCGCGCGGGTTACCTCCCCACCCTCTCGCTCTCGGCCGGCATCGGCACCGGGCACATGTCGGGCAACAGTTACGAAAGCGGCTCGCAGGTCTGGAACCGTTTTAACGAGAACGTCGGACTCACGCTCAGCATCCCAATCTTCTCGAACCGCAAGAACCGTACGGCCGTCAACAAGGCGCGCCTCGAGGTGGCCAACAGCGAACTCTCGTGGCAGGACCTGCGCAAGACGTTGCTCCGCAAGGTCGAAACCGCCTACCTCGACGCCGTATCGGCACAGTCGCAATACCTCGCCGCCACCGAAAAGGAGCGTTACGCACGGGAGAGTTTCGAGTTAACCGACCAGCAGTTCGCCGTGGGCATGAAAAACACCGTCGAGCTGATCACCGCACAGAACGAATACTCCGCGGCACGTCAGGAGGTGCTGCAGGCCAAATACATAGCCCTGATGAACATCGAGTTGCTCAACATCTACCAGGGCCGCGAAGTCACGTCGAATTTCTAAAAACCGGAAACGCAATATGACGACAAAACGGAAAAAATGGCTCCTCGCGGGCTGTATCGCGGTGGTAGCCGCAGGGTGCTGGCTGCTGCTGCGCCCCACCAAAACCGGAGGAATCACCCTCGAAACAGACACGACCACCCGCATTACGATCAGCAACTCGGTAACGGCTACCGGCACCGTGGAACCCGTCACCGAGGTCGAGGTCGGCACCCAGGTCTCGGGCATCATCGACAAGCTCTACGTCGACTACAACGATGTGGTCAAGGCCGGGCAGCTCATCGCCGAGATGGACAAGGTGACCCTGCAGGCCGAGCTGGAGTCGGCGCAGGCCGAAGAGGCCAGCAGCAAGACCGAGTACGAGTACCAGCTCAAAAACTATACCCGGACGCGCACGCTCCACGAAAAGGAGCTGGTGAGCGACGCCGAGTACGACGAAGCCTTCTACCTCTATGAAAAGGCCCGCAACGCCTATGAACAGGCCAAGGCCGCGATGGTCAAGGTCGAACGCAACCTCGGCTATGCGACCATCACCTCGCCGATCGACGGCGTGGTCATCAGCCGCGCCGTAGAGGAGGGGCAGACCGTAGCCGCGGGATTCGAGACCCCGACGCTCTTCACCATCGCCAACGACCTTACGCAGATGCAGGTCGTGGCCGACGTCGACGAGGCCGACATCGGGCAGGTCACCGAAGGACAACGCGTGGATTTCACCGTCGACGCCTACCCCGACGACACGTTCGAGGGCGTGGTCGAGCAGGTGCGCCTCGAGGCGACCACCGAGTCGAGCGTCGTGACCTATGAGGTGGTCATCACGGCCCACAACCCCGACCTGAAACTCAAACCCGGGCTGACGGCCAACGTCACGATCTACACGCTCGAAAAGGAGAATGCCCTGTCGGTTCCGACCCGCGCCCTGCGCTTCGTGCCCGACGCCGTGCTGCTCGCCGAGCTGGAAATGACCGCCGAGGCGGAGCCGTCGCAGAGCGAGGCGGGGACGAAACGCACCGTATGGGTCGTCAACGGGCAGACGCTCTCGCCCCGCCTGGTAACCGCCGGAGCCGCCAGCGGCGACCGCACGGAGATCATCGACGGACTCTCGGATGGCGACATCGTGGCCGTCGACATGGCAGCCGCCGTCTCGGCCCCCGCCCCGGCCGCCGCCGAACGCAGCCCCTTCATGCCGACGCCCCCGGGAGGAAACGACAAGAAAAAATAGCACCATGGAGAGGGAGATTATCCGGCTGGAGAAGATCCGGCGCGATTTCCGCGTGGGCGACGAGACGGTACACGCCCTGCGCGGGGTGTCGTTCACGATCCGCGAAGGGGAGTTCGTGACCATCATGGGAACCTCCGGATCGGGGAAGTCGACACTGCTCAATACGCTCGGCTGCCTCGACACCCCGACCTCCGGGGAGTACTACCTCGACGGTGTGGCCGTGCGCACGATGGACAAGAACCAGCGCGCCACGCTCCGCAACCGCAAGATCGGCTTCGTTTTCCAGAACTACAACCTGCTGCCGAAGACCACCGCGGTCGAGAATGTCGAGCTGCCCTTGATGTATAACCCCGCCTGCTCGGCCGCCGAACGGCGCCGGAGGGCTGTCGAGGCGTTGCAGGCCGTCGGCCTCGGAGACCGCCTCCAGCACCGCAGCAACCAGATGTCCGGAGGACAGATGCAGCGCGTGGCCATCGCCCGGGCGCTGGTCAACAACCCCGCGGTGATTCTCGCCGACGAGGCCACGGGAAACCTCGATACCCGTACGAGCTTCGAGGTGCTGGTACTCTTCCAGGAATTCCACGCCGCAGGCCGTACGATCATCTTCGTGACGCACAACCCCGAGATCGCACAGTACAGCAGCCGCAACATCACCCTGCGCGACGGACACGTCACCGACGACACATACAACGACCACATGCTGAGCGCCGCCGAGGCACTGGCGCGCCTGCCCAAACAGGAGGATTGAGCCATGAACTTTGCAAACCTTTTCAAAATCGCCGTCAAGGCCCTGAGCAACAACAAGCTCCGAGGATTCCTGACCATGTTGGGAATCATCATCGGCGTGGCGTCGGTCATCACGATGCTGGCCATCGGACAAGGATCGAAAAAAAGCATCCAGGCCGAAATCAGCGAAATGGGCTCCAACATGATCATGATCCATCCGGGCGGCGACCGCCGGGGCGGCGTGCAGTTGAGCGCCGACGACATGGAGTCGCTGAAGTTGCAGGACCTGGAGGACATTCAGAACAAAACGCGTTTCGTGACCTATGTTTCGCCGTCGGTCAACAGCGCCGGACAGGCCGTTTACGGGGCGAACAACACCCCGACAACCGTCTACGGCGTGAACCTCGACTACCTCGAGATCCGCCGCTACAAGGTCGAGGACGGCGACACCTTCTCCGAGCAGGACATCAAGACCGCCGCCAAGGTCTGCCTCATCGGGAAAACGGTCGTCGACGAACTCTTCCCCGAGGGCGAGAACCCCGTGGGCAAGGTGATCCGTTTCGGAACCATTCCCTTCCGCATCGTCGGGGTACTCGAAAGCAAGGGGTACAACAGCATGGGCATGGACCAGGACGACCTGATTATCGCCCCCTACACCACCGTACAAAAACGCATCCTCGCCATCACTCACCTGCAGGAGATCGTATGCTCGGCGCTCACCGAAGCCTATACCGACCAGGCTATCGACGAGATTTCGGCCATTCTGCGCGAGAACCACCGTCTCAAGGCAACCGATGACGACGACTTCTCGATCCGCTCGCAGCAGGAGCTCTCGTCGATGCTCACCTCGACGACCGACATGATGACCGTGTTGCTGGCGGCCGTGGCGGGGATCTCGCTGCTCGTCGGCGGCATCGGCATCATGAACATCATGTATGTCTCCGTCACCGAGCGCACACGCGAGATCGGGCTTCGCATGTCGATCGGCGCCAAAGGAATCGACATCCTGGCGCAATTCCTTATCGAGTCGATCCTGATCAGCGTCACGGGAGGCCTGATCGGCGTCATTCTGGGGGTGGGGGCCGCCATCGTGGTCAATATTGTCGCGGCCTTCCCGATCTACATCCAGCCCTGGAGCGTCTTCCTCTCGTTTGCGGTCTGCACCCTCACGGGGGTCTTCTTCGGATGGTATCCGGCCCAGAAGGCCGCCATGCTTGACCCCATCGAAGCCCTCCGCTACGAATAGTCCCCGCTTAAGAAGCGGGATTCAGGAGGCGGGAGGAGACTTCAAGACGGATCGGAAAACTCCTACGCGCCCGAGCGGTTTCGGGTGGGAACACAGAACCGCTTCGAAAGCTGACAGCCTCCGGTTACCCGGAAACCCATCTCTTAGATGGGACCGCCTAAGAGGCGGGGTTCAGGAGGCGGAAGGAGACTTCAAGACGGATCGGAAAACTCCTACGCGCCCGGACGGCTTCGGGGAAAGCCCTGCTCCATTGCTGCGAGAAGTGAAAAACATAACCCGACGGTCGAAACACAAAGGTGTCTCGACCACCGAAACAGGAGTCAAAATTTTTACGTATATTTGTCTGTATGACAGCCAAGCAATCGAAATATGCCGGATGGTTGATCCACCTGACCGTATGGGCAGTGATTCTGGGTATGCCGCTCTTCGTCACCAACCCCGACCGCCCGTTGATGACCGGGAAGCAATACATCCATTTCCTGCTCGTACCGCTCTCCTTCATGATCGTCTTCTACACGAACTATTGCCTGCTGATCGGACGCGAGCTCTCCTCGTTCCGCGTCGGCAGGTTTATCCTCTATAACCTGCTGCTCGTAGGGGTTGTCATGCTGGGTGTTCACTTGCTCTTCCGCTACATACTTCCGCCCGTCGCCACCCGTCCGCCCATCGACCGTCCCTGGCAAGACACCGTGCGTTTCTTCGCCAGCAATGCCATGCTCTACCTGCTGGTCGTGGGCGTCAGCGTGGCCATCCGCATGACCGGAGGCTGGTATCGGGCCGAAACCGCCCGGCAGGAGCTGGAACACCGCCGCACCGAAGCCGAACTGCAGAATCTCAAGAGCCAGCTCAACCCCCACTTTCTCTTCAACACGCTCAACAACATCTATTCGCTCATCCAGCTCGACACCGCACGTGCCCAACAGGCAGTACTCGACCTGAGCCGGATGTTGCGCTACGTACTCTATGACAGCAGCCGCCCCGAAGTGCCGCTGGCCGACGAAATCGTGTTTTTACGCGACTACATCGAACTGATGCGCATACGGCTGCCACGTCATGTGCGGGTCTACGTCTCGCTGCCCGACACCCCGTCGCAAACCCCTGTGGCGCCGCTCCTCTTCATCTCGCTTGTCGAGAATGCCTTCAAGCACGGGGTGAGCAACGACAAGGCCTCGCATATCCTGATCGACCTCCACGAGATCGAGGGACAGTTGATATGCCGCATCGAAAACAGCCTTTTCCCCAAGTCCCCGGAGTCGGACCGCAGCGGTTCTGGCATCGGCCTGCCGAATCTCGTCAAACGGCTCGAAATGATCTACCCTGGCCGTTACACCTTCAAATACGGTCCGGTCGGCAATATCTACCGGGCC